>JAFASN010000106.1 GCA_019244415.1 Verrucomicrobiota bacterium | reverse complement strand
GCTCTCGAGACCATTGCCCATCCACCAAAGGAAGAGGCAGTAGAACACGACGTTCACCCAGTCCGGCAATGGCAGCATGCTGCTCATTTGCGGGATGAAGATGTAAGTGACGAGCCGCCAGACTTCGCCTCGCATGATCGCCGCGCGATTCAGATCGAGGAGACCAAGGTAACCGGGATTAATTTTTTCGAGCACGAACACCAGCGCGGTGAGAAACGCGATGTAGCGCAGCAGTCCTGGAACGGCGATAAAGCCGACGCGGCGTTCCAGTTTGTCGAGAAAGGTCATCTTACGCGCGAATGTAAATCAGCTCCTCAATTCTTCGGGCGTGAAATGGGTCGCGGTTGCGTTGCACTTGGCAAGGCCCCATTTACTTTTGCCCAATGGGCGATGCGCTTAAGACGACGCCGTTGACGCACGAGCACGTCACGCTCGGAGCAAAGATGGTGCCGTTCGCCGGCTGGCTCATGCCCGTGCAATACACAAGCCTCGTGGCCGAACACCAGGCGGTGCGCAATGCGCTCGGCATTTTCGATATTTCGCACATGGGCCAGTTCATCGTCTCGGGTGAGCGCGCCGCCTCCTGGCTGAACGAGATGCTCACGAACAATGTGGCCAGGCTTGAGGTGCGGCAGGGACAATACACTTTTCTGCTGAACGAGCGCGGCGGGATTATCGACGACCTGATCTTGTACCGGATCGGCGACACGGAATTTCTACTCGTCGTTAACGCGGCGAAAATCGAGGAGGACTGGCGCTGGCTGAAAGCTCACGTGAGGCAAGCTTCGAACGGGACTCCAAGTGAAGAGCGCAACCTGGAAACTTGCGCGACATTGAAAAATCGCAGTGCGGAGTTCGGCGCAGCGGCGATCCAAGGGCCGCGCGCGCTGGGATTTTTCCGGGCCTGGATCGGCGGCGATAAGGAACCGCCGTCGCGCAATTTCATCGCTGATTTTCCGATGGCGGGCGGCACGATTTCCATCGCGCGTACTGGCTACACTGGCGAAGATGGATTCGAAGTTTTCTTTCCGGCCGAAATCGCGGGCGAAGTATGGCGCAGCGCGCTCTCAGTGGGCGCGCAGTTTGGGATGAAGCCATGTGGTCTCGGCGCGCGCGACACGTTGCGCCTGGAGATGTGCTATCCGCTGAATGGCTCCGATCTCTCGCCCGAACGCAATCCACTTGAGGCGGGGCTCGGTCTCTTCGTCGATTTGAGCAAATCGCGGTTCGCCGGTCGCGAAGCGTTGCTCGCGAGCAAAGCGAACGGCGCGCGCGAGCGGCTCATCGCGTTCAAGATGGACGGCAAAGGTCCGCCGCCGCGACCGCATTACGCTGTACTTAACAACGGCGAACGGGTGGGCGAGATTACCAGCGGTACGTTGTCACCGAGCTTGAACATCGGCATCGGCATGGCGTATGTCTCGGCTGAGTACGCCAGGCCGGGAACGCCGCTGGAAGTGGAAATCCGCGGCCAAAAATTTCCGGCGACGATTGAGAAAAAACCGCTGTATAAAAAGCCAGCCTGAACTTAGTGCTCAGTAGTGGGCGCTAACCTGCCAGCACCCTAACATCATGAATGTTCCCGACGATTTGCTTTACACCGAAACGCACGAATGGATAAAGCGCGAAGGCGACAACATCCGTGTCGGCATTACCGATCACGCCCAGGCCGAATTGACCGACGTGGTGTTCGTGGAAGTACCGAAAGCAGGGCGCGAGGTAAACGCGAAAGAGGCGGTCGCGGTAGTCGAATCCGTAAAGGCGGCGAGCGACATTTACGCGCCGGTGAAAGGTACGATCGTCGAAGCGAACGATGCAGTCACGCAAAATCCCGCGCTGGTGAATACCGATCCTTTCGGGCAAGGCTGGTTATTCGTGCTGAAAGTCGCGAACAGTGAAGACCTGAAGAACTTCAAGGACGCGGCCGCTTACATGCAGCAGATCGGCTGAGCTAAGTGACGCCGCGTCGGTCGTTAGCGCGGTTGCTCTTTCAGCAGTCGGCTCGTGTCAGCTAATAATGTTGTGATCGCGTCGGGTTCAGCGACGTCGTAGTAGCCGCGAACCTGTCCGCGGCGGTCCACCAGCACCATGCGCGCGCTGTGTACCGGCTGCCCATTGACGCCGGCGTGACCAGCAACCGGCAATTTAAACCCGTGCTCGATCAGATCGTAAACCGCCGATGTTGGGCCGGTGAGAAAATCCCAGCGACCAGGCTGCGCCTTGAGCTGATCGGCATACTGACGCAGCACTGCGGGCGTGTCGTGCTCCGGATCAACGCTGAAGGAAACGAGATGCACATCTGTTTTCTCGAGCGGTTTCTGCATCTCGCTCATGCGACTGCTGATCATTGGGCAGGGCCCGGGACAGCTGCTGTAAACGAAATCTGCGATCCAGATTTTGCCGGCGAGATCTGCGCCGCCGAAGGACTGGCCGTCCTGATTGGTCAAGGCAAATGCCGGTACTGTGCCGTAGGCCTGAAAGGCGCGACTGGCGAGCCGATGCACCTCAATTTCCCGCAGGACAAAAAGCCCCGCGGCAATGAAAAGAGGGAAGCCGAGAAGGAAAAAGTTCCAGACATGCGTTTTCCGTACTGCACCTGGATTCGAAGCAACTGTGCTCGTACTCATGTTTTCGCGATCGTGAGCGCCGCCAGCAGCGAGGGCAGGTAAACGATCGAACCGAGAAAAAGCAGCCTGGCGTTACGCAAAGTACCATCACGATGGAATCGCATCGCCAGTGTCGTGAACGCGCCGCTGAGCAGCAACTCCGCGACGAGGTAAAGCGGGTGCGCCATTCCGATGAACGCGGGAAAGCCGCCCACGATCAGCAAACCGATGCAAAACAGGACAGCCTGGCTCGCGCTGCGGCCGCCGCTTTCGTCGTCGCGCGAGAGCATGCGGAATCCGGCGCTCTGGTACTCATGCCGGTACATCCACGCGATGGCGAAGAAGTGCGGCATTTGCCAGATGAAGAGAATGGCGAAGAGCGTCCAGGCGGCAAAATCGAGCGAACCAGCCGCAGCCGCCCAGCCGATCAGCGGCGGCAACGCACCGGGGACCGCGCCGATGAGCGTGTTCGTGGTGGTGACGCGTTTCAGCGGCGTATAGGCGAGCACGTAAATAACGACAGTGAGCGCGGCGAGAAACGCCGCTAGCAAGTTCGTTGTCACGGCGAGATAGATGATCCCCGCGGCAGCGAGAGTGCAGCCGAGGAAGAGCGCGCTCCGAGCCGGCATCCGGCCGGCCGCGACCGGGCGCTCGCGTGTGCGAACCATGAGCGCGTCGAAATCGCGCTCCCACCATTGATTCAACGCAGCAGCGCCGCCGGCAGCGAGCGCGGCGCCGAAAAGTACATGAAAGAAACCGGCGGGATCAAAGGGCGTGTCGGGGAGGTAATACCCGACTGCGGTGGTGACGAGTACCAGAAAGGTAAGCCGCGCCTTGACCAGCTGCGAAATGTCTGACCAGCGGCTGGTGGCCTGCGCCCGAGCGGTGATGACTGCGGTCTTCATCCCACGACGGAATGTGCCGGGATCTTGTTAGCTCGCGGCACCCATGCAGTTCTCCCTGAGTACCAGCTCAGCGCGCACGCGATCACGCCAATGGCAAACATTGTCGCTCCCACTGCCACATGGGCTGTCGCGATGTCAGCGGCCTTATTACTCCATATCGTCCACGCGCCTAACGAGATCTGGACAGCGATCCCGAAGAGCCATGCGATGGAGAGTTTCCGCAGGGCGGCGTCGGGCGCGCGATGTGCCAGCGCAAAGAACGTAGCGGCGCCGACCGCAACCAGGACCGCGCCGAAGCGGTGGACCATTTGCAGCCAGATTTGCCCAGCGGAGACATCCGAGAGCCCGATCGCGTCGCGCGCGGCGTTGATGCGCGCGATTGCCGCCGCGCTGGTGTCGGGCAGCCAACGCCCGTAGGCAGTCGGGAAGTCAGTAATGGAAAGATCGCGATGCTGGTGGCGCATGGCCGCCCCGAGTACGAGCTGAAAATAAATTAAGGCGGTCGTTATTATTGCAGCGCGTCGCAGCGCCGCGTCCCCTGCCCCGCGCGACCAGAACCGCGAAGTGACGAGCGCAATGAACACAAGCAACCCGAAGAATGCTTGCGCGAGGCAGGCGTGGAAAATGCCGATCTGAGCCTCCAGCAGGGTGACGCGCAGGCCGCCGAGTACGCCTTGGAGAATGACTGCGCCGACAGCAACGAACCCGAGATTTCTGACCCACCGGCGCCGTTCGACCCGCCACAGCGAAAACGCGAGGAGAACAGTGAGCAGGCCAACAGTGGATGCGATGAGCCGGTGCGTGTGCTCGAACAAAATCCCGCCGACCCATTTCGACGCTGGAAACAGAAACATGTTGTAGCCGAACGTGGTGGGCCAATCGGGGACGGCGAGACCGGCATTTTTGCTGGTGACCATTCCCCCGCTACAGATGAGCAGCAGCGTGCACGCGGCCGTAAACCAGGCGAAGCGATTCAGCCAGGGGTTGTGCGATGAGCCTTGGCGAACGTTCACAATGATATTGTCAGCACACCCGAGGTCGGCGCAACTAAGAGCGCGCGGCGTTAACGACCAGCACGCGCTCCGGTCGCGCTCCGCGAGGCGCGATGATCAGAACCCCAGCGGTCGTTTTTGGGAAAGCGTCGCCAACATCGCCGCGCAGGCACGCGGCTACGCAATCATGAGTGCGGGCTTTGCGTCGCTTGCGGCGAAGGCCGAGCGTCTGGCGGGCCACCCTGCTTTTCGAGGTTGCCTCCGCCGGGCGGCGGAACGGTGCCGGGAGTGGGACCGACGGGCGGTTCGCCTGGAGGGCGCTGCGTCGGGGCTGGCGCGGTTTGAGGGCCGGCGAGCTCCACGCGTTCCTTGAGCCACGCCTGGTAATCTGCGGGCGTGTCCACCACGAGCGTGCCTTTCATTCCATAATGGCCGAGACCGCACAGCTGACCGCAAACAACTTCGTAAGTACCGGTTTTGATTGGCTTGAACCACATGGGGATGATCGAGCCGGGAATCGCGTCCTGCGCGATCCGCATGCTCGGCAGGTCGAAGTTGTGGATCACATCCTTGGAGGAAACTTCGATGATGACAGGGCGATCTACCGGCACATGCAATTCGCCGAGAACAACAAGATCGTCCTTTCCGGCCGGGTCGTTTGGGTCGAGGCCGAGCGGGTTTGAGTTCGTGACGAGGTCGGCGTCGCGTTTGCCGAATTTTCCGTCCGGTCCGGGCAGGTGAAAATTCCAGTTAAACTGCTGGCCAACGGCGTGGACGAGGATGGCGTCTTTCGTGTCAGGGAATTCGTTGACGCGTTTGCCCCAAAGCGGAATGGCGAAGCCGACGAGCAGCACGGCTTCGATGAGCACCACGGCAAACTCGAGGTGGGTGGAAATTCCCGTCCGCACACCCTCGTGATCGGCCTGCGGATGGCGGCCGCGCCGAAAGCGGATGAGCACATAGATGAAGTAAACAGACCAGCCGACAAAGAGCGCGGCCATGAACCAATGGCAGAACTCGAGGATGTGGTCGATCTGGAACCCGTGCGCGGAAGCGTTCGGCGGCTGGCCGAGCAATTCGTTGATGAGCGCCAGGCTACGCATACTGAGACAAGTCTTCTTCGGCCAGTTTTTCGTGCGGCTGAAGCGGCATGCGCGAGCGGCGCCACAGACAAAAGCTAAACGCGCCCAATCCGCCGAAGACGCATCCGGTGAAAGCCATCATCAGCCAGACGGCGATCGCCATATGTTGAATGTTGGCGGGAGGACCGCCGGTGACACCACGATAATCACCGAAGCAGGCCTGGCAGGCGAAGGTTTGCGCCAGCGGCATTCCGATGAGCAAAAGCGAGAGAAGTTTAGTTTTCATGTGATAAGCCGGAGCCGTTTCATTTTCCGGTAAAAGAGAACGCCGTAAACGAGCAGAGCGAGGGCGCAGGCAAATGAGCCAATTGCGCCGGCGAGATACACCGGTTCGCCAACGGTGAGATCCACCCAGACGCACCAAAGGCCAACGCCGAGCGCGAGCAGGGTGGAGAAGATGATGAACAGAATATGGAAGCCTTTGATCGACATCAGCGGACGATGGGGTTGTACCAGGCGAGATACGTGAGCCAGAACAGGCCGAGCACAAAGAAAACGGTGAAATAAAGAATCCGGTAGATCAGCCGTTTCTCAGCCGAGAGATGCATGAAAATCGCCGCGACAAGTCCCGCCTTGAACGCCGCCACCAGCATGGCGACGGCGACGTTGGCTTTCCGTCCCTGGGCCTCAGAGAGGTTTGTCCGAAACAGGTGAGAAAAGATCAGCCCGAAATCTACGTACGAAAGCGCGACCGTAATGACGGTGAAAGCGAGAAGCGTTGCTCCCACGATTAAGTACGTCCGCACATGCGCAGCCACGTGCTGAGCCGCATGCGGATCAGGCGGCGCTTCCATTAAGCCCGGACTGGGAACCTCGTCGGAGTGATCCATCGCTAAAGTAAATAGAAGAGCGGAAACACAAAAATCCAGATGAGATCGACGAAATGCCAGAATAGCCCGGCTACTTCCACGCGGTTGGCCAGGTGCTCCGGGTTTTGCCGGTACAAACGCGTGCTCGCCGGCAGCAGCATGTAGCAAAAGACGAGAACGCCAGCGAGAACGTGCGCGCCGTGCAATCCAGTGATGGTGAAGTAGGTGGCAAAGTACGAACTGTGCTTCGGAAGAAACATGTTCGCGTATTCGACATCGGCTTTCTCCACAATGCCGATTTTTTCGGTGGGCGGCACATAGAAGAAGTGCGGCCGATCCATTTTCTTGTTTGTGGGATCGGCGTTTACCGGGTCGAGCGCGATCTCGTACTCTTTGATATTAGGATCGTGCAGCGCTTGTGGATTGTGCAGGTGTCCGGTGATTTCCTTGCGCGGCGCGAAACCTTCGGCGAGCAGGTGCTGGTTTCCCAAGTACTTTTCATATTTGGCCAGCTCAGACTCTTTAATGCGCGCGCCGAAGTGAACGTACTTCTGCGGCCATTCGTAGCCGAGTTTAACCACGAGAAACACCACGCCGCAGAGAATGGTGATCGCCATGTAAATGCGATAGCGGGTGAATTGCCGCATCTTTAACGCCGCCCACGCCAGCACCACCGTCACTGACGAAATGATCAGAATGGCAGTGTTGAACGTGCCGACCGGGACATTCAGTACACCGTGCGGCCAATCGCCAGGCCCGGCGTCAAGTCGCAAAAAGACGTACGCGGAAAACAACCCGCCGAACAGCATCACTTCGGATGCCAGAAACAACCAGATGCCGACCTTCGCGTTCCACACGCCGGTATCGCGGCGCGCTACGACTGTGTAGGGAATCTCCATCGGCTAAATGCTACGCATGCAGCACCGGCTCGGTGCTGGGGTGATGAACCTGCTCGCCCGGCTCGATCGGCTCGTTCTGCATGGTGAAGTCTCGGTCGCGCCCGGGCAGGCTGTACTCATACGGCCCGCGATAAGCAACCGGCGGCGTGACGAAATTCCCATGGGGCGGCATGTTGGGCGCAGTCCATTCCAAGGTGGTCGCCTCCCAAGGGTTGTCGCTCACCGCTTTTTTGCCGTGACGCATACTCCAGAAGAAATTGATGATGAAGGGAATTTGCGCCAAGCCCATGCACCACGCCGCGATCGATATGGGCTGGTTCCATTGGAATCCGCTCAGGCCCCAGACCTTGTCACCGGCCAGAGTCCAGCCCTGGCCGCCATCGTACCAACGCCGATGCATGCCGAGCATTCCCTGCAAAAACATCGGAAGGAAAATCAGGTTCATGCAGATGAACGATGGCCAGAAATGCACCTTCCCCCAGAACTCGTTCATCATGCGGCCGGTCGCCTTCGGGTACCAGTAATAAATTCCCGCGAAGAGCCCGAAGATCGTTCCCGGTGCCACGATGTAATGGAAGTGCGCGATCACGTAGTAGGTATCGTGCAGGTAAAGATCGGCCGAGTTAAATGCCAGTGGGATGCCGGTGAGTCCCCCGATGCCGAACATGGGAAGAAAGGCCGTGGCGAAGAGCATCGGCACGGTAAAGCGGATTGAGCCGCCCCAGAGCGAGATGAAAAAAGCGCTCAGGATGATGACGGATGGGATGGAGATAATGAGGGTGGTCGTCTGGAAAAATGCGCTCACCGCCGTGCCCATGCCGGTGAGCCACATGTGGTGCGCCCAGACGATGAAAGAGAGGAAGCCAAGCACGAGCGCCGCGAAAACTAACGATTTGTAGCCCCAGAGCGGCTTGCGGGAATTATTCGCGATGATCTCCGCCACGATGCCCATCGCCGGCAAAATCAACACGTACACTTCCGGGTGCCCGAGAAACCAGAACAGGTGCTGCCAAAGCAGTGGACTGCCCCCGCCACTGACGTGTAAGGGCGTGCCGTTTACAACCAGCCCGCTCGGCAGGAAGAAGCTCGTGCCGGCGAGACGATCCATCAATTGCATGATGAGCGCCGACTCGAGCGGCGGAAACGCGAGCAGGAGCAGAAACGCGGTGACAAATTGAGCCCAAACGAAAAACGGCAATCGCATCCAGGTAAGCCCCGGCGCGCGGAGCTGAATGATCGTGCTGATGAAATTGACGGCGCCGAGCAGCGAAGACGTGATCAGGAAAATGAAGGCGATTAGCCACAGCGTCTGGCCGTTAAAAACCGGATCGTAAGTCCCTCCCTGATCAGTGATGATCGAGAGCGGCGTGTAGGCGGTCCAGCCGGTTTTGGCCGCGCCGCCGGGCACGAAGAAGCTGAAGAGCATGATCATGCCGCCAACGAAAAATGCCCAGAAACTGGCAGCATTGATCTTGGGAAAAGTCATGTCTGGCGCGCCGATTTGCAGCGGCACCACGAAATTACCGAAAGCCGCGAACGCCACCGGCACGATGCCAAGGAAGATCATGATCGTGCCGTGCATGGCTCCGAGTGAGTTGTAGAACTCGGGCGTCATTTTCCCGTCGGGCATGGAACCCGGCCCAAAGACGTTGAGGATTTTCCCGATGACGGGCAGCGCCTGGCCTGGGTAGGCCAGCTGCCATCTCATCATCATCATCAGCGAAAAGCCGAGAAACAGAAAAACCAGCCCGCAAAGGCCGTACTGGATGCCGATGACCTTGTGATCGGTGGAAAAGATGTACTTACGCCAAAAGCCGAGCTCGTGGTGAGGGTGTTCGCCATGAGGATGTGGATCGTGGGCGGCGTGAGCACCAACGTGAGTAGTCGTGTCCATGCAGAAGGGAAGATTAGCGAGGCAACTATCGAGAGGCAATGCGCGTTTTGCAAAGCGCGAAATAGCGTGTCGTGCTCAATGCTCATCATTGTGATCGTTCTCGGCCTCGAACGATCCGCATCAGCCGAGCGCTTGCGATCCGGCTGACGTAAAACATAGTATTACGCTATGACCAAGACCATATCCAAGATCGGAAATTCACAAGGGATCATCTTTGACACTGCGCTGCTCGACCTCGCGCGGGTGAAAGTAGGCGATCAGGTTAATGTGACGGTACACGAGAGTGGCACTATCACGCTCACACCCGTACGCCCTCGACTGGCGAGTGATGAGGCTGCTCAGGCCGCACGCCGCGTCATTAGGAAAAATGCGACTTTGTTTAAGCGGCTCGCGTGAATGGCGGCATCATTCACCTCACCGTCACCGCGGTAAAGGCCATTCACGACGAAGTGCTGCGCGCGCACGGCGGCTCGGCAGGTATTCGCGACGAGGCATTGCTTGAATCATCGATTGCGGCACCGCAAGCGACGATGATGGGAAAGGTATTGATCTCCGATCCAATTGAAATCGCAGCTGCCTACCTGTTCTACATCTGCCGAGACCACGCTTTTATCGATGGTAATAAGCGAACTGCCCTGGCCGCATGTCTGGTTTTTCTTGAAGTGAATGGCTTGTTGTCAGATCCGAAGTTGCCCGCCGACGAATGGGAAGCACTCGTCATCGATGTGGGCAGCAGCAAATTAGACCGGGAAGGAACAACTGCACGACTGCGCGCCCTTCTCCGCCACTTGAAGCGGACGCGGAAATGATGAACGACAACTTTCTGCAAACCGGCTGTGATGTTCGCACGGATCGGCTGACGCGCATTCTGTACTCGAGCGATGCCTCAATCTACCAGATCGAGCCGCAGGCGGTGGCGTTTCCGCGCGCGGCTAAAGAAGCAAGCGCGGTACTCACGAGCGCGATCGATGCCGGACTGTCGATCACTCCACGCGGTGCCGGCACGAGCCTTGTCGGCAACGCCATCGGTGACGGACTCGTAGTCGATTTCTCCCGCCACAACCGGCAGATCACGGATCTCGATCTCGAAAGACGCAGCGTCCGCGTGGGCGCCGGCGTTGTCCTTGACCAGTTGAATGCGTTTCTGCGGCCACGCGGATTTTGCTTCGGGCCGGATGTCGCCACCAGCTCGCGCGCGACCATCGGTGGAATGATCGCGAACAACTCTTCCGGCGCGCGTGTCCCAGTTTATGGAACGACAGCCGACCACGTACTCGCCACCGAGATCGTACTCGCCGATGGCCGAATCGAAATGATCACGCGAAGCGATGGCGCGTTGTTCGGTGAACGCGAGCGCGTTTATGATCTCGTTAGCTCGAGCGCAAGCGAGATCGCGCGGCAAATGCCGCCCGGCATCATTAGACGGTGGCCGGGATATGGAATCGAGCGGTTTCTGCGTTCGCCGAAAAACCTCAACGACATTCTTGCCGGAAGCGAAGGAACACTGGCGGCCATTTTTTCGGCCGAGCTACAAATCTCGCCTTTACCGCGAGCGAAAGGACTGGGCCTGATCTTCTTCGCCAGCGTCGATGAAGCGATGCAGGCAACCGTGGAGCTGCTGGACCTGCAACCGGCCGCGATCGAGCACATCGATCGGCCATTGCTCGAGCAGACCAAAGGCCAGCTCCATTTTCAGGCAGCGCGCGATTTGATGCAGCTCGATGCGCAGCCGTGCGAGGCGATGCTGATCGTCGAGTTCTACGATTGGGATGTGGCCGAGCGGCTGGCGCTGATGCAGGCGCGGCGGCTCGGGTTGCGTTCTCAGGTCGTGACGAACGCGCGCGAGATGAACATGGTCTGGGGCGTGCGCAAAGCCGGGTTGTCCTTGCTCACGGGGCGCATCGGCGCCGCGAAACCGGTCGCCTTCATCGAGGATGCAGCGGTGCGTCCGGCGCAGTTGCCTGAGTACGTGCGCGGTTTGGAATCAATAATGGGTCGCCTGGGATTAACTGCGTCGTACTACGGGCACGCGGCAAGTGGGCTTCTGCATGTCCGACCCGTCATCGATCTCCACAGCGCGAGCGACCTGCGAAAGTTCCGCCATGTCGCTGATGAAACGTCAGCGCTGGTAAAGCAGTTTAAGGGCTCGCTTGCAGCCGAGCACGGCGTCGGCATCGCGCGCACTGAGTACATGCGCGAGCAACTCGGCGATCAGCTGCTCGGGTTAATGCGCGAAATCAAACAAGTGTTTGATCCGGGCTGGCGAATGAATCCGGGCAAGATCTTCGACGACAGCGGCAGCTCGCGAGTCGATCGCAATCTCCGCCACAATTTCGAGCGGCCGCTCATTGAGCTTCCGTTTCAACCGCGGCTCGCCTTCGCCTTCAAAGACCATTCTTTCGTGGGCAATCTCGAGCAATGCAACGGCTGCGGCGGCTGCCGCAAGGATGCGCCGATGATGTGCCCCACCTTTCTCGCCACCGGCGAAGAAGTACAGTCCACCCGCGGACGCGCCAACGTAATCCGCGAAGTTTTGCAATGGCGCGACAACGGACGCGACCCGCTGCAATCAGAAGAACTCGACGCGGCACTGAGCAACTGCGTTTCCTGCAAAGGCTGCACACCCGAGTGCCCGTCCAACGTGAATATGGCGCTGCTCAAAGCGGAGCTGCTTTACGCCGCGCAAAAGAGACATGGATTGGGCTTGCGCGAGCGGGTACTAAGCCGGCCAGATTTACTCGGGGAGTTCGGCTGCACATTTCCGCGAATGACAAATGCGCTGCTCGAGTTCGGACCGTTGCGCGCGCTCATGCAAAAGACGCTCGGCCTTTCCGCGAAACGGACGTTGCCGAAGTACGCGAGCGAAAGATTCGATCGCTGGTTTCAAAAACGCGCATCGTCATCCCGAGCGCAACGCAGCGGAGTCGAGGAATCACGCGAAGTTCAACTCAAAGGTAACGCAACGGGATCCCTCGGCTTCGCTCGGGATGACGGGAACGGCGCGCGCAACGTCATTCTGTGGGACGACACATTCGTTCGCTACCACGAACCGCACATTGGCAAAGCGGCCGTACGTGTACTCAAAGCGCTTGGGTACTGCGTCTCGTTAGCTCGGGGCAGAAAATGCTGCGGCCGTCCGGCATTCAGCCAGGGCAATCTCGATGTCGCGGCAGGATTTGGCGAACATAACGTGAAAATCCTCTCAACTTTTCAACCGCGACAGCGCTCCACGACGCAACCCCCTCCCATCCTTTTCCTCGAGCCTTCGTGTTACTCCATGTTCGTCGATGATTATCGCGAGCTTAAAATTCCGAATTCCGACGAAGTGGCGAAACGCTGTTTCCTGTTCGAGCAATTCGTCCACGAGGCGCTCGACGATCATCACGCGCCGAAGGTTTTTGGTGAACGCACCGAAGCAATCGCGATTCACGCACACTGCCATGCCAAATCGCTTCTGCGCACCGGCTTCATGGTGCAGTTGCTGGAAAAAATTCCGGGGCGGCGGGCCAAAGTACTCGACACTGGCTGCTGCGGCATGGCAGGCGCGTTTGGCATGACGGAGCGCAAGCGCGAGCTCTCGCTCCAAGTCGCACAACCGCTTTTGGACAAACTGAACGCCGAACCGCGCGAGGCGACGATTGTCGCCTCCGGCACGAGCTGCCGACATCAAATTTCCGAGCTGACGAATCGACATCCGAAACACATGGCCGAAGTACTGGCTGAGGCACTTAGCTAATCGGTCATCCTGAGGATGACGATGACGTATGATTCACGTTTTCGACACGCGACATCTCGGCAGGCGCGGCATCATTGCCGTAACAGCGGCCGAAACAAACGAAGGATTAGTTCTCTTCGATGCCGGACCAGAATCAACCTTTGACAATGTGTCGGCTGAACTCCGCGCGTCCGGCTTCGCCACTGCCGATGTCCGCCACGTTTTCCTGAGCCATATTCATTTCGATCACGCCGGCGCGGCGTGGCGCTTCGCCGAGCTGGGGGCGACGATTTACGTGCACCCGCGGGGCGCGCCCCATTTGCTTGATCCGGAGAAGCTGGTGAATTCTGCGCGGCGCATTTTCGGCGAAGATATGGAACGACTCTGGGGGCGAGTCGCACCTGTGCCGCACGAGCGGCTTAAAATTTTGCAGGATGGCGACGTCGTTCGCTTAGGCACACTGGAAGTTCGCGCGATCGAGACGCCGGGGCACGCCAGTCACCATCACATTTATGAATGGGAGGAAAATGTTTTTGGCGGCGATGTGGCCGGGGTGCGCATCGGAAATGGACCGCCGGTTCCGCCATTCGTTCCGCCGGAGCTGAACGTGGAATGGTGGCGGGAATCGATCGCCAAAATTCGCGCTCTTCAACCAAGACGATTGTACTTGCCGCACTTCGGAGTCGTTGGTGCCGGGGTTAGCGAACACCTCGCCGCCTTGGACGAACGCGTGGCGCGCTGGTCGGAATGGTTTCGCGATCAGCTGCGTGCCGGAGCGGACGAAGCTTCGTTACGCGGCGGGTTCGCGGAATTGGAACAGGGTGAACTCCGCGGAAGCGGGGCAAGCGAGGCGGAGGTGCTGGCCTACGAACAGGCAGACCCGAGTTACATGGCGGTGGCGGCGGCGGAGCGTTACTGGCGCAAGTATCACCCGGAAGAAGTTGGTGGCTAACAATTGAGAGTCGCCGGTCAGCGGCCGAGGCGCACGATTTCGCGGAACTGCTCGGGCGTGAGCGCGTGGACAGAGAGGCGGGATTGGCGCAGCAGTGTCGTCTCGCTCAATATCGGATCGGCCTTCATTTGGGCCAGCGTCACTGGCTTGCGCAGCGCTTTAACAGGCGCGAGCTCAACCGCACTCCAGTCGCCCTCTTTTGCTGTCGGATCCGGGTAAGCAGTGCCCACGACCTTGGCGATGCCGACAACAGCTTTATCCGCGACGCTATGGTAGAATAGTACTTCGTCGCCCGCTTGCATGGCGCGCAGATTGTTGCGCGCGGTAAAATTACGCACGCCTGTCCAGCTCGTTTTGCCGTCGCGCACGAAATGATCCCACGAGTACGCGGACGGCTCCTGTTTAACCAGCCAGTACTTTTTCATGCGTACTTACTCCACGAACGTAGCCTGCTCGTAATGTCGCCGGCCGGTCGCGACGAGCAGGCTTTTGCCGAATCTCTACGGTTTGGGCGGGTTCGCACCTGGCGTCGCAGGGGCGGCAGAACCCTGCGGAGGAGCGCCCGGCTTTTGCGCGGCGCCGCCCTGTTCGCCGCCCGGAAGATTGGCATCAGCGGGTATGGCCTGCAGGTCAGCTTCGTGCCACGAGCCTGGATGGCCGGCCAGCTCTTTGCGCAGGGCGGCGATCTGGTCGGCACTGATGGGCGATGCGTTGTTGCCCCAATCACTCCGGACGTAGGTGAGCACGTCGGCGATCTTCTGGTCGGTCAATGTTTTTTCCCACGGTTGCATCACAGCGGTACCGAAATGCGAGCCTTTGACCGTGAGCGGCCCTTCGAGCCCCTTGAGCACAATCATCGCCGGGCGGCGAGTGCCGTGGATCACGTACTCAGAACCAGCAAGCGGCGGGTATTGGCCCGCGACGCCTTCGCCATTGGCCTGGTGGCACGTTGCACAATTCGCCATGAAAACTTTTTTGCCGCGCTCGGCCGGTGTGAGCTCGGTCGCCTGCTGCGCGCCGGCCGCACCCGCCGCGCCTGCTTTCTTGACCGGCTGCTCACCGACGAGCGGGTCGAGACTCTCGCCATTGAAGCTCCCGGAAAAACGGCCAAGATAGGCGCCGCCGCAGAAAATCGCGATGGCATAGATAGCGATTAGCCAAATCGAGAGCGGCTCGAGCCCGATACGCGGTTCCTGTTTTTCCCGCTGAATGGCGGCGTGCACCTGCTGCACATCTTTGCTCTCGCCGTAATCCATGCCCTGGCGGGGACGCGGCGCGTCGGGGTTTGGAGGATTCATTTCGTACTTTTGCCGGGAGCAGGCGGAGACGGCGGCGTGGCTGATTTCACTTCCTTTAACGCGTGCGATTGGTCGAGTGACATTAAGTACGCAACGAGGCATTTTGCGTCGTAGCTCGGCACGATTTGCCAGCCTTCCTCCGGCGCTTCGTCTCCTTTCAACACCAGCGCGTCTTCTGCGGGCTGACCGCCGATGCGTTCCTTGTCATAGAGGAATTTGTAAGACGGCATGGCGGAGTCCTTGTTCAGGCTGCGCGGCGAGTACAGATGCAGATGGTGCCAGGCGGCGGAATAGACCGGCGGCGACTCTGATTTCGACCCTTCCAGGCTGGTCGCGGCTCCAGCCACTGGCGAGACCGGTTGCTGCGCGGTGGCGGCCGGAGCGGAAGCGGCTGGTGAGGCGGCGGGCTCATTCTTTGCCGTCGCCGCAGCGGGCGAACCAGCGGGAGCGGGAGGCGCCGCGCCATTCGCCCCGGCCGATGCCGCCGGAGACGAAGCCGCAGCGGGTGCATTCGTTGCGCCGGTTGTCGCCGGGGAAGCTCCAGCTGCCGGGCTGGCGTTCGGCGGCGCATTTTGATCGCCCGCCGGCGCGCGATGCCCCACGTTCGCGAGGTCGGGTCCGATCCGCATTTTACCCAGCAAAACTGGGCGATCGAAAATGTAGTCACGCGGCGCGCTGCGGCGGTCGCCCCACTTGCGATCGATGTCCGACGCCGCATAATCCGCGCGCACCTGCTGGCTGTGGCAATAGAAACAGCCGTTCGCCACGTAAACGCTCCTGCCGCGCGTGGCCATCCCTGATTGCGGCACCGGATAAATATCGGTGCCTTCCTCGTCCGATTGCGGATCGAGATGACCGATCTGCAAATTCGGCACAAACGCGAGCCCCAGCCACGAAAACGCGACCGTGCCGAAAATCCCGAGAACGAGTGGTCCGATTCCTTTCATCCTAGTGGGCAATGGCGTCTTCCGGCTCGGGGTTTACCGGGTTAAGGAACGTGGGCACGCTCGCGGTGCGGCCGAGCCCGAGGAGCATAAGTACAAAATGGTACGCGAAGACGAAGTGCGCGACCGTGAGCAAAATGCCGGCGATGCTGCGCCCGCGAAGGTATGGCAGTAACGCCTGTGTCGTTTCAGTGAATGCCAGCGTCGGGTCATCCATATCGAGTCCCTGCACAAATCCGCCGGCTAACAGCATCAACGTCAGCAGCCCAATGCCGTAGGCCGACGCCCAGAAATGTATTTTGATGAGCGAGGCGTAACGCCATTCACGCCCGACCAGCCGCGGCATGATGTAGTACATCGCGCCGAACATCACCATGCTGAAAAACGCATACAGCCCAATGTGCGAATAGGCCACGCTGACTTCGGTGAACTGCACATAACGCGCGACCGAGCGCAGCGAAATAAGCACGCCAACAATGGCGAACGCGGTAAATGACATCGCGCCGAAAATGTTAAACCGCAGAGTGGGACTGTAACGCAGGAGGCCGAAATAGCCGCGCATCGTGAGATGGTGATTTAGGCTCACCGTGGCGAAGGGAATCGCGCAGAGGATCATCGCCGCGATGCTGGCCGTGACCATCCAGGCCGGGAATGGACCATCGATCAAACGTTGCATTCCCGTCCAGCTCGCGAAAAACGCGTAAGTCCAGAAGCCGATGGCCGCGAGATGATACGAGTACACCGGCCGCCCGATGACTTTCGGGATCATGTAGTAGGCGGTGCCGAGCCCGAGTGAGCCGAACCAGAGGAAAAGAAGGTTGTTCGCGTACCACCAATTCACAGCGGCCTGCATCACGCCCTGCACAGGGGTGAGGAAAAGCATCACTTGCGCGGCGAGATAAATCCACGGGAACCAGAGGAAAGCGCCGAGTAAGTACCATTGCGTGATGTACATGGGGTCACCGCGGCGGAAGCTGAACATCAGCACCGCCCAGGACATGATCAGCGTGTAGGCAACGAAAAGTACGATCGCGGCGTAAGGGGGAAATTCCAGCCATTGGTACCCAGTGCTGTCGCCCATGAAAATACCGATGAGCCCGAGTACGACGCCAAAGTTCCAGAACGCACCGCCAGTCACGAGCAAGAGCGGATGCCGCAAGGTCGTGCGGCAAAGTCTGGCCATCAGCCAAATGGCGGTGCCCATTCCCGCCATCGAGGCCCAGCCGTACAGCATCACGTTGACCGCCGCCGGACGCAGCCGGCCGTAAGTCAGGAATGAGACGCTCGAGAGCCAGTCCGGCGCATGCATTTTGAAGGAGGCGACAAACGCGAGCACCGTCCAGAGCAGCAGCCACGCGATCGCCGAGGTATAAAACATGAGCACCGGCACGCGCGTTGACGCGTCGATGAGCGCGCGCTCGACGGCTTCGACCTCCGCCGCGCTCAAATCAGTCACGCTCCCAGGGCTTTTCAGCGGAATGTCAGTCGAGGTCATGGCGAAGACGTTGCAGAAGGCGGCGGCGTTTTGCCCGCGACCGGAAGCGGAGTGCCGGCAGGCGATTGCGCTGGTGTTGCTGAAGGCGAAACGGCCGGCTGTCCGCTGGGCGGCGACGGCGCCGCGGCGGGTGTAGCGGACGCGCCGGGTTGAGTACCAGGCTCGGCATTTGGCGGGTTCGCCGCGCCGGCAGGTTGTCCGCGAATCTCAGGATTCTTCGGCCCTTCGACGGAAGGCAGCGCCGGTTTCGCGCTGGGCGACGCTGCCCGCGCTGACGGCGTGGGCGAGGGCTGGCTGGCGCCGGTCTGGGTGGCGGCAGATTGCGCGCTGGCGGCCGGCGAAGCCGCCGGTGCGGCGGGTGATTCGATCGGGTTCGCGGGCGCCGGTTTTTGTTTCGCCCGCTCGGCCAAGGTGAGCTGCATGGCGAGGTCAATCGGGATGCGCACTACGCCTTTGCTCTTATCAACCCAGGCGTAGGAATTCAGGTCCTTGGCCGCTTCATCGCGCATGGCTTTGAGTTTCTCTTCGCGATTCTTCGCGCGCTTTTCTTCGTAATCCGTGCCACGCGGCGACACGCCGGTGAGTACTGCGACAATCAGCCCGAAGAGAATGAAAAGCAGCGCCACACCGAGCCACGCGGTGAAGCTGACACGTTCGCTGCCAAGGCGTGATGTCGCGACCGGTTCAGCCATATCAGTTGCTTAGACGAAGCGACTCAATCAGCCGCGGATCGCGCACCGGGAACATGGAAGCGCGCCCGAGTATTCGCAGATAAACGAACGCCAGGCTGCAACCGATGGTGAGAGGGCAGATCAAATCCCAGATGCTTAGGCGAACGCCGGTGCCGTGCAGCGCGGGCAGCACGATGATGTACATGTCGAGCGCCTGCATAAACACCAGCCAGCCGGCGACCCAGCAGAGCTGGTGCGGGTGTTTCTTGATCGAGCGCAGCAGCAGGATGCCGAACGGCGCGAAAAACCGGCCGAACACCAGCAGCAAACTCAGCGGCCACCACGACTGCGTGTTCCGCACGATGAAGAACTGCGTTTCCTCGGGGATGTTCGCGTACCAATACAGCATGTACTGGCCGAAGCCGATGTAGGCCCAGAAAATGCAAAACGCCAGCATCCATTTACCCATGATGTGGTAATGCTCGAGCGTGACGATTTTGAGATAGCCGGCCTTGCGCAGAGCCGTGATGACCAGCACGAGCAGCGACATCGAGCTGCCGACGGAGCCCGCGAAAATGTACGGGCCCCACATTGTTGAGTACCAGCGATAGTTCAGGCCCATCAGCCAATCGAACGCAGCGAAAGTCAGCGCCAAACCGAAGATGGGGAGCCCGCCAAAAGAGACTTTGCGCATCCAGATGGTGAAGCGCGGACTGCCATCGCGGTCCTGCGCGACGGAGAACCGGCGCAACAGGTAAGCCATGCCACCGAGCAGCACGAAATAAAGTACCGCGCGGAAGATAAAGAACGGCCAGTTCAGGTACTGCCGTTTGGAATCGAGGACGTGATCCTGGCCGGGTGGAATGTTCGTCCACTCGAAAAGCTGATGCCGCAGCAGCAGGATCGGGATCGCCAGGATGGCGAGGGCGAGCAGAAGTACAGCGATATTTTCCAACTGCCGCCTGACCACCACCGTCCATTCCGCGTCAGTGGCGTAGTGGACGATGATCCAGAACAGGCAGCCGTTGCACATGGTGAAGAAAAGGATGAACCCAAACATCCACGAGAAGCTGAATTGCAGCGGCGAAACAAACGCGCCGATGAGGCAAAGTACCAAGCCGACAAGGGCCCCCACACCGAGCCCGAGAGATAGACCGGCGAAGCGGTTCGTCTCGAAATACTCGCCCTGCGGCACTGGCTCGCGCGTTAGCTCGCTCATTTCTTTGCCGGCTCCGGCTGATCGAGTTTCGCCCGCTGGTCAGGCGGGACATCGTTTACGCTTGCGTTCTGGCTTCGCTGTAAGGCGCGAATGTAAGTGATGATCGCCCAGCGATCGGCCACCGGCACGTTACCGCCGTAGGACATCATGGTGTTTTTGCCATGGGTGATGGTGTTGAAAATCTCGCCGTCCGCCATTTTGCGAATGCGTTCATCCTGCAAGCTGATGACGGTGGCCAGTCCGAACTGTTTCGCCATGCCATTGCCCGCTGCCGTCAGCCCGTGACAGACCGAACAGTTGATGATGAACCGCTGCTGCCCGCGCGCCATCAGCTGAGCGGTGACCGCGACGGGGATGCCAGTGCCCCAGTTCGCGCCCATTTTTCCGGTGTTGTAATAATCTGTGCCCACGCTGAAGCCTAGTGGCGCGTGCGCTGATTCTTCCCCGGGCGGCGCGCCGCTGGGCGAAATTTCTGGCGGCGCATTCTGCTGCGGCTTGGGAATGTCGTAACCGACCGGCTCGGTGCCATCGATCGGTAGGCGCGGTCCTCGGCCATCAGCGAAAAAACCGAGCGGCGCCTGCGCTCGTACTTTCGGCTGCCGCACCATGTCAGGCATCAACTCCCACGGCGGACGGGGGCTATGCTGCCCGCGGAACCCAGCCATCGCGACAATAGCGATCGCGGCCAGGGTAAAGATGAGAAGAAAGCCGCGCAGCATGGTTTTAAAATGGCGAAACCCGAACGCCGAATGATGAAACGATGGGCAATGACGAACGCGCACGTGCAAATCGTGAATCGCGCATCGAGAATCGGGACGATGGCACCGCGAAATGTGTCATCCCGAGCGGAGTCGAGGGATCCCGTGATGCTACCCGTAAGGTAACTTGCACGGGATCCTTCGACTTCGCTTCGCTTCGCTCAGGATGACTGGAGAAAGGGCGTCGCATCCTATTCCTCATGAATCATGGTGATATGCTGCCCGCCTGTTTCTTCGAGCAGGTGCTGCGTTTCTTCTTCGCTGAAGCGCGGATCGTTCGCTTCAATGGCCAGGAAAAAGCCGTCATTCGTTACTCGGGCGAACCGGTTCCAGTTGAACATCGGATGGTTCCAGCGCGGCAGACCGTTCATGATTTGCCAGGCGAAAAAGGCGGCGAATGCGGAGAAAAGGATTGTCAGCTCAAAGATGATCGGGAAAAAAGCGGGCACCACGCGCCAGGTAAACGGTTTTCCGTGGACAATTAATGGGTACAGAATCCACGACGGACCCCACTCCAGAATAAGCGCGGTAAGAATGCCGGTGATCCCGCCAGCGAGCACGACGGCGCTCAGCCAGGATTTCCCGAGTCCCATCGCTTCGTCCATTCCGTGGATAGGGAAAGGCGAAAAAACATCCCAGCGCTTGAACCCGGCGTCGCGCACACGCTTGGCCGCTTCGTAAAGCGCGGCCGCGCTCGGGTACTCTGCCGCGATCCCGTAAACGTTGTGGCCGTAGGGGGTTTTCATACCGCGACAGTGTAGGGGCGGGTGTCCTCACCCGCTCGTTGCCGCCAGCTGTTGCGGGTGAGGACACCCGCCTCTACACACCTGTTCACGTCCGCTCCTTTCCACCGGCGGCAACCGGATGATGCAGCGCAGCCGTATCGCCGGCATGGAAATGCGGGTCAGCTTCCGGCAAAACGATCTTCACTTCGCTCATCGCGATCATGGGCAGGAACCGGATGAAAAGCAGGAAGAGCGAGAGGAAAATGCCGAAGGTGCCGGCAAACGTCCAGATATCGACCCACGTGGGAATGAAGATGCCCCACGAGCTGGGAAGAAAGTCGCGATGCAATCCGCCGACAATGATAATGAAACGCTCGAACCACATCCCGGCGTTCACGCACATGCAGACGAAGTACACGACGTACGTGTTGCGCCGGCACCAGCGGATCCAGAAAAGCTGCGGCGAAAGGCAATTGCAGAAAAGCATTCCCGTCCACCAGTACCACCAGTACGGGCCGAGCACGCGGTTCCAGAAAGCGAAACGCTCGTACTGATTCCCGCTGTACCACGCGATGAAAAATTCCATGGTGTAGGCGTAGGCGACCATCGAGCCGGTGAGCAGGATGATCTTCGCCATTTTGTCCACGTGTTGCGGCGTGATGATGTCCTGCAATTTGAACAACGCCCGCGCCGGCAACATGAGCGTGAGTACCATGGCGAATCCACCGAAGATCGCGCCGGCGACGAAGTACGGCGGGAAAATGGTCGTGTGCCAGGTGGGCAAAATGGAAGTGGCGAAGTCGAACGAGACAACGCTATGGACCGAGAGCACGAGCGGCGTGGAAAGGCCCGCCAAAAGCAAATACGCCATCTCGTAGTGCCGCCAATGACGGTTCGCGCCGCGCCAGCCGAGCGCGAAAATGCCATAGAGGAATTTCTTTACCTTTGACGTGGCGCGGTCGCGCAGCGTGCCGAGGTCCGGCACGAGCCCGGTGTACCAAAAGAGTACCGACACCGTGAAGTACGTGGAAACGGCAAACACGTCCCAGAGCAGCGGCGAGCGGAAGTTTGGCCAGATGCCGTAATTGTTCGGCAGCGGCGCGAGGTACCACGCCATCCAGACGCGCCCGACGTGAATCCCAGGGAAAATGGCGGCGCAAATCACCGCGAACAGGGTCATCGCTTCAGCGGCGCGGTTAATCGAAGTACGCCACTTCTGGCGCAGCAAGTACAAGATGGCCGAAATGAGCGTGCCAGCGTGACCGATACCGATCCAGAAAACGAAATTGGTGATGTCCCACGCCCATCCGACCGGCGAGTTGAGGCCCCAAGTACCGACGCCGGTGGAAATCTGGTAGCAGATGCAAAAC
Source organism: Verrucomicrobiota bacterium (assembly GCA_019244415.1). Lineage (GTDB taxonomy): Bacteria > Verrucomicrobiota > Verrucomicrobiia > Chthoniobacterales > UBA10450 > AV69. The sequence goes on along the minus strand of JAFASN010000106.1, from coordinate 16,833 downwards.
AGCCCGACGCCGGCGAGCATCGAGGTGCAGACAAACGCCGCCCACCACCATTTCGGCGCGCGATTCTCCACCGCGCCAGCGATCCGTTCCGTCACCCAGGCAAAACTGCGCCGGTTCAAAACCAGCGGTACACGCGCCAGTGGCCGCTCCACCGAAGTCGAAGCTTCGCTGGCGATGATGGCTTGAGCTCTGGTTCCGGCGTCCATCAGGATAATGGCGAGTGACGACTGACGAGTGACGAGTTTTCGTTGAAGGATCCCGTTGCGTCACCTTTGAGGTAACTGCACGCCGTTCTTTGGTGCGCGCCAGCGACAAGGCCAGGCCCCACTCGCCAATCGGCAATCGGCAATCGGCAATTCTTCACTTCTTCTCCTCCTCCGCAGGTGAGGGCGGCGGCTCGGTGCCGGGGCTGCCGTTGGGGTTCAGCGTGCCTTTGTCATGCTGATGAAAATCGTGTTTCGCCGGTTTTTCTTCGCGCTCATTCGGGCTGGCGACGCCAATCTTCCGCGCGTCCGGCATCTTGGGGTTGGGATTACGAATTCGGGCCAGATAGCTGACGCGCGTATTCACATTCAAGTACTCAAGCAGCCGGTAATTGCGATTCTGTTTTTTGATCTTCGAGACGCGGCTTTCTGGATCCTTGATATCACCGAACACGATGGCGCCGTTCGGGCAGGCTTCCGCGCACGCAGTGGTGAACGAATCACGAGGGATGAGCGTATTCGGCGACGGGCCGGCATGCGCGTGCGCCGCGATTTTCGCCTCCTCGATCCGCTGGACACAAAACGTGCACTTCTCCATCACGCCACGCATGCGCACGGTCACGTTCGGATTCTTGGAAAGTTTGATCGTATCCGGCGCGCCTTTGTCTGTCAGCGGCGCGAAGTACTCCTTATAGATCGAGAACGCCCCGGCGACTTTCTTTTTCCCGACCGGCCGCTGGTTGTAATCAAAAAAGTTAAAGCGGCGTACTTTGAACGGGCAATTGTTGGCGCAATAACGCGTGCCGACACAACGGTTGTAAGCCATGACGTTCAGGCCGTCGTCGCTGTGGACGGTCGCGTTCACCGGGCAGACCGTTTCGCACGGCGCGTTCTCGCAATGCTGGCAAAGCATCGGCTCGTGCACCATTTCCGGATCTTCCGGAATATCGCCCCGGTCTTCGTCGTAGCCTTTCTCCGTCGCGTAGTACCGGTCGATGCGCATCCAGTGCATCCAGCGGCCATGCGACACCTGCAATTTCCCCACCACCGGGATGTTATTTTCCGCCTGGCAGGCGATGACGCAGGCGCTGCAACCGGTGCAGGTGTTCAGGTCAATAGCCATGCCCCACTGCTGCGGCGCCGTCAGCGGCGGATGCGCGTAAATCGTCGGCAGTTTCGCCGGCAGCTCATCGTCGCCCGCAATCTTTTTCACGAACTCCGGATCATCGCGGTAATGCTCCAGCGTGGCTTCGCGCACAAGTCCGCGCCCTTCAATGCTGAAGTGGTCCTGCGTGATCGAGAACGGATATTTCCCGCCGACCTTCGTCACTTTTACACTTTCGATCATCTTGCCGTCAGCGACGATGAAGTGCGGCTGGTTAGGCGTGCGCAGGAAGTACGCGTTGAAGCCGACGTGCTGACCGGGACCGTTCAGGCTATCGCGCCCGTACCCGAGCGGAATGGAAATCGAGTTCTCGGCGTGCCCGGGCGAAATCAGCGCGGCGATGACCAGCTCCCGCTGGTAAGGCTTGCCGTTCGGTTGCTTCGCTGTGTCGGTGACTGTGATGTTGATGAGATCGCCGTTCTCGACACCGAGGAAACGCGCGTAAGCAGGGCTCATCAGCGCCGCGTTATCCCAAGTCAATTTCGTGATCGGGTCCGGCATTTCCTGGAGCCAGGAATTATTGATGTACCGCCCGTCGTCGATGGAATAATCGCGCACGAGTACGATCTCCGGGGATTGCTGCGTGGGCGGATTTGTCGGCGCCCAGAGATTATGGGCAATGCCGCCAGCGTTATTTGAGTTGAACGTCGCGCCTATGTGCTCGCGTGGCTGTACGTGCGCGGCGAAACCGTCGCGCAGGAAATGTGACCAGACCGTGGCGAAATCGCCGGGCGGGTTTGTGGCGCGGAATGTCTCCTGTACTAAGTCCGGGCCTTCAACTTTCGGCCGGCCGAGAACCGCCTGGAGCAAGTCAATTTCGGACAATCCACCGAACAGCGGCAGAATCATCGGCTGGACCACGACGTAGCTGCCGTCATTGGCGAGCCCATCACCCCAGGATTCGAGGAAATGCGATGCGGGAATGTTCCAGCGGCAATGTGGTGAAGTTTCATCCTCGTAATAGCCGAGGCGCACCACGTCCGGCACACGTTTTTGCAATTCAAGCCAGTCCACCGGCTGGCGCGTCTGCGGATCGACAGCGACGGCGCGCGGCGCGTTATAGACAGGGTTGGCGCCGAGGATGAAGAGCTGCTTGACTGTTCCCGCGGCAATGTCGTTCGCCAGCTGGAGAATCGAGTTGTCGCGCGGGTTTCGCGTGAAATCGCGCACGAGCAAGGTGCTGCCGATGTTCTTCAGGGCGGCGTTGATTCCGTAAACCAGCAACTGCACGACCACCGGCTGGTTCGGGCCGCCGAGTACGAGGGAGGCGCCAGCTTTCGAAATCAGATCGTCCGCCACGCCATTCAGCCAGGCTTGATCGAACTGCGCCGCGCCCGGCGGCACCTGCAAGGTGGCAAGAACAGAGCCGAGCGCGCCATCCTGTGTCGCGCCGGAAATCCGCATGGCCAGCGCGTGGGCGAAGAGCGGAATCTGGCTTGCCGGCAAACGCAGCCGGTGATCAGCCATCGCGCCAGTCAGCGTGAAACGGTTTTCCACGACGTAGAGCCGGTTCGGCGAATCTTTAGGCGAATTCACCCGGCGCCGCGAAGTGAAGCCACGCGTGGCGGCAAGGTCGCCCTCGCCGCAATCGAGAAAATCGCTATCCAGCGCGAGAACGACGTCGGCGCGATCCAGGCGCGGCGTGAGGCGCGTGTTGTCGCCGAAGGAGAGTTGAGTACTGAAATTCTGCGCTTCGCTCAGCAGCGGGTCATAGATGGCCCAGCGCATCTTCGGGAACATTTTTTCGAGCTCCGCGCGAAGCCGCTCGCGCGTGGGCGAGTGCGTTTGCTCCACCAGGAACGCGAGCCCGGCGCCACCCTCGGCGGACATCTTGCCGCGCAAATCAGCCAAGTACTTCTCGAAGGCGGCGAAGTCGCTGGTTTTGCCGTTTTCCGCGACGCGTTTGGCCCGCATCGGATTGTAAAGCTCGTTCGTTGCCGCCTGGATGAAAACGTCGCTACCGCCGTTGCTCGCGGGATGCAGCGGGTTGCCGTCGCATTTGATCGGGCGCCCATCGACGGTGGTGACGAGCAGCGGAATGGCGCCATTGCGGCGCGGCATCGCGCTCGAATAGTACAGCGCCTTTCCGGGAATGGTCCACTCGACTGTCTTGGTGAATGGGACAAGGTGCAGCTCCGGGCGGCGACAGCTCGTCACACCAAAGCCGGCCAGCGCCAGCGATGCGCCCATTAACTTGAGGAAGCTGCGGCGCGACCATTCGTCACCGTTCAACTCCGAGGCGCAGGAGGGAAATTCGCGCTCGAGCCATTCGCGGAACTCCGGCGTGTCATGCAGCTCATCAGCGCTGCGCCAGTACTGGCGTCCAGTAGCCGGCTCCGGCGGATGGTGGAATACGCGTTTCATGCTGTAGCGGCGCGTGTCCTCACGCGCAAAATTAAGGTCCGGCTGAGGACAGCCGCCACTATACCGGCAAGATTGGGCAGGACGCGCTTCATCGGTGACAAACCTGACAAGTCTCGCTCGGGTGAATGTTCCACCGCTCCTTCAAAGTCTGCCCGATTTCCTGCTGAGTGAGATGTTTCTTCTTCGACCAGTCTTCCTTTACGCCTTTGGGCTCGCCGTACTTCGCCACGAACGCCGCTGGATTCACATCCTCCGGCTTCCAATCCATGTTTGTGATCTGGTCTTCGGGCCGCAGGAAATTCTCCGGGTGCCGGTGACACTCGAGGCACCATGCCATGCTCATCGGTTTGGCGTCGTACATCGCCGGCATGTGATTCACCTGGCCGTGACAAACCGCGCAACTGATGCCTCGGTTCACGTGCGCGGCGTGATTGTAGAAAACGTAATCAGGCAGCCGATGAATCCACACCCACTCGACCGGCTGGCCCGTTTTCCAGCTGGCGCGTACCGGCTCGAGCTTCGGATTATCTTTTTGCACCTGCTGGTGGCAGGCCATGCAGGTCTGCGTGTTGGGCACGTTTGAGTGCGCCGCCGTTTCCACAAAGCTGTGGCAGTACCGGCAATCCATGCCGAGCTGGTTCACGTGCACATCGTGCGGGAATGGCACCGGCTGGATCGGCTCGTAACCGACTTTCGTGTACTTCGGCGTGACATAGTACCAGGTGCCCGCGGTGAGCCCGCACACGATAAGGAATCCAGCGACCGCGAGTTTCAGCGGCAGCCAATTGGACCAGCGCGGAAAAAAATTCGCCATACTTCAGCGGACGCGCTCAGCCCTGGTTCCCAGCCGCCATGAGGAATACGCAATCGAGTTGGGAAAAGGACGTGACCGGTTCAGGCGAGCGAAAAGGTTAAGGTTCGGCGCTGCGACGTGAGTAGCAGCGTGCTGATTCTATAAACCGGCATCGGCTTGGCAAAAAAAATCTTCGCTCAGTTGTAGCGGCGGGTGTCCTCACCCGCAACGATTGCACTTTCCTCTTTGCGGCTGAGGACAGCCGCCGCTACAAACCGAAAGACAACGTCGCATTTTCGGTGGACGCCCGTGCTAGGTTGCTGGCGTGAACACGAGCACGCTTTCTCCCGCCGAAATGGAACGCGCGTGGAACGAGCGCGACCGGAGTTACGACGGTCTCTTTTTCCTCGCGGTCAAGACGACCGGGATTTTCTGCCGGCCATCGTGTCCCTCGCGCCCGAAACGGGAGCACGTCGAGTTTTTCGCCGCGCTTCGTGACGCCATTTCAGCCGGTTACCGCCCATGCAAACGTTGTCAGCCGGAGCTGGTGAATGGTGACCCGCCGGATTGGATCGCGCGCATCATCGAGCGCGTAAACGCCGCGCCGGAAACGCGATTAGGCGCTGCTGATTTGCGCGACATGAACACCACCCCCGAGCGGGTGCGCCGCTGGTTCCAGCAGAATTACGGCATGACGTTCAGCAATTGGTCGCGCGGGATTCGGCTCTCCCGCGCCTTTACGCAGCTACGGAATGGCGCGCGCAAAGAAGACGCCATGCTCGGCAATGGTTTCCAATCACACAGCGGTTTTGCCGATGCGCTGACGCGCACTTTCGGCGAATCGGCCGCGCCAAAGAATGGCGCCGATTGCATTCGCATGACGATGATCGAGACGTCGCTCGGCCCGATGATTGCCGCGGCGAATGATAAAGGCGTCTGCTTTCTTGAGTTCGCTGATCGACGTGGTTTGGAAACCACCTGCACCGAAATGCGCAAACGTTTCAGCGTCGCTGTGCTGCCGGGCGACAACGCCATCTTGAAACAATTGCGCGAAGAGCTGGCGCAGTATTTTGCCGGCCAGCGACGCGATTTCAGCGTACCCGTTTTCATCAAAGGCACGCCATTCCAGGAAAACGTCTGGCGGGAGCTGCAAAAAATTCCCGCAGGAGAAACCGCTAGCTACGAAGCGATCGCGGAGCGCGTCGGCAACTCGCGCGCGGTGCGCGCCGTGGCGCGCGCCAACGGCACGAACCGCATCTGTATTCTTATTCCATGTCACCGCGTCATCGCTAAAGACGGAACGCTCAGCGGCTACGGCGGCGGCGTCTGGCGCAAACGTCTGCTGCTCGAGCTGGAGCAAAAGTAAACTAGACAGGATTAACTGGATTTAGAGGATTCTGAGGCGTCGCACCTTCTCGTCATCCCGAGCGAAGCGAAGCGCAGTCGAGGGATCCCGCGGCGTTACCTTTAAGCTTCCACAACGGGATTCCTCGACTTCGCTCGGAATGACAGCAGAATGAGCCGATGCGCAGACTCGCATTTCTGCTTTGTGCTGTTGCGCTGAACGTCCACGCCGAAACTGCCGACACAGTTTTCCTCAACGGCAACATCTACACCGTTAACGACAAGCAGCCCCGCGCCGAAGCAGTCGCGGTCAAAGGCGAACGCATCATTTTCGTCGGCTTGAATGCTGATGCGCAGAAGTTCCGGGGTCCTAGTACACGCGTGGTCGATTGGCATGGCGCCACGGTTGTGCCGGGCATGACCGATTCGCATTGCCACATTTTCGGGATCGGCGAACGCGAGCTGACGCTGAACCTTGAAGGGACAAATTCGCTCGAGGCTTTTCTCGCCAAAGTACGAGAGCGTGTGAGTACAACCGAGCACGGGAAATGGATCACCGGCCGTGGCTGGATCGAGACGTTCTGGAAGCCGCCGCAATTCCCCACCCGCGCTGACCTGGACAAAATCGCGCCGGACAATCCAGTTTTTTTCACGCGCGCCGACGGCCACGCTGCCATCGCCAATTCTGTTGCATTGAAAATTGCCGGCGTCACGCGCGACACGCCCGATCCATTTGGCGGCAAAATTCTCAAAGACAAAAATGGCGAGCCGAACGGAATGCTGCTCGATAACGCGCAGGACCTTGTCGCCGCAAAATTTCCGAAGCCTACGGACGCGCAGCGGGAAGAAGCGCTGCTTGCCGGGATTAAGCGCGAGATCGGGCTCGGCTGGTGCGAAATCCAAAATGCCGGCAGCGACTTGGACGATCAGGCGATCATCCGCCGCGCCTTTGATCAGGCAAAAATCAAGCTGCGCATGATCAACGCCGCGTGGGGACCCGGGCCCGCAGCTAACGAGTTACTGAAAGATGGCGCAACGCTGAATGCCTACGATCATCATTTCACCCAACGCACCATCAAAGCGATTTTCGATGGCGCGCTCGGCTCGCGCGGCGCCGCGCTGCTCGCGCCGTACTCAGACAAGCCGGAGACCTCCGGTTACCTGACCCAGAAACCGGAAGAGCTGCGGCCGATGTTTGCCGAAGCATTGCGTCGCGGCATCCAGGTGGAGACGCACGCGATCGGCGATCGCACCAACCGCACCATTCTCGATTTGTATGAAGAGGCGTTCAAAGCAGTGCCGACGGCCCAGCGAAAAATCGCGGAGCCGCGCTGGCGCGTTGAGCACGCGCAGATTTTGAGCCCACAGGATTTGCCGCGCTTTGCGAAGCTGCACGTGATCGCGTCGATGCAGCCGTCGCACGCCATCAGCGACTTGTTTTTCGCGCCCGCCCGGCTTGGAATGGCGCGGCTAGCGGGCGCCTACGCGTGGAACAGCCTGCTGAAAACCGGCACGATTATTTGCGGCGGCTCCGACGCGCCGGTGGAACGTGGCGAGCCAATGATCGAGTTTTATGCGGCAGTTTCGCGCAAGAGCATTCACGGCGAACAAGGCGAAGGCTGGCATCCGGAGGAAGCGGTTTCACGCGAAGAAGCGCTGAAGTTTTTTACCGTCAACGCTGCTTACGCGGCGTTCGAAGAGAAAGACAAAGGTTCAATCGAACCCGACAAACTTGCCGATTTCACCGTGCTTTCCGCTGACATCATGAAAATTCCCGAGCCGCAGATTCTGCAAACGCGTTGTTCGATGACAGTGATCGGCGGCGAGATTGTCAACGAATGACTAGCGGGCCAGCTCACCATGCCGCAGTCGCCGCGGGGTCATCCGGCCTAGCCAATCGCGCGCCGCGTCTTTTACGTCTTCGGCTTTGGCCAATCCGCTCTCGATGAACACGCGCCCGGTCGATTCCCAAACTTTGTTCGCGACGAGCGCGCCGTTCTCGCGCACGATTCGGCCGAGATGTTTCACCGCTTCAGCCGTCGCTGAGGCGCGAATGGTTTCTGCTGATGTCGCCGTCGTCAGCGCACAGTACCGGCGCGCGACTTCGCCCACGCGCAAGGTGAGAAACGCGTTGGCCGCGCCATTCGAGACGCAGCGCACGAGCAGGTGCGAAATGCCGCTCAAACCGGGAATGGCGCTCTTGAGCGCGGGCACCATCGAAGTGGCAAGCGGCGCGAACATTTGCCCCATGTCGAGTGACTCGAGACCGCTGGCGACAAATGCAGTGCCCGCGACATTCGCGTAAAGCCGCATCATCTCGCGAGGTGAAGGCCGCTGCACATAAACGCGCGCGATTCGCCACACCATTCGCACCTGGGTGAAGAGTACGATCATTCCATCAAGGCGACCATTTTGCAGAAGCGCTGTGCTCAGGAAAACGGTGCTCGCAGTACGGCGCACAATTTTATCCGCTTCGGTCGACAGCTCAGCCAGCGCCGATTCTATTTGTGGCAATGTCTCGAGCGGTTTGTCTCCCGTCCGTTCGTTCAATCGGAGTCGCTCGCGTAAGGCCGCGATGTACTTATCGAATTCCCGGCCTGAGCTTGTTTGTGGGGGCACAAGTGCCGCCGGCATTCGCGCATAGGCGAACAACCCGTAAAGAGCTAGGATCACCACCCCCGCGCAAACAGCCCAGAACACGATCTGCCCGACGACGGGGTGAATGCGATCCGCTAGCGAGACGAGGCTGGTTAGCCCGGCGATGATAATGCTGGCCACACAAATCGCAGTGAGTACCGCGGCAAACGTGATCAGGCGTTTGCCGGTGGAAGGTCTTTTTGTCATATCGAGCGAAGCGAAGCGGAGTCGAGACATCCCGCGATGCAAGCTTTACGGTAATGCACCGGGATTCCTCGGCTTCGCTCGAAATGACAGGAAAGAATGCTTCGCGAAATCGAGGGTAATACTGTCACGAATAGAGATACTCATCGTGATACTCGCGTTGCGGCGCGAACTGCACGTTTTCCGCGCCGGTCTCCGGATACTCGTAGATGTTCCCTTCGTAGTTACGGATGACGATTTTCTCGTTGTCATGATAAAGGACGTAAGTGGGATTAATCGGTACTTTGCCGCCGCCGCCGGGCGCGTCGATGACGTACTGGGGAACGCCGTAACCGGTGGTGTGGCCGCGCAGGCCTTCGATGATCTCGATGCCTTTTGCCACGGATGTGCGCAGGTGCGACGAGCCGTTGATCAGGTCGCACTGGTAAATGTAGTACGGACGCACGCGGCACATGAGAAGTTTGTGGATGAGCGTTTTCATCGTCTCGAGATTGTCATTCACGCCTTTGAGCAACACGCTTTGGTTCCCGAGCGGAATGCCGGCGTTGGCGAGGCGCTCGAGCGCCTGTTTTACTTCAATTGTCAGCTCGCGCGGATGATTGACGTGCACGCTCATCCAGAGCGGATGGTACTTCGCCAGCATTGAGCATAGTTCCGGCGTGATGCGTTGCGGCAGGAAAATGGGAATGCGCGTGCCGATTCGGAGAAACTCGATGTGCGGAATGGCGCGCAACCGGCTGAGGATTCCCTCGAGTTTGCTGTCGCTGAAGAGCAATGCATCGCCACCGCTCAGAAGCACGTCGCGCACTTCCGTGTGCGTTTCCAAATAGCGGAATGCCGCCTCAAATTCCGTGTGCAATTCCTGTTCGCCTACGCCACTGACGACCCGGCTCCGCGTGCAATACCGGCAGTAACTCGCGCAGCGGTCCGTCACCAAAAAAAGCACGCGATCAGGATATCGATGCACCAACCCGGGCACCGGCATGTGCGAGTCCTCGCCGCACGGATCAGCCATATCATACGGCGACGCCCACGTTTCTTCGATGCGCGGAACCACCTGGCGCCGCAGGGGATCATCCGGATTGTCGCGCGGGATCAGGTTAAAAAAATGTGGCGTGACGCCGAGCGCGAGCTTATCGCCGCTGAGGAGAACGCCCGCGCGCTCGCCTTCATCGACCTGAAGGTGCTCCTCGAGTTGCGCCAGCGAAGTGACGCGGTTCTTGAGCTGCCATTTCCAATCATTCCAGAGTTCCGGCGCGATGTTCGGCCAGTAGCCAGGCGCGTATGAGCGGAACTCTTTCCCGTCGTCCAGGGCGGTAGTGAGGTTCACTGTGCTTGTAGAGACGAAATCTTAACGGCGTTAATCAAATGTCAACGGGCCGTGCGGAGCAGCAGGCGGTGAGGATTTTTCCTAGCGGCGGCGGAGCCGTGGCGGTTTGTGGTCAGACAAACGGTTAACCCCTTGGTGATTGAAGATGGTGAGATCTCCGTTCGTATCGATATAAATCGCAGTGCCGTTCCGAAACACCAGCGCTTCCGGGTGCTCGATGACGAATCGCGTGCCGCTCACGAGTTCGACCAGGAACTCACGAAAGGGAACACGGCGCGAGAGGCCGCGCAGGGCTCGATCGAACGCTTCCGCTTGCATAAGTAAATTTCGCCGACAGCCGGAGATTGTCCATCCCTCAACCCCACGCGTTGCGCGGAATGCCGAGTCTCTGGCCATTTTCCAGCACATTCCCGCTCATGAGATCGCGGTAATAATCGCACCAGCCGTGTATGGGCGAGCGCGTGTACCCGTGCAACTCCGCGCCATCGGCATCGCGCTCGGGCATGACGAAGCCGCGCCGCGCGAAATGGTGACAAACGCCGTGCAGCCATTCATGCAGCCAGACTTCGCCGCGCGCCTCACCATTCCACGCGGAACTGGTGGCGTTTGCCACGGCAGCGTAGGTCGCGCCGTTACTCCACTCGCTCGCGCCCATTCCCAATCCCCATGCGGTACCGGGCACGGAATCGCCTCGGGCAAAATCGTGCTGCGGCCAGAAGATAAACAGCGAATCGAACCTGCCGGCAGGCGCAAATTGGTCGAGTTCGCCTCGAGTATCGTTCGGTGATGGCCAGAACTCGTTAGGCGCGCGGATTGTCAACGAATGCATCGGCTGCTGAACTTCGACGACTTCCGATCTGATCGTCGCCGCTCCCGAAGTAAGTTCGCGAACGAGATCGGGGAATCCAGAAAACGATTGCAGCGCATCGCCGATTTCCTGCTCGGCCGCACAATGATCAAATCGCTGACATTTTCGCCCGATGTTCAGCCGCAGATCGAGCTTTGGATAAACCAGCAGCAACGCCTTCCATTCCGCCATTCACCAGCTTAGCGCGAAACCGGCGCGCAATCGATAATCCGGCACCACTTGCAGGGCGGTGTTCTGCATGAGTACCGGAAATTCCGCCGCCATTTCGCCGCTCACGCGCCCACGCGCGCCGACGATCCGCGGACCAATGAATACTGAAGTGATTCCTGTATCTTCGGCCGGGTCGCCGCGGAACCGGTCGAGGCCTTTGTACTCACCTGAAACAACACACTGGCAGCCAAGAATGGTGCTGCGCGTCCGCACAAAATAGTACCCCGGACCGCCGCTCCAGGAGAAATCGTTAGCAAAACCGTAGCCGTACGCGCCGTCGCTGCGCCAGGTAAACTGTGCGTCAGCCTGCGCGAACCAGTTCTTCCAGCGGAGCGACGCTTGGCCGCCGAAAATGCCGTCGTACGAGCCGGTGCCGAGCGTCAGATCGTGGCCGTGAATTCCGCTCAAGGGGGCGCCGGGAATTTCCGTTTCGCTGAATTCTTCCTTGATTCGCGACGGGTCGCCGGTCGGAAACTTCACGCCTGCCAGCGCCACAATCGACGCCGTGAAATCCGGCTGGTGCTGAATGGCTACGGGATTTTTTCCATTCACCACGAACTCGCGGCTGGCCGGTGACGAGTAATGGAACAAAACGATTTTCCCGAGCAGCGACACGTCGCCGATACCGGCAACATTTCCCTGATCAATGGTGAATCCTTCCGGGCGCCGGAATGAGCGGTAAATGAACGGAACGTTGAGCTGAACGTCGAACCGGTCGGTCAAGCTGTAGCCCGCGACGAACTGCGTGATTGAGCTGTCGAGGTGCTGGTCGGTGGTGTTCGGGATTTCGCGGCCGTCCACCTGCACGGTGCCGAAGTAGGTGAATTGCTCGGCGATTGCTGCGTAGGCGCCGAGGTGCTCGTGCGCGGCCATTGCTTGTTGGCCGAATGGCGTGACATCGCTTTCCTGCGGCAGCGCCTCGAGTTGCGGAGTGTAACAGCCACACAGATCACAGGCGCGGGTAAAAGGCACCGCCGTGACGACAAGTACGGCCAGAACCATTGTGATAAAATTTTTGATGAGAATTCCTCCTGAATGTGAGTACGCGAGAGAATCGCGGCACTCGGGTTGCGCGAGATTGCTACGGCACGCGCACACGCGCGGCGCAGCGGAGCAGCGTCAGCTCAGCAAAATCGCGGCGGAGGAAAATCAGGCTGATCGAACCGGACCGGCACCAACGTTTCGGCGAAATTAGCGCCGGATGAGGTCTGTGTGAAAACGATCAACGTCGCACCGCCTCCCCGCACCAGCGGAATTTTCCCGATCTCCACCGGGACCGTACTTTTCTTTTGGGTACCCTGAGCGTGATCGATGCGCTTGCAAAGCCGGCAGGGATGTGCGCCGTCAAATGTCTTCTCGACGAGTTGGGTGAAGCGCGTTCCAGGCGCCTCTTGCAACAGCATCCGCGTCCAGGCGACAGATTGGAGGCCGATCCATTGCGCGCCGGTGAACTGACAAAGCGCCACGAGCGCAAGCACTCGGCTCAATCGCAGCATCGCGGCAGACACAGCGGCAAGAAAACACAGCGAGTGATCAAAGCAACAGCGGGCCGGACGAACGCGATCAGCAGGAGGACGCAGGTGCCGCCGCACCGTGAACATCCTCAGCGCCCGGAGCCGCGAGTGCTTGCAAACGAATGCCACATTGAACGGCAGGTGCTACCATTCTGTCCAAATCGCTTCTCATGCGTGCTTTCATTTTCGCCCTCGCTCTCGCCATTCCACTCAGCGCTTTCGCGCAATCGCCGACGCCTTCTCCGACGATACCACCGGCCGCGGCCGAGCCGGGCAAAGATGTAGTGCACCAGCTCAACAACGCCTTCGCCCACGTGTTCGAGCTTGTCGCTCCGAGCGTCGTCGTTATCGAAGTCTCAAAGAAGAATGAGGGCAATGACGGTTTTAGTCTCGACGATCTCTTCTTCCAAGGGCAGCCGGACGACAAAGACTCGCCCCGGCCGCGCCGCCGCAATCTTGAGCCGATCCAGAGCGAAGGCTCGGGCTTCATCGTCCGCCCTGATGGTTACATTTTCACCAACTACCACGTGGTCGAAGACGCTGACCAGATCACGGTTAAGCTGAAAGACGGCCGCGAGTTCCAGGGCAAAGTGGCCGGGACCGACGACAAGACCGACATTGCCGTGGTTAAGATTGACGCAACCAATTTGCCCGTCGTCCAGCTCGGTGACAGTGACGCGGTGCGGGTGGGGCAGTTCGCGTTCGCCATCGGCGCGCCTTTCAAGCTCGATTACACGTTCACCTACGGCGTGATCAGCGGGAAAGGCCGCACGAAACTGATCAGCAACGGCGGCTACAGTATTCCTGAGTACATTCAAACGGACGCGTCCATTAACCCGGGAAACTCCGGAGGCCCTCTCTGCGACATCGACGGCAAAGTGATCGGCATGAACACGCTGATCAATGGGCTGAACCGGGGCCTTGGCTTCGCCATTCCAAGTAATCTCGCGAAAGAGATCGGCGACCAGCTCGTGTCGGGAAAAAAGATTCTGCGACCCTGGCTGGGGATTCAAATTCAGACGCTTGGTGATGATCCCGCCACACGTGAGCTGGTGAAAGGCGTGGACAAGGGCGTTGTCGTCAGCACGATCATGGCCGACGCGCCGGCGAACAAAAGCGATCTGCGCCCGCTCGATGTGATCACGAAGGTGGACGGCACTCCTGTAACCACTGACACACAGTTACAACATGAGATTTTGAAGAAGAAGATCGGCCAAACCGTGAAACTGACGGTTTGGCGTAAAGGCCAGCAGATGGAAATTCCCGTCGCTACCGGCGAGCTGCCTGGCGAGGTCTCGCAGGCCTCGAACCAGAGCGCCCGGCCTAACCCTGCGGCGCCGGAAAGTACCGGGAAATTTGGGTTACAGGTGCAGGATATTACGCCGGAGATGGCCGACCGGCTTCACCTCGGCGAGGCGCGCGGAGTCATCGTCACTGATGTCGCCGAAAACAGCATCGCCGGAACACAGGGAATCGAGCGCGAAGATGTGATCACCGAGGTAGACGGCAAACCAGTCAACGACGTGAAATCATTTCGCGACGCGCTGAGCAAATCGGATCCCAAGCGAGGCGTGTTGCTGTACCTCGATCGCAAGGGAAGCAAAACATTCGCCGTACTTAAAGCGATGTAGCGGCGGCTGTCCTCAGCCGTACTTGGAAAATCTTCCGCAGCGGGGCGGACAGCCGCCTCCACACCTCAGGCGTGCGCTCGCGCCCACGCGGCGATCTGCGCCGGATTCGTCATCGCGCCGGGCTGCCGCGCAATCTCGCTGCCGCCTCTGAATAGAATAAGTGTCGGAATGCTGCGGACGTTAAATTGAGTGCCGATAGCAGGCTCGCTTTCGGTGTTCAACTTCGCCAGCCGGAACTCCGGCTCGAGCTGGGCCGCAGCCGCTTCAAACGCCGGCGTCATCATCCGGCAAGGCCCACACCACGGCGCCCAAAAATCGACAAGTACCGGCAGATCATTCCGCGTGATCTGGCTCTGGAAGCTGCTGGTCGTTAGCTCAACCGGATGTGAGTCAAACAGCGGAGCGCTGCATTTACCGCACTTCGCGCCCTCTGCCAGGCGCTGCGGCGGAACGCGATTAACGGCATTGCACTTCGGGCAGACGACATGCACCGCGTCCATGCCGCTAGAAGAATTGCCGTCGCCCGCCTACGTACTCCGCGCGCCGGCGATCACCATCACAATTCCGCCGACAACGAGAATTCCGCTCAGAAGCGGCGGCACGGCAAACCCGTGGTTCTCGTTGTGCGAAATTTCGACAGGACCGAGCTGCGCGTCTTTCTTCTTCGTGGACCAATTCAGCCCGCCAAAGGCGAAACCGATGATCCCGACGATGATAAGGATGATGCCGACGATCCCGAGCGGGCGCATCGCTATAACGTTCTGCGGCCGCCGATCAGGTTGATGATCAGAATCACGACGGCGATCACGAGAAGAATGTGAATGAAGCCGCCCAAGGCATAGCCGCTGACCAGACCGAGCAGCCAGAGCACGAGAAGAATAACAAAGATAGTCCAGAGCATAACGATTTCCTTTGGTTGAGGTTACCCTTTTGTTCGAAACGGAGCCGCGAAGTGCGCTTATTCTGCTTATTCTTTTAGCGCGGCGCGCACGTTCCACCCTGTGCTCTCGAGCCGCCGGCGCGCTGTTGCCTCATCGCAACGGCTCAGTTGCCCGACGATACGGACGGCACGCGCTTGCAATTTCGTGTTTGTAGGCCGGAGATCGATCATCAGGTTGCCACGAACCCGGCCGAGCTGAATCATCGCGCCGGTACTGATGATATTGAGGGCCACTTTCGTCGCGGTGCCGGCCTTGAGGCGCGTCGAGCCGGCGATAATTTCCGGACCGGTTGGCAGAACGATGACCAAGTTCGTCACCGCGGAGGCATGATGATGCCTGTTGCAGGTCAGCAGGATTGTCTTTGCGCCAAGCTGATGCGCGCGCTGCAAGGCCTTTAGTACAAATGCCGCTCCGCCGCTCGCTGAAATCCCGATGACGAGATCGCGCGCGCCGATTGCCTTTGCCTCTATCGCAGCTGCGCCCGCCATACCATCGTCTTCCGCCCCTTCCACGCTGTGTTGCAATGCCTCCACTCCGCCGGCGATGATTGCCTGCATCGCTTCCGCGGGCATGCCGAACGTCGGCGGAATTTCCGCCGCATCCAGCGCGCCGAGACGGCCGCTCGTTCCCGCGCCCACGTAGAAAACGCGGCCGCCGTTTCCGAGTACGACGCTCGCGAGCTCGATCGCGCGCGCGAGCTCATCCGCACCCGAGCGCAATGCGTTTTCCACCGCGCGCTCCTCCAAGAGGAAAAGCTCGACGAGCTCGATCGGCGTGAGCTCATCGAGGTTTTCGGAACGGGTATTCGGCGATTCAGTACTCCATGACAATTCTGATCTCAGTTCGACGGCACCGCTGAAAACGGCGTCGCCCCTCGCCAACCATGCCGCACCGAGCTCCGGCGGGGTCGTACTCAAGGCGACGGCCGCATTGGGCAAGTGCTGGTGCAATCCCGCTCGAAATCGTTCCACATACGAGGGCTGCTGCTCGAAAACTCCGCCCATCAGTACCACTTCCGGCGCGGCGAGTTGGAGCCGGCTCGCGACTGCGGCGGCGAAATCAGCAAGCGCCGTCGCGCTCGCCGCGATCACCCGCTCCAGTGCCTGGTCCCCTTCTGCCGCCGCGCGAAATACCACCGGCGCAAGCGCCGCGATTTGCGTTTTCCCCGCGGTTTTTGCCCAGCGCACCAGCTCATCGAAATTTCGCAGCGATAAGCTCGACAAGACGCTGGCCGCGAACGTGCGGTTTTCCCGTCCGAGATCGTAATCGCGCAAAATCACACGGAGGGCGCGAATGGCGACAAAGTACGCGCCACCAGCGTCGCCCAGAATGTGGCCCCAGCCGCCGGCCCGCTCGATCTGCTCTCCGCGCCGGCCGGTCACCGAAGAGCCCGTGCCAGCGTTGACCACGATGCCGTCGCCGTTGCCCAGGCACGCGGCCATCCCAGCCTCGCGGTCGCTGCCAACTGCGATGGATGCGTTTGGCCAGATCTCGTTAGCCAGCGCGAGTAACAGCGCACGATCATCTTCTGTGGCGCAGCCAGCCAGAAAAATTCCCGCAGCGTCTATTTGCCGGGGCAGCGGTGACAAGATTTTTCGCAGCTGGTCGCCGGGCGTGAGCCGCAGATTT
>JAFASN010000029.1 GCA_019244415.1 Verrucomicrobiota bacterium | reverse complement strand
AACATCCGCTCGCTTCTCGAGGCGCGCATTGGTGCGGTTTGGGTACAGGGCGAAGTGTCGAACTATCGCAAGCTGCCGAGCGGGCATCAGTACTTCACTCTGAAAGACAACCGGGCGGCGATCGCCTGCGTGATTTTCCGGAGCGCGATGGTGTCGCTGCGGCAGCGGCTGGCCGACGGCGCGCAAGTGCAGGTTTACGGCAATGTGACGGTCTTCGAAGCGCGCGGGCAGTACCAGCTTAGCGTCGAAATTGTCCAGCCGCGCGGGCTCGGCCTACTTCAGGCGAAATTCGAGGCGCTGAAACGCAAGCTCGAAGCGGAAGGGCTTTTCGAGTCGGCGCGCAAGAAACCGCTGCCGAGATTTCCGCGGCGCATCGGCATCATCACTTCGCCGGCAGGCGCGGCCATTCGCGACATGCTTAACGTACTGCGACGGCGCGCGCCGGCGCTCGAGATTCTCATCAGTCCCGTGCGCGTGCAGGGCGTCGGCGCGGCGACAGAAATCGCGGCGGCCATTCACGAATTAAACACATTCGTCAGGCAGGCGCGGGAGCACGTCCGTCCGCTCGACCTCATCGTACTCACCCGAGGGGGCGGCAGCATCGAAGACCTTTGGGAGTTCAATGAGGAAATCGTCGCGCGCGCGATTGCGGCGTCAGCGCTGCCGGTCGTGTCCGCCGTCGGACACGAGATCGATTTTACCATCGCCGATTTCGTGGCTGATTTGCGTGCGCCCACTCCGAGCGCGGCCGCGGAATTGATCGTGTCGGATGCCGGGGAACTCGAACGCAGGGTCAGCGAGCTAACGAATTGCATCCAGCGCGTAATTCGCAACTTTGTCGCGCACGAGCAGGCGCGACTCCGCTCGTACTCAGAGCGCGCGCTCGGGCGCGAATTGCGCGCGCGCCTGCAGGAAGCGACGCAGCAGGTCGATTGGCGGCGCGAAACGCTCTTGCGTCGCGCTGAGGAGACGACAGCCAATGCACGTGTGCGTCTGGCGGAAGCGGCCATGCAACTGCGGCGTCACGATCCCTCGCGAGAGCTCGCCGCGCGCAAGCAGCAGCTCGACAGCCTCGCGCCGCGGCTGCCAAATTGCGCCGCGGCCGCGCTCCTTACCCGACGCAAACAATTCGAGCGCGCGGCAAAAATCCTCGCTGTCCTCGGGCCAGACGCCACGCTACAGCGCGGCTACAGTATCACCATGCAGGAGAACGGCGAAATCGTGAGTTCCGTCGGCGACGTCCCGCCTGGCGATCGCGTGCGCACGCGTGTGCGGGACGGCGAATTTAGTTCCCAAGTCTTAGGCAGGTGACGGCGCGACCGAAATCGTCGCACGCCGGCAGAGCGGTCGTGCGCCGCATGCGCTCTGTCATGCCGACTGAAGCAAAGCGCAACAGAGACATCTCTCGTGCAACGAAAAAACAATCAGAGATTCCTCGACTCCGCTCGGAATGGCAGAACACCAAACGGCGCCTGGGAGACCAGCTGCCGTTTCATACAAGTTTATCAGAGTTTACGGGAATGTCAGGACAGAACCTGACGGCTCGGATGCCGGAGGCTGGGTGGCGTTCCCAGAACCAGTTGGCAAACCAACAAGCGTCATCCAAGCTTGGGGACCAGGCGTGTAGTTCGCTGATGTCGCCTGATTGTCATGGAGAACCGATGCGTCTCCACCTTTTCGTTGAACAACAAAACCCTTTGTGCCGTATGGCACTGACGCATAGCTGCCGGGAAGAGTTTTGTTATAGTCGTAATTCGAGCTGACACAGAAAATTACATTCGCGGGATCGACGTCCTGAACCCGGTAAACCTTCAGCGCCCCCTTCGTATTCGGTTGCACCGCAGCTAATGTGACGGTCGTTTGGTTGCCACTGGTTTGCGCAGTCGCAGTTACACTAGCGCCCGGACCGCTCAGCAACTTCGATACGTCTCCTGGCTTGAGATAGTTGTTAGCAACAAGCCTGCTCATGTATGCCGACATCGTCGTTAAAGTGGCGTCGTCGCCCGGCCAGGAAAGAGTAGGATCTGAGTTGGTACTTCCATCGAGGGCCATTTGGTAACCGGCGAGGTAAAGCTGTCGCGCATTGTTCATTGTGCCTGTTAATTGCCCCTTCGTGAGCGCGCTCGTGAGCGCAGGCACAGCGAAGGCGGCGAGGATCGCAATAATCGAGATGACGACGAGCATTTCGATTAATGTAAATGCGGACTGGCGTGAAGTTTTCATAGCAGTGGGCTGAGTTGGGGCGCAGACTAGCAATTTGCCGGGACGGGAGCAACAATCTTTTTCGCGTTTGTCCATGCAGTAAGCCGCCGCCCCGTTGAGCAAGTATTCCGCGGGATACCATAAAGTTTTTTCGGCCGGCGTTCGGCGGTCATATCCCGGCGCTACACGGGGTGGCAACTTGTCGGTAGTAAATCCGGACGATGGGCGGCGGAATTGACGCTTTTTAAACGGAGATTAGATCCAATGTGCGCTGTAGCGGCGGTCTATGACCGCCGGATCTACGCGAAGGGAAGATCGTGCACTTCACCGACATATGGCCAATCCTTCCAGCGTTTCACCAAGCCGCCTCGCACGGGATTCTCGCGAACATACGACCACTTGGACTCATACGATTCTTCGCTGCGCAGAACGTGATCCAAGAAAGTTTTCTGCCAATGCGGCGAGGGAATGCCTTGGAGTCGCATTGCTTTTGAAAGCGTGTTCTTGAGCGATTTTGCCCAGCTCGAGATGTTCATCCGCTGCTCATCGAACCCGACGAATAGATGAAGATGATCGGGCATGAGGACGTAAGCGCCGACCCAGGCGCCGCGGTTTGCGGCTTCTCTCGCGAAGTGGACAAACGTGTCATGCACGTCGGCATTATTCAAAAGCAGCCGGCGATTGTGCGTGCAGGCGGTGATGTAGTAGATGGGTACTCGGGCGAACGTGCGATCAAGTCTGCGCAGGCGCGGCGAGCGCGTTTGAATGGTCATACGCCGCCTGTTGCGTGCACGTTTGGGCGGTCATAGACCGCCGCTACAGGGGCCGCATCTGGCGCGTGGGCTTCTTGTTTTAATGCCACGCACGCGAGCGGCGGCAGATTAACTTTGACCGAATAGGAGCGGCCATGCTGCGGTTCGTTGGTTGCGGTCATCCCACCCAGGTTGCCAATGTTCGTCCCAGCGTAAGTCTGCGCGTCGGTGTTGATGATCTCGCGGTAGTAACCCGCGCCAGGCGCACCGACGGCGTACTCGTAGCGCACCACCGGCGTGCCATTAACGATGAAGATGATGACGTCGCCGCCGCGCGATTTGCGCATGAAACTTACCACGCTGTTCGCGGCGTCGCTGAAATCGATCCACTCGAAGCCGTCGTATGAGTCATCTAGATCGAAGAGCGCCGGCTCTGTCTTGTACAGATGGTTCAGGTGCTGGATCAGGCGCCGCAGACCATCGTGCAAGGGCGAATCGAGGAGATACCAATCGAGTTGTTTATCGTGGTTCCATTCGCGCCATTGGCCGATCTCGCCGCCCATGAAAAGCAGCTTCTTACCGGGGTGACCAAACATCCACGCGTAAAACATGCGCAGGTTGGCGAACTTCTGCCATTCGTCCCCCGGCATTTTGCTGAGGAGCGATTTCTTTCCATGCACGACTTCATCGTGGCTGAGTACAAGGATGAAATGCTCGGTGAAGGCGTAGAGTAGCGAGAAGGTGATGCTGCCCTGATGATAACGCCGGTGCACCGGATCGAGCTCCATGTAATGGAGAAAGTCATGCATCCAGCCCATGTTCCATTTAAAGCCGAAGCCGAGTCCACCGAGATAGGTCGGCCTGGTCACGCCAGGCCAGGCGGTTGATTCCTCGGCGATGGTCATGATGCCGGGAAAACGCTCGTAGCAGACTTCGTTGAACCGTTTCAGGAAAGCGACGGCTTCGAGGTTTTCGCGGCCGCCGAACTTGTTCGGGATCCATTGCCCCGGCTGGCGCGAGTAGTCGAGATAAAGCATCGACGCGACAGCATCCACGCGCAGCCCATCGATGTGGTACTTGTCCAGCCAGAAGAGTGCGTTGGCGATGAGGAAATTGCGTACTTCATTTCGGCCGAAGTTATAAATGAGCGTGCCCCAATCCTGGTGTTCGCCCTGGCGCGGGTCCATGTGCTCGTAAAGGTCGGTGCCGTCGAACTCAGCCAGCCCGTGCGCGTCTTTCGGGAAATGCGCCGGCACCCAATCCATGATCACGCCGATGCCGGCGCGATGACAGCGGTCGATGAAATTGCGGAACTCGTCGGGTGTACCGAAGCGCGAAGTAGGCGCGTAGTAGTTGGTGACCTGGTAACCCCATGAGCCTTCGAAGGGATGCTCGGCGACAGGCAGGAGCTCGATGTGGCTGTAACCCATTTCCGACACGTACGGAATGAGGGCGTCGCCCAGTTCCAAATAACTGAGCTGCCGGTTATCTTCCTCCAATCTGCGCCGCCACGAGCCGAGGTGTACTTCGTAAATACTAATGGGCGTTTGCGGCAGGTTTTTGCTCCGGCGCGTTTCCATCCAGTCGCTGTCACTCCACTGGAACCGGCCAAGATCGTAAACCAGCGACGCCGTTTCCTTCCCATGCTGACTGAAGAACGCGAACGGATCGCTTTTCAACAAGAGCGCGCCGGTGTGCGTACGCAGCTCGAATTTGTAATGCGCATTTTCGCGCACGCCCGGGATGAACAATTCCCAGACACCGCTGCCGATGAGCTTGCGCATGCAATGCACACGGCCATCCCAGCCATTGAAATCGCCTACGACGCTCACGCGCTGCGCGTTAGGCGCCCAGACGGCGAAGTACACGCCCGTGGCATCGCCGATCTTGCGGAGGTGTGCGCCGAATTTTTCATAAAGTTTCCAGTGATTGCCTTCACCGAAAAGGTGCAGGTCCATCTCGCCCATAATGACGCCGAATGAGTACGGGTCTCGCGTGCGCTGCTCGCTTCCGTCCGGCGGGCGAATAGCGAGCATGTAAGGCGTGTCACGGCCGGCGTTTTGCACTGCTGCCTGAAACAAGCCGTCCCCGTGAATTCGATCAGCACGCGTTCTGCGGCCATCGTCGAGCTCGACCATGACCTCGCGCGCGTCGGGCCGGAAAACGCGGATGACAAGGTCATCGCGTACCCGATGCGGGCCGAGAATGCGGAATGGATCGGAGTGCGTGCCGGCGAGAAAAGCGCGCAATTCGTCCGACATCAGGACGGAAAGATCGAAGCGCTTGACGGCTGGCCCAGCGGGCATGGACTGAGCGTGCCGAAAAATGCGGCCCGCGCAATCACTCGTCTTTTGTCATTCCCAGCGGAGCGAAGCACAGCCGAGGAATCTCTGATCAGTTGCGAAGGAGATAATCAGAGATGTCTCGGTTTTGCTCGATATGAAGCGTCGAAACTCCAGCCCAAAAAAAACCCGCTCGCGGGATCTAGTCCACGCGAGCGGGTTGAATTGCCGAAATTCGTTAGTTAGCTAACCAATCTCAATCTTCGTCGACAACGACGCGGTCCACCATCATGTCGTCACCCGTCCCGGTGTAATGCACCGTTACTGGCACGCCGACTTTGATTTGGCTCTTGACCGCCTCTTCATCGAGTACTTTGCCGCTCTTGGTCACGTAAACGACTTTTTTGCCGAAGTGATACGTGCGTGGGCCGCTCGATTCCTTAAGCACAATAGTGCTGCCCGGCGTAAACTCGGTGATGCTGCCATCAGCGGTCGTCGTCGTTGTGGTGGTCGACGTAGTGTCATTTCCTGCAGTGGTTGAGGTCGTTGTCTCTGAGGTCGTTTGCCCCCAGGCAAACGGAGCCGCTATCACTAACGCGATGCTAAGTACTGTCTTGTTCATGTATTCCCCTTTCTGCTTTTTGGTTGGCGGAACGTGCCCTCTATTTGCAGCGCACGCAGAGAGCGCCCGCTTTCTTGTGAATCGGGAACGAGCAAAACCGCGGTCGTGTTTTATCCAAAAACATCTGCCGCTAACTTTTCACCACCGCAGAGCAGCGGCATAGTTCACCAGTGGAAGCGAGCAGACGCACCGGCGCGGAGGAGTTACTCCAAACTTATGCCGAGGATGGTGGGATAAATTACCTCGCCGCCGCCGCCATTCTGCCTTCCCGCGCCGCCGTCGATGACGCCTGCGCGGAATTGATGAGCCTCATGTTCCCGGGATTTCGCGGAGAGCCGCTTGTGCGCTCGGGAGATTTGCCTGAAGTCACGGTCGCGCGGCTGCGCCACTTACAAACGCTGCTCAAGCCCGAGTTCTGCAAAAGCCTCGGCCAATTCCCGCCCGATACCGCGACGGAAACACGCGCAGACGAATTGCTCAGCGCGTTCATCGCGCAGCTGCCCGCGCTGCGAAAAATGCTTTGGACCGACATTGACGCCGCATATGAAGGCGATCCGGCCGCGAAAAGCTACGAGGAAATAATCCTGGCTTACCCCGCGCTGGAAGCCATCGCTATTCAGCGCATGGCGCACGAGCTGTACTTAAAAAATCTGCCACTTATCCCTCGCATCATGACGGAGTGGGCGCATAGCCGCACCGGCATCGATATTCATCCCGGCGCGACCATCGGCTCGCATTTTTTTGTCGACCACGGCACCGGCGTTGTTATCGGCGAGACGACGGTGATCGGCTCGCGCGTGAAGCTGTACCATGGCGTAACGCTCGGGGCGCGCAGCTTCGAAAAGGACAACGAAGGCAAGATCAGGAAGGGCGGCAAACGTCACCCCACTCTCGAAGACGACGTCACCATTTACCCGAACTCCACCGTACTCGGCGGCCGCACCGTCATTGGCGCGCGCAGCACCATCGGCGGAAATGTTTTTCTCGTGCAGAGCGTGCCGCCAGATTCGCTCGTGTCCTATGAGGAAACGCAACTGCACATTCTCGCTAAACGCTCACGGGCTGATCGGGAAACCGGCCATTCTCACGCATGATTTACCTCGATTACAACGCGACCACGCCGCTGTGCGCAGAAGCGCGCAAGGCCATGCTGCCGTTTCTTGACGAAAAGTTCGGCAACGCTTCCAGCGTCCATTGCGCCGGACGCGAAGCGCGCGCCGCAATCGACGCCGCGCGTGACCGGCTCGCCGATCTGCTCGGCGCGCAACCGCATGAGCTGATTTTCACAAGCGGCGGCACGGAATCGAACAATCTTGCCATCTTGGGATTGGCGCGGAGTCGTGCCCCGCGCGGGCGGCACATTATCTCCTGCCGCGCAGAGCATCACGCAGTGCTGAACGCGATTGAGTACCTGGCCAAACGTGAGCGATTCGAAGTGACGTGGCTCGACGTTTCGGAAGCAGGGGCAATCGATCTGGATCAACTCCGCGGCGCAATCCGCGATGACACCGCGCTGGTCTCGATTATGCAGGCGAATAACGAGACCGGCGTAATTCAGCCGCTCGACGAGATCTCACAACTCTTGCGAGAGCGCGGTGTACTTTTGCACAGCGACATGGTGCAATCGTTTGGCAAAGTACACGTCAACATCTCGTTAGTTGATGGGGCGAGCTTCGCCGCGCACAAGTTTTACGGCTCTAAAGGCGCTGGTTTATTATTTCTGCGAAGCGGAGTGGCGATTGAGCCGATGCAATTCGGCGGGGCACAGGAAAACCAGCGGCGGCCTGGCACCGAGAACGTTGCCGCAATTGCTGGAATGGCAGCAGCAGCGGAATTCGTTTTGCAAGACGCGCTCGGTGACCAGGCGCGCGAACGCGAGCTGCGGGATGAGATGTGGCGGGAGATTTCGGCTCGTGTTCCTGAAGCGATCTGTAACAGCGATTTGCGGCGCTCGCTCGCGAACACGTTGAATGTCAGTTTTCCGCAGCTCGATTCCGAAACAATGCTAATGGCGCTCGACCTGGAAGGGGTCTGTGCCTCCAGCGGCTCCGCGTGCATGGTCGGCAGCGTCGTCGCGTCCCACGTCTTGCTCGCGATGGGCTTGCCGATGGAGATCGCGAAATCGGCCGTCCGGTTTTCGCTCGGAAAATTCAGCACCCTGAACGAAATAACGGCGACGGCGAAAATCGTGGAGGCGATCGTCGCTCGGGCAACGGCGATGCCCGACAAAGTACAGGCGGCAGAATGGCGTCGTCCGCGTGTCACTGCCGAGTTCGCGGAGACGAACGGAGAGCCGTCGCGTTCACTTCAATGACACGCCCGGTTTGATCAGGTTCGCTCGGCTGGAGATGCAGAACTGCGAAAATTCACGCTCGCCGCCTGGAGCAACGCAGCCGTTCCGCATGGAAAGGAGAGCGTCGCCCTTCAACCAGCTGGAATTTTGCTTTGTTGCGCCGTCGCTCCCTTCCGCCGGCGAATTGCGGGAGCTTGCCGCCGCGCTCTTGCGCGGAACGGGCGAGCCGCAGCTTGCCGGGCGCGTTCGCGTTTCGTGGAACCGGCGTATGCGCACGACTGTCGGTCGCGCTGAGCCCGCGCGGTTGCGCATCATCCTGAACCCCGCGCTGCGAGCCTTCGGGCATGCAGAAATCGAACGGACCGTGCGGCACGAGCTGGCGCATCTTTTGGCGCAACACCGTGCGCGGCGCCGACGCATTCTCCCGCACGGGAAAGAATGGCGGCAGGCGTGCAGCGATCTGGGTATTCCGGGCGAGCCCGCCTGCCACAAACTGCCGCTGCCCGCGCGCCGCTTTGTGCGCCGGTACGTTTATCGCTGTGGACATTGCGGGGAGGAGTTTCCGCGTGTGCGGCGTATCCGGAGGGCGATTGCCTGTCTGGCCTGCTGCCGCCGGTACTCTACCGGCAATTATGACGAGCGGTACCGCTTACAGCCTATAAAAACCTGCAACTGTTCATGAGTTTTCCGGTTATATCCGCAAAATCTCGCTCAGTGAAAGTACGCCTTCTTGCCGCCATCCTGGTCACGATCGCATCTTCCGCCTTCGGCTACGTCCGCGAGTATGACACGAGCTCGGTTCCCGGCCAATCCATTCCAGTGGCGTGGGTGAAAGACCGCACCGTCGTCATGCAACTCTCCCTCGGCGGTTCGCGTCTGTTGTCGGATGGTTCCACCTCTTTTAACCAGGTCGCAACAGCTGCTCTTAGCATCTGGAACCAGTACCTGGCTCATCTCCAGTTTAGCTGGGTAATGAATTCGCCCGTACCGCCAGCGCAGGGTGACGACGAGATGTCGGTGGAATTTTCCACCAAGGTTTTCACGCAGGATTGGGGTTCGGGTACGCTTGCGGTCACCCTTTTGAGCTACCGCAGCGGCAACATGGAGGAAACCGACACGCTATTTAATAGCAAGGATTACAACTGGGACTCATACCGCGGGCCGCTTTGGTCGAACGGAGTACTGGATTTCCGTCGTGTCGCCATTCACGAATTCGGCCACACCCTCGGCCTTGATCATCCAGACCAGGCCAACCCGCCGCAGCACGTCGTCGCCATCATGAATTCGCGGGTGAGCGATATCGATACCGTGCAGCAGGACGACATCAACGGTGTGCACGCGATCTACGGCTCGGGACCGGCTTACCAGGTGATTCCGCCGGGCAACGTACTCATGGACATCTCCACCCGCGGCGTCACCAGCACGGGAGACAACGTGCTCATCGGCGGCTTTCAGGTGCAAGGATCACAGCCGGCCACGCTGGTGGTGCGGAGCCTGGCCTACACGCTCGCCAGCTACGGAGTCACCGACGCGCTGAATGATTCTGTGATCGATGTTTACGATTCTAATAACAACCTCGTGGCATCTAATGACGATTGGTTCACCAGCTCCGACGCCTCCACCATTGCGAGCTACCATCGCGACCCGCCGAACAGCCGCGAGTCTGCCGTGTTTGTCACCCTCAATCCCGGCAACTACACCTGCATTGTGCAGTCGTACTCCGATGCCAATCAGCCCGCGCAGACCGGTGTCGCGCTCTTCGAAGTTTACGATCTGCGCGCTTCGAGCAGCCGTCTGGGCAATGTCTCCACACGCGGCCCAGTGGGCCTCGGCAGCGACATTCTTATCGGCGGCATTGTGGTCGGTGGGAACGCGAGCAAGACCGTAGTCGTTCGCGCGCTTGGGCCGACACTCGCGCAGTACGGCACCAGCAATGTTCTGGCCGATCCCACGCTGGAGTTGCGCGATGGCAACGGCAATCTCATCGAGGCGAACGACGACTGGCAGCAAAGCCCGGAAGCTTCGACCATCCAGGCGGAAGGTTACTCGCCGCCAGACCCGCGGGAATCGGCTGTTCAGCAAACGCTTGTTCCGGGAAATTACACCGCGCTGGTGCGAGGCGTGAACAACACGACCGGCAACGCGCTTGTCGAAGTTTACGATCTCTCGCCCTGACGGCTGTACTTAGAGGTCGTTAGCTCGGGTGTCGTTTTTGCCCGCTCGTTGTCCGCGCAATTTCGCCTGGATGAACATGTCCAGGTCGCCGTCCATGACCGCCTGCACGTTGCTCGTCTCCGCCCCGGTGCGGTGGTCCTTCACCATTTGATACGGCTGGAAGACGTAGGAGCGAATCTGGCTGCCCCAGGCGACGTCGCCCTTTTCGCCGTACTGCCGGTCCATCTCGGCCCGCTTCTTGTCCTGTTCCAACTCGTAAAGTTTCGCCTTGAGCATTTTTAACGCGAGATCGCGGTTACGCCCCTGGCTCCGTTCGGCCTGACAGGCGACCACGATTCCTGTCGGCTTATGGACGATGCGCACTGCTGTTTCCACTTTGTTAACGTTTTGACCGCCTTTGCCGCCGCTGCGGTAAGTACCGACCTCCAGGTCAGCCGAATTGATTTCGATCGGCGCGCTTTCGGCGATCTCCGGCACCACGTCCACGCTGGCAAAGGATGTATGCCGCCGCTTATTCGCATCGAACGGCGAGATGCGCACCAGCCGGTGCACGCCGCGCTCGGTACTCAGGTAGCCGAAGGCAAATTCTCCAGTCACCAGCAGCGTGACCGATTTTATCCCCACTTCTTCGCCGGTCTGGATATCCACCACCTGCGACTTGAACCCGCTGCGCTCGATCCAGCGTTGGTACATCCGTAGCAGCATGTCCGCCCAATCGCACGACTCCGTGCCGCCCGCGCCGGAGTGAATCGTGACAAAGGCGTTTGCGCTGTCGTTTTCGCCCGAAAGAAACTGCCGCAGCTCAAACTCGGAAACTTTCTGCGCCAGCCGCTCGTGTTCTCGGGCCAGCTCGCGCTCGGCCTCGGCCCGCCCGTGCGGCTCGTTTTCTTCTTCCGCTAATTGCTCCAGCGCCTCGAAATCCGCGATCTCGCGCTCGAGCTCGCGAAATGGATTGAGCAGCGATTTCAGCCGCGAAACTTCTTCGACGTCGGCCTGGGCGCGCTCGCGATTGTCCCAGAAATTGGGCGCGCTCATTTGCGCCTCGAGTGCGCCTAGTTGCTCCTGAAGTTTGTCGATGTCAAAGAAACCTCCGCAGCTCGTCGGTTCGCTTCTTTAGATCTTGTGCGTCGATGTTCGCAACTTCAGCCGGCATGAACGGACCATAGCTGAAACTCACGAGCGCGCCACGGCACGCTGTCGCGCCTCGCTTGCGCGCCGGCAACGCGCCACCTACGATTGCATTCCAAATGCCGTCGCAAACGCAAATCGATGCCGACCTCAAGGATGCGATGCGCGCGAAAGATGCGACCCGCTTGAGCGTTCTGCGAATGCTCAAGGCTGCGCTCAAGAACGCAGCGATCGAGAAAGGCGGCGCTGACGCCCAGCTGGATGACTCGGAGGTGATCAGCGTGATCCGCAAACAAGTGAAACAGCGGCAGGATTCGATCGAGAGCTTCGAGAAGGCCGGGCGGAGCGATTTGGTCGAGAAAGAGAAAGCGGAAATCGCCGTGCTAACTACCTATCTGCCGCAGGCGCTGAGTACGGATGAGTTGCAGAAAATTGTGGCGGAGACAATTCGCGACACGGGCGCTACATCCCGCGCACAAATGGGCGTCGTCATGAAAGCGTTGCAGACGAAAGTCGCCGGTCGCACCGACGGCAAGACCTTGAGCACAGAAGTACAACGGCAACTGAGTACGTGAGTACTTGTACTTAAGTACGTGGAGTTGAACCGTTGAGGCTGAACGCGCTCATCGTTGCTGCCGGCAGCAGTAGGCGCGTTGGGTTTGACAAACTCTTCGCGGAGATTGCAGGCCGTCCGGTCATCGAGCACACGATCGCGGCGTTCGAGGCGGCGGCATGCGTTGACCAAATCGTCCTTGTCGCGCAGCCGGCGAAAATCGAACAACTCCGCTCGCTCGCGGCAAAGTTCCCTAAAGTTCACGCCGTAGTACCTGGAGGAGCACGGCGACAGGACTCAGTGCGTGCAGGTCTGGCCGCCATGGACGAAGCAGCGGAGTTTGTCGCCGTCCATGACGCCGCCCGGCCATTAATCTGTGCCGAGGAGATAGCGCGGGTTTTTGCCGCGGCAGAAAAGTACGGCGCTGCTGTGCTTGCCCGCGCCGTAACGGACACGCTGAAAACGGCCGATGCTCAGCGGTTCGTGACGGGCTCAATTGATCGCGCTGCTGTTTTCGCCATGCAAACGCCGCAGGTTTTCGCGCACCAGACGTTGCTCACTGCGTATGACCGAGTCGATCGCGAGTCGTTAGAAATTACCGACGAAGTTTCGGCCGTACAGATGCTCGGCATAAAGGTGATGATCGTGCCGGCCGAGGAGGAAAACATGAAAATAACGTTCGCGCCTGATCTCGAGCTGGCGCAACTCATCTTGCAGCAGCGAAAATTGAGCAAAGGCTAAATTGTGGCGTTCGCCGCCAGCGTTCGCAGAGCGAGCTCTGCCACCGGTGAGACATCATCGCGGCGGAACCTTCTGCCTCGGCGAAGGTCAGTTGTCGCGTCCAGCTCCGCTACGCGCAGCAGTTTGCCGTTTTTCCAAACCCAGGCCACGGCGTTGTAGGGGCCGACTCGGCGCGGGTCGCTCCATGTGTGAATGGACACGAGGTTGGGCGTGAGCGCCGCCGCGATGTGCATCGGCCCGCTGTCCACACTGATGACATAGCTGGCGTTGCGAATGAGCCAGACCAGCTGGAGCAGCGTGGTTCGGTTCGTCAAGTCCACGCAATTTTCTGGCGGCGATAAACGGCGGCGCGACTGGCCGACGAGAACGACGCGCGCCGGCGCGAGCTGACGGCAAAATTCGATGACGACCGATCGGGCGAGCGATTTTTTTTGCCCGCGCGCGTACGGATGCAGCACCACGAAGCCGGGCAACGAATCAAAACGCGGCAAACCATCGCCGGTCGGCAACGCAAATCGCAGGGGCTGATCGATGTCTGCGCCGAAAAGCTGCGCCAGCTTCAGGTAACGATCCACCGCGTGCTCTTTGCGATCCACCCGCGCGATCTCGTTGTAGAACAGACGCGAGCCTTCGCGGCCATCGCTCAGGCCGAGGATTTTTTGGGCGCCGCTGCATTTCGCGATCACGGCGCTGCGCAGTAATCCCTGGAAATCTAGCGCCACATCGGGCCGGAGGCGCCTCGTTCTGCGAAGCCACGGCAGCAAATGCCTGGCCGCGCCGAAACCGCGGAATTGCCCGCGCGGGAAAATGTGCACGTGATCGATGTCATGATTTCCGCGCAACAGCGGCGCCCACTCTGGATTAATCAACCAGGTGATCTCAGCCGTGCGATGCGCATCGCGCACTGCCGCCACCGCCGGCAACGCGTGCACAACGTCACCGAGCGAGCTCGGTTTGATGACGAGGATCTTCTCGCGCGCCATTCAGCGGCCGAGCGCGAGCCGATCCGCCAGTAAACGTGGCAAACCGGCATCGAGGATTTTTTGTCGCGCCAGCTCGATATCATACCGGACGCGACGTTGCTCGATCAGATTTTCGTCCACGTGGTAAATGCAATAAGCGGCGCGCCAGTCGCCATCGCGCGGCTGGCCCACGCTGCCGGCATTCACGAAGTACTTTTTGCCGAACTCGATGTGAATCCGCTCGCCGCTGGTCCGTCTCGTGCCCTCATCGCGGATGAACGCGCACTGCACGTGAGTGTGGCCGAAGAAACAAAGTGTGGTGTGCTGGTAGGTGAAGCTCGCGGCCGCGTCGAGATCGCGAAAGACGTAACCCCATTGTGCCGGCGTATCGAGCGTCGCGTGCACAATGGTGAAGTCGCGCACCTGGCGCTGAAGCCGCAGCTCGCGCAACCAGCTCCGTTCGTCCTCCGTGAGCTGCTGGCGTGTCCACGTCATGGCCCGCTCAGCCATTTCGTTGAACTCGCCGGAGGTTTTGGCGAGCGTCGCCTGTTCGTCGTGATTGCCTTTCACAGTGGGGCAATCGAGCGCGCGCACAATTTCGAGACACTCGCGCGGATTGGCATTGTAGCCGACGAGATCGCCCAGGCACATGAAGTGAGTACAGCGCCGCTCCCGCGCGTCCGCCAGCACAGCCTCGAGCGCCTCGAGGTTGGCGTGAATGTCACTGATAATGGCGTATCGCATTGAGGTGGAAAACTTCGAGCGTTACACCGTTACATCGCGACACGCCTCTCGTCATGATGCACCAATGACGATTCAGCGAATCAGCCGCTCGGCTGGCCGGATATTTAGCTTTTGCTCGAGGAATTTCAGCCGGGAAATCAGCGTAGGCAGCCGCTCGTTTTCACCCCGGAGGTAGAGAGCGCGGAGCCGTTCATAGGCTTCGCGCTCGTGCTCGTGGTCTTTGCACCACGAGAGCTCATAAGCAGAGAAACGCTCGTCGTACGCCATGTGACCGGGAAGCTGTGACGCTTTGTAGAAATTCTCCGCTGCACGCGCGTGATCGTGCAGCCGATCCCGATACAGCCGGGCGAGCGCTTCGTAGAGCTGGGGTTGGTCAGGGTTGTGGGCGACGCCGCGCTCGAGAAAATCGCGCCCGAGCTGGATGTACTCACGCGATGCGCGCAACCGTGCACTCGGCGCGCGCGTTTCATCGCGCTCAGCCGCGATGCTGGCGTTCCACGCCATGTGCCACGCCGCCACGTCCCAAAACATGATTGAGTGCGGCTGCAACTCAGTGGCCTGGCGGAGGCGCAGCAGCAATTGCGTCCAGTCGGTGCGCTCCCAGGCCGCGCTCGCATCGATAAAGAGCAGATCGGCGATGACAGAACGAAAGCCGCCGAGTACGGCGACGTAGGCAGATTGGCCAATGCGTTCACGCACACCGAGTTTTAACGGCGCATCACCGCGAGAAAGATATGACTCAAGCTCAAGCTTCGCCGGAATGAAAATCGCCATGATGAGCGCGAGCACCAGGATAAGCTTCATAGCTCACGTTGAGAGAAAAACGCCATCGCGATCAGCAGGTAGCTCGCGGTGTAAACGGCAGCGAGGCCGGCCAGCCGCAGCAATAAGTCGCTGCTGAGTACCGCGCCGGCGAATAGTTGGTCAGTAAGATTAAACGCCTGGAGATCCGGAAAAACGAACGTTACCACCGCGAGAAATGCGCGCGCGAGTACGCTCGGAACCTGCTGGTGCAGCCAGTAATCACGCGCGACCGATTCCAAATTGCCGACCAGATAAATCATTGCCATTGCGCTGATGGTAAAAACGCTTGAGGTGGCGAAGCTCGAGACGCAGAGCGTGAGCGCGGCCAGGATGATTCCTTTGGCCAAAGCTGCTGCGAGCGCGGCGGAAAGCCGGTTCATCGCGCCCGCTTCGTACACGCCGCGCAATGCCGCCGCGCGATCTGCTGGCGTTGATTGCGCCATCTGCGCCATCGTCTCACGGATGGCGGTCTGCTCACGCAAATGGATTATGGCCACGCAAAGCAGGCTCATGGCAATGGCGGAAACGCTAAGCAGCGCGACCACTCCGAGGAATTTTCCTAGCATGTACTCAAAGCGCGTGACCGGCTTCGCGAGTACGCTGTAGATGACGCGGTCTTCCATATCGCGCGGCAGTAATTGCGCCGTGATCAGGATCGCCAGCAGGCTAAGGAAGAAATTGACCGCACCCAGCGCGATGTCTTCGGTCACTTGCAGCTCTTGCTGAAAGGAAATGCGCGCGAGAAAACTTGAGCCGAGAACAAGCGCAAGCGCGAAAAGTACGAGCACGTAAAACACACGTAAGCGCGCCATTTCGATAAAGGTGATGCGCGCAATCGCGAAGATGCGCGTGAGCGCCGCGCTCATTCGTCCGGCTGCCCGGTAACGTTGAGGAAGAACTGCTCGAGCGAGGATTGTGGCTGGCGCCGGGCGATCAGTCGCGCGCCGGACGCCTCGATCTCGCGCTCGATTTCTGCCAGCAATTCGGCGGGCGCATTCTCCAGCACAAGCTCCGTCTGGTTGGCCACGCCCAGGAGATCACCGAGCCGCCCCTGCCGCAGCAATTTCCCGCGATGCAGAATGCCGACGCGATCGCACACTTCCTGTACTTGAGTAAGGAGGTGAGACGAGAGCAGAACGGTCGCGCCCTCTCGTTTCAATGACGTGATCAGGTTTTGAATATCATGTGAACCGGCGGGATCCAGTGCGGCAGTCGGCTCGTCGAGTACGAGCAGTTTTGGCTTGTGGATCAGCGCCTGGGCCAGGCCGATGCGCTGAAGCATCCCTTTCGAGTACGTGCCGAGCCGGGCGTGACGCGCGTGCGTGAGCCCGACCGTCTCGAGCAACTCATTCGCCCGCGAGGCGATTCCCCCCGCGGGGACGCCTCCAAGCTTCGCATGGAAACGCAAGGTTTCTTCACCGCTGAGAAATTTGTGAAAGTACGCATTTTCGGGCAGAAACCCGATGTCGCGCCGTGTCGCCACCACGGAATTCTCGCGGCCGAAAATGGTGACGCGGCCACGCGTCGGCGCGACCAGGCCGACGATGATCTTCAGCGTGGTACTTTTGCCCGAGCCGTTGGGACCGAGCAGGCCGTAAACTTCACCGGGCGCAATCTCCAAATTCAAATCGCGCAGCGCGACATTGACACGCCGGCGCAACGGCACTGGGAAAACCTTGCTGACATTGTCGAGCCGAACCGCCGCTTCACTCATGGCGAATCTCGAAGCCGCGCACGCGGAGCGGCGCGATCTCGTGCTGCGTTTCGTTCTTGATCAGCGCTCGCAGCTCGCTTTCGCGAACCGCCTCGAGAAAAGCGCGCAGTTCGTCCTGCTCGGCGTCAGCCTGTAGCTCGACTCGGCCATCGGCCAGATTACGCACCCAGCCGGTCACATCGAAGCCTCTCGCGATCTGTTTAACCGAATAACGAAATCCTACGCCTTGCACCCGGCCTTCATAAAATACCTGGACTGCGCTCATTGTTTTTCGCGGCGTATTTAAGCCTCACACGAGAGGGGTTGTCGAGCAGAGCAACGCCAGGTTGCACGGTCGTGTACTACGGCGCGGTTCTTCGAAGAAGCGGCACGGCCTATCACTCCGACAACAGCTCCCCATCGGAGCAGTTGCCCCCCGTACTTAAGGCGGCGGTGAGGAATCCGTGCCCGGCAGCGGCGTTGGCTCAGGCAAATCGATCGGCAACGCTTCTGGCGGCGCGATCAGCCGCGGGTCGTTAGAATCGAGGCGAAACTTCTGCACGGTGCTGGTGGCGTTTGGCGGCGGTGGCGGCGCAGTGGCGGCGGCGATGAGCGCGCGTGAGGCGACGTGTATGTCTTCACTTGCCACGTAGCCCTGCTCGCCCGTCATGAGTTTGACTTTCGAGTACCCGAAGGAAGGACGAATCAGCGTCATCAGGGTGTCCTGGGCAAGTTTCTGGTCGGGACCGTTGCCCTGCTGCGGGCCGTAATGATAGAATGGCGTTTGCTTCGCGCTCACGGCATAGTACCTGCCGACGTTTGCCTCTGCGTCGGTGCCGGTGTCGGAGGTAGAACAAGCCGCCACCAGCGCAAGCACAGGCGCCGCGACGATGATCCTCTGCCAAAACTTCATACCACCTTTCCCCAAAGCTAATCCCGTTCCCTGCCCCCAACTTACTTATACGAGTAAATGAGGCAAAAGTTTGTTGGATCGCCTGATTCGAGATTTACGGCGACGAAGTACTGACCGCTGTCGCTGGGGGAAAAACCTGCAGCGGCCTGCTCGCCCGCTTCGTAATGTTGAGTGGTAACGAGCTTGCCCGATTCATTGTAAACGTTCACCGCCACCTTGCGGCCGGGATCGGGTGTGCCTACCGCAAACCAGTACTGATTGCCGGCGAAAAGGTTCACCGCGATAAGCGCCTGGTCCTGCGGCTTGACCGTGCCACACCAATGACCATCGCGGAGCTTGAACCCGTCATTGGTAAACGCGCCGGCGACATCGAGCGCATTTTTGCGCGCGTTTACCTCGGCATCGGTATCGGCCAAAGCTGTAGAGCCAAGAAAGATGACGCACGCCGCCATTATCCCGCCCAACCCGAAACGCAGCTTGGGCAATCCCTGCCCCCGCGCAAAACAACGTTTCATTGGCCGTGAGTTTTATGCTGAATTTCCTGCATCAGCTCGGTTGTGACGTCATTGACTTTCTTCACGTCATCGGGACTCGGAGTTTTGCCGGCGGGCAACGCCACCAGCTTTTCCAGGGTGGAGAGCCGCTCATTGACCGATTTCACCAGCGGATCGTTGCGCAGTTCCGGCGAGATGTCGTTCAGCTTGGCGTGAATGAAATTTACCAGCGCCGGCTGCCGCAGTAACCTGGCAGTGCGTTCATCATAGTTCGCCGCGACCGATCCGCTAACGACTTGTGTACCGCGAATCCAGCCGCCGATGCTTACCAGAATGACCAGGTCCTGGTCGCTATGCGATTGCATTGAGTTCTTTACCTCGTTCTGCGTCGCTTCGAGCTCTTCCTGGAGTGAGTCCCACTGGTTTGTTTCAGCGAAATCGTTAATACTATTGCCGCGGCTGAGTACGTTCTGGCTGACGCCGAGCGCCTTGGCGAGCTTGATCACGTCGCTGCCGATGTTCTTCACCTGCTGGCTGTCCTGCGCCTCCACCGCGATGAATCCATCCGCGATTAGGCCGCCGAGATTCAACGCAATCTGCGCTCGATCTTTGTAGCTGGTCGGAATAGGCGGGCGGTAGGCACTGGTCCAGTTCGGTTTTCCCGGCTTTTGCAAAGCAGCGAATAGCTCGCCCGGCGTTGGGATCGTCATCGAATCGATGCGCGCCGCCCTGGCCAGCTCTTCGGGCCCAAGCTGTGCCGGCTCGGCGCCGTACAAAACGGCGGCGCTCAACAGCAGTAATAACCACGCCGGACGAAACGACATCAGCGCGCAGCGTACTAACGTCGCTGAACAATTCCAGTACGAATGTTCGTTCTGCGTCGTTGTACTTTTCCTCTGCCAGGGCAACACCTCGCCTTTTGCTCCTATGACCGGTGTTGGTTAACCCGATCACGCTTTTCGACAAAACCGGTTTACAGCGCGCCCGAGGTGCGCAAGGTAGCGCCCGCGCAAATGCAAACGAGCATCGCGGAAATCATCGGGCGCGAAATCCTGGATTCGCGGGGCAATCCCACCGTGGAAGTGGATGTGCGGCTGGAAGGCGGTGCGTGTGGGCGAGCGGCGGTGCCAAGTGGCGCAAGTACGGGCGAACACGAAGCCTGGGAGTTGCGCGATGGCGACAAGGCGCGTTACGCCGGCAAAGGCGTGCGCAAAGCGGTCACGAATGTGAACGGCGTCATTGCGCAGTCGCTGCGCGGATTCGACGCGCGCGAGCAGGGGCAGATCGACCGCAAGCTCATCGAGCTCGATGGTTCAGCGAACAAAAAAAATCTCGGGGCCAATGCGCTGCTTGGCGTCTCGTTAGCGTGCGCTCATGCCGCGGCCAACGCGGCGAATCTCCCTCTCTTTCGCTACCTCGGCGGACCGAACGCGGACGTGCTGCCGGTACCGATGATGAACATCCTGAATGGCGGCGCGCATTCCGATGCGCCCATCGATTTCCAGGAATTTATGATCATGCCGAAAGGCGCGCCGAATTTCCCGGAAGCGCTGCGTTACGGGGCGGAAGTTTTTCATGCACTCAAAAGCGTGTTGCACGATCGGGGACTCTCCACCGCGGTCGGTGACGAGGGCGGTTTCGCCCCGGCGCTTTCCTCGGCGGATGATGCGCTTGAGTCGATCGCGCAAGCGGTGGAGCGCGCCGGTTACAAGCTGGGCGAACAGATTTTTATCGCGCTTGATGCCGCCTCATCCGAGTTCTACGATCGCGCACAAAACCTCTACATTTTCAAAAAGTCCGACGGCTCGAAGCGCAACGCCGAGGAGCTGGTCGCGTACTACGAGCAGCTCTGCGCAAAATTCCCGATCATCTCAATCGAGGACGGCTGCGCCGAGAATGACTGGGAAGGCTGGAAGATTCTCACTCAGCGGCTCGGTGATCGCATTCAGCTGGTGGGCGACGATTTGTTTGTCACTAATGTCGAGTTCCTGCGCAAAGGAATCGCCGAGCACGTGGCGAACTCGATTCTCATTAAAGTGAATCAGATCGGCACGCTCACTGAGACACTCGATGCCATCAAACTGGCGCACGACAACAACTACACCACTGTCATTTCCCATCGCTCGGGTGAGACGGAAGACACCACGATTGCGGACATCGCGGTCGCGACAAACGCCGGGCAGATCAAGACGGGGTCGCTTTCCCGCAGCGATCGTATTGCTAAGTACAATCAACTTCTGCGCATCGCTGAAGAACTCGGTGACAACGCGGAGTACGGCGTTAAGATGCGCGAGTGAATCAGCCGGACTACGCTGATTTCCGGGCGCGCCGTGAAGCGACCATTTGGCAACGGCTCAATCGCATTCTCTTCGCGTTGCTTTT
The DNA here is from genome assembly GCA_019244415.1 of Verrucomicrobiota bacterium. Lineage (GTDB taxonomy): Bacteria > Verrucomicrobiota > Verrucomicrobiia > Chthoniobacterales > UBA10450 > AV69. The sequence continues at coordinate 10,842 of JAFASN010000029.1, read as the reverse complement.
TCTCGCCATCTGGCTCGGCATCATCAGCCTTTTTGTTCCGCCGTGGCAGAAAATGCAGGCCGCGCGCGCTGAGATCGACGCGCTCCAGGCGCAACGCGACGAACACAAAACGCAGCTTACCCGGGCCATGCGCGAAGTGAACTGGCTGAAAACCGACCCGACTTACCTCGAGACAATCGCGCGCGATCGCCTCGACTTAATGAAGGATGGCGAGACGGTATTCCGCCTGGAACCGCCGAAAGGCGGCAAGCCGCGGCAGTAGCTGTTTCGCTCGTCCGGCGAAGAGTACCAAAACGGGAAATCTCCGCTTGCGCCCCTGGGGTTTTGTTCTTAATTAGGCGCTCCCTTTGCGCCGCGGTCGGCGCGAAACCTGTTATGGCCAAGCCCAAAAACAAAGTCTCGCCACGCGCGCCCGCAAAAAAGCTCGCGACGCGGAAGCCTTCTGCACCTGCGAAAAAGACTGCGAAGCCGGCCGCGAAAACTGCGAGTACACGCACCGCACCCAAGAAACAACACCGCTCGACGCGACGCGCGGAATCAGCCGTTATCCTGGCCCCAAATCACAAGGAGCGGAAGCTCGACCCATTCGTGCGCGGGCAGAAGGAGAAATTGCTCCACCTGCGCGATGCCATGGTCGATTCCATGGCCGGCGTCGCCCAGGACACCTTGCGCGCACGCGCCGAAGGCAGCGAAGCGTCCGCTTTCGGCATGCACCAGGCTGATGCCGGTTCGGATGCGTATGACCGTGATTTCGCGCTCAGCCTGCTCTCACAGGAACAGGACGCGCTTTACGAGATAGACCAGGCGTTGAAACGCATCGAGCTCGGCACCTACGGCACTTGCGAAATGTCGGGAAAACAAATCCCGCGCGCCCGTCTTGAAGCGATCCCATTTGCCCGCTTCACCGTCGAGTGCCAGTCACAACTGGAGAAGCAGAGCAAGCAGTCGCGCGTCCGGCAATCGGTCACATCACTTTTTGGTTTAACGGAAGACGAAGGGCCGGAAACCGAGGAAGAAGAAGCGCCCCAGCCGGCGCCGGAAAAGGAATAATGCCGCAGGAAATTGTTACGCTCGAGTGCACCGAGGCAAAGGCTCTGGGCAAACCGGCCTCCCGCTACATGAGTACGCGCAATAAGAAAAGCCCGCGCACGCCGAACCGGCTGGAGAAGAAAAAGTACAATCCGTTCTTGAAACGGCATACGCTTCATCGCGAGACGCGCTGAGATTCCATGCAACCGAAAACACCGAAGCGTCGTTCCGCTTTTCGCCGGGCCAATCGCATCATGCCGCGACGGCGGATCGACATCGCGCTCGAGGCGATCGATTACAAGAACCCGGACCTGCTCAAGAAATTCGTTACCGAGAGCGGCAAGATTCTGCCGCGCCGCGTCACCGGTATGCCGGCCCATTTGCACCGGAAGATTACGCGCGAGATCAAACGCAGCCGCTCCGTGCTGCTGATGAAGTAACGCTCAGCGCTCGCGCTGAGACTTCGCAGGCCGAGTACTCTAGCACCGCCTAAGTACGCGCTCTAGCAACGCGGTTTCGCGCAGCTTTTCAGCAGGTCCGCCACGCGCATGATTTCAGCGTGCGTGTTGTAGAAGTGCGGGCTGACGCGCAACCATCCATTCCCGGCACGATCGCGCCGCAGCGATACGACGACGTCATTGACGTGCAGTGTTTCGATGAGCTGCTCACTCGGCCCAGACGCATGCCGAAACGTCAGGATACCGGACCGTACATTTTCCGCTTCCGGGCTCAGGAACTCAAAGCCGTACTCAGAGATCGCATCGCGCAGCGTACTCGTGAGTTGCAGGATTCTGGCGCTCACACGCTCGGCGCCTACCTCGCTCAGTAGCGTGATTGCCGCGCCCATGCCCGCCAGCGGCACGTAATTGTAACCTCCCGGCTCGAATTTTTGCCCGCCTGCGGCAAACTCGATCTGCGGCTGCGCGATGAAATTCGGCGACTGCACGTTCCATCCGCCGATGGCCGCCGGCCAAAGCAAATCCCGCCGGCTGTTTTTCACGTAAAGAATGCCCGCACCGGACGGGCCGAGCATCCACTTCTGCGCGCCTGCACTGAGGAAATCGACATTCTCCAGCGGAATCGGAAACGCGCCGAGCGTTTGAATTCCATCCACACAGAACAGTGCGCCATGTTCATGACAGCGCGCTCCGATCCCATCCACGTCGATGCGGTACCCGCTGCAATAGTTTGCGCTCGCGAGCGCGACCAGCTTCGTGCGTTTGTTTAACGCGCGCTCCACAATCTCGGGCGTGATTTCACCCGTGCGCGGCGGTTTCACGAAGACAACACGAACACCGCGCCGTTGCAGCGCCAGCCAGGGGTAAACATTGGCCGGATACTCATCGAAATAACAAACCACCTCGTCCTCAGGGCTCCAGTCCAGCCCGCTGGCGATCGCACTCAGACCAGTCGAAGTCGGCCCGGTGAGCGAAATTTCATCGGTGCCCGCTCGGAGAAAACTCGCAACGCCTGCGCGCGTCTCCGCGATGAACGCCAGCGACTCATCAAACAGCTTTTCATCGCGTGACGCGTTCTCGACTTGCGCGTGCATCGCTTCGGCCACGACGCGCGGGAGCGGCGCATCGGCCGCGTGCGCGAGGTAAATCTTGCGCGCGCAAATCGGAAAATCGCGCCGTCGTACTTCCTCGTTCTCGTCCAGCTCAGCGATCACTGCTTTTTTCGCGTCCGCTCGCCTTCCGCGATCAGGTTCCAGAACTCGCGCGTTTGCTTTAGCTGCTCGTCTTCGCCGGCGGAAAGCTTCGTCCGGTAAAGAAAATCGCGCACGGTATTTTTGTGCAGTACGCGATGCACGGTGATGCCTTCCTCCGTGCGCGCAAAGTAAATGCGATAATCCTTTGCCCGATAGCGGTAAAGCTTTTTCCCGTCGCGCTCGAGTACGCCGAATTTGCGGTCGTCCAGATGGTCGAGTTCTTCGGGCAGAATCTGGAACTCAGCGAGCAAATCCAATTGCAGCTTTTTCGGCAGCGCCGCCATCTCTGATGCGCTGAGCTCGTTAAACACAATCTGGAACATGCCCGCTCAAACGTAAACGCGACGCACCCGCGCGCCAATGCGCGTGGTGATTTCCCACGTGATCGTGCCCGCGCGCTCGGCCAGCTCGCTGCAGGGAATTTCGGCGCCAGCCTGCCGGCCCATCAACACGACTTCTTCCCCTGGCTGCACGTCGGGCACGCCGGTCACATCGATCATCGTCAAGTCCATCGTGACGCGGCCGAGCAGCGCGCATCGTTTGCCGCGCACGAGTACGGAAGCGCCACAGTTCGAGAGATGTCGTGGGTAGCCGTCGGCGTACCCGGCCGCGAGTGTCGCCACGAGCGTGGGTCGCGGCGTGAGAAATGTGCGCCCGTAGCTGATGCCGTGGCCGGCAGGCATTTCGCGCACGAGTACGACACGACTTTTCCACGTCATCGCGGGCCGGAGTTCCTGCTGAAAATCCGGCAACGGCGAAATGCCATAGAGGAGCATGCCCGGCCGCACCAGCTCGAACGGCTCTTGCGCGTAGTGCAAAACGCCGGCGGTTTGCAACACGTGTACTTTATACCGGCCACGTACTTCGGCGCGCAACCGCCGCACGAGCGTACTAAAAGTACCGAGCTGGTCGCGCGTAAACAGCTCGTCTTCGTTCGAGACGGGCAGATGCGTCGAAATGCTGTCGATCTCGATGTTCGGCAACGCCGCTACTCGCTTGCACAAAGCGATCGCATCCTGCGCGAGTACGCCCATCCGCCCCATGCCGGTGTCGATTTTTAGATTAATGGCGGTTTTGCGCCGCTCGCCGAGCCTGTTGAAATCTTCCGCTTCTTCGGCTGTCGAGATCGATGGAATAAATCCCGCCTCGGCAATCGCCGGCCGTTCACCCGGCAAAGCTGGGCCGAGAATCACGACCGGGTGTGAAACGGCGGCGCGTAGTGCCAGCGCTTCCTCCACGTTGGCAACGCCGAAGTACTGCACGTGATCAGCCAGCGCCTTCGTGCATCCGATCAAACCATGGCCGTAAGCGTTCGCTTTCACCACCGCGATGATTCCGATTTCGGGTCCGAGCTTGCGTCGAATGAACGCGGCGTTGTGCCGGAGTGCGTCACGCTCAATCTCAACCCAGCAGCGATGGTTCTGTTCGCTCATCTCGTCATGGCCGCTCGAGGCACAGTGATGTGCGGCGCCCGCAGATAAATCGGTTCAAGCGGCGGACACGCAAGATTTTCCGGGCGGCAATGTGCGAGCTCGGAAAGAAGTTCCGCACGCGGAAAAGCGCGCCGCAAAGTACCGAGAGAAGGCAGATCATCGGCGCTGTAGAACGGCACCGCAGCTTCGGAAACGCGCTGGCGAATTTGTTGTTCCGGGAGCAGCTCGATCTCGCCCGCGAGGTTTCCATCCTGCACATGCGCCAGGAAAAACGACGCGCGTTTCGCATCACCGACGACGGCGAATCTGTTCTCGGCCGACATCGCGCAAACTGAAGGGACGCCGCGGAGTTGCGCGCCGCAGGCGACTTGAAGACCGACGGCTGCGGAAATCGCGATGCGCGTGCCGGTGTAGGAACCCGGGCCGAGCCCGACCACGATCAGCTCGGGTCTGGAATTCTTGCGCAGTGCCTCATCCAGCGCGCGAAAGAACGGGGCTGAATTGCGGCGGTCGTTCGGCCATTCGGTGCGCGTGAGGACACGGCCATCGGAGTACACGGCAAGACTCCCGACCCGGCTCGATAAATCGAAGCCGATAATCTTCATGAGGACGTTTGCCGTTCCGGATCGACCTCGATCCCTCGCGAACCGTCGGCGCAAATCCGTAATCGCACACAGGTCGCCCGGGAAGGAATTGCACCGGGGAACTTGTCCGCCCACTCGATGACACAAATTCCGGTGGCGCTGAGGTATTCGTCGAAATCGATTCCGCGCAACGCGCCGCTGTTTTCCAATCGATAAAAATCGAAATGATAGAGCGGCAAACGCCCGCCGGAATATTCGTGCACAATGGTGAACGTGGGACTCGTGACGTCCTGGGCGCCGAGGCTGCGCGCGATGCCTTTCACCAGTTGAGTTTTACCGGAACCGAGTTCACCGCAGAGCGCGAGCACGTCGCCCGCGCTCAACCTGGCGGCAAGCTGCTCCCCGAACTCCTCCGTCTCAGCGGCGCTCCTGGAAATGAACATAGCCAGGTGGCAGCTTACGCGCGGCGACTGGCAAGCAGCTAGTAAGTTTGCCGATACGCGTGAGGCGAAGTTTTGGGAACTTCTTCCGCCAGCGCTTTTGCAAATCGCCGGTCAGCCTCGGTGCGATGGCGAAGAGCAGTTCGTAATCTTCGCCATCGGAGATTGCCTGCTCGTAAGTACAGCGGCGCGCGTACGGCAGAGCCTCGTGGTCAATCTCGAAGCTCAGTTTGCTGGCACGCGCGAGCCGCGGCAGATCGGAGCCGAGGCCATCACTCAAGTCCATCATGGCGTCGATTTGGAACTGCCGGGTGAGCCAGCGCGCTTCGATCACGCGCGGAACAAACTTCAGATGGCGGCCATTCACCGCGCCGCCCAGTTCGCCCGTGACGAATAGCTCATTACCAGCTTTGCCGCCGCTTCTGCTGACGCAGCGGTCAGGCTCAACGTAACCGGCAGCGCTGACCGTGATCGCTCTGCTCTGCGCGATGGCACTTGTTTCGCCGCCCGCAATTGCCACATCGAAGCGAGCCGCGGCACGGTTCAACCCGCGATAAAGTGCACGCACCCAGCTCGCGTTTGTCCTCGGCGGCGCCATCAGTGTGACCAGCGCAAAACGCGGTACCGCTGACATCGCAGCGAAGTCGCTCAGCGTTCGCATCATCGCTTTCCAACCGACTGCGCTTGCCGGCGCATTCGGTTCGAAGTGGACGGCCTCTACCACGCAATCAGTTTTCAACACGAGGTAATCGCGCGCGCCGGGAAAGCGGAATACCGCGCAATCGTCACCTGCGGGCACAACAGCGTCGCCGCTTGTGTGAAAATGCGGCAGCAATTGCTCCAGCAGCTTCTCTTCACCCACCTCGCGCAGGGTCATTGCTCGAATGTATTTGGAAACGCCAGCGCGAGGAGGGTAAGAGAATTGAAAATCGAATGCATCGTCATCGAGACCAGCAATGATCCGCTCCACTCGTAGGCAAGGGTGAAACATGCGCCGAGCACGAATAGCGGCGCAAACGACGGTAAATGCGCATGGACGGCTGCGAACAACAACGCCGAGATAACCAGCGCGACGAGACGGCCGGCATATCGCCGAAGTACGCCATAAAGAAAAAAGCGAAAAATAAATTCCTCCGCGAGCGGCGCGACGGCTACGGCAAGCAGAATGATGAGTACTCGCTGCTCGAGCGATGGTGAGCCGCTGAAAAGCTCGACAATTCCCTGGCGGCTCGAGGCCGATGCGCCCAGAACCCGCGCCGTGATCCAGTCAGCCACAGCGATCAGCGGGTAAGCAACGATAAGCAACACAAAGCCGATGAGGAACGCCCGGCGGAATGTCAGGCGCGCAATTCCCGTAATCTGCGCCAGGTCAAAACGGCGCAGCCGCAGAAAAACGGCGATAAACGCGACGAGGCCAAACTCGAGTACGGCAGTGTCGATCAGGTCGCGGGTGCGGAGATTTACCTGGGGCGCATTGGCCGCGCCAAGGCTGGTAAACAGAAACAGCACGGCGAGAAACAGCGCGATGACAGCTTCGGGTAACCCGAAGGTGCGATGGGTGGCCGGCACTGCCGATGGGGAAGGTCTACTCGCGACCTGGCGCAGCAGCGCGAAGTAAATGTAGACGCTTATGACAAGGAAGACCGTGTTAACGATCGATCCGAGCGCGCCCAGAACGCTGTCACCGCCCATCCGCGGCTAGGGAGCGTACATGCTCGGGAGATAGTACGCTCGGCCGCTCTCGAGTTGGGGAGCAAGCTGTTTCGGCAGCTCGAGCTGCACCTTTCCGGTCTCGCTCAGCGCGCGAAATATTCGCAGGAGACTGAACGGTGCCGCGTATTTCACTACCTGCGCATCCGGAGCATTGGCCAGCTGCCGCGCCTTGCTGTAAGCGTCCTCGATTTGGCCGAGCCCATCGATTAATTTGTCGTCGAGCGCTTCCCTCCCAGAAAGAATGCGGCCGTCAGCGATCGAATTGCGCAACCCGTCGGCTGAGAGATTCCGTTCCTTCGCCACGACGCTGAGGAATTTATCGTAAGTCTTCATGACAAAGTTCTGCACGAAATCGCGCTCTTCCGGCGTCATCGGGCGTGCCCCATTGAGCAGATCTTTGAACTTGCCGCTCTTGAAGACAACCGACGCCAGTCCTATTTTGTTGAAGAGCTGTTCGTAGTTCAGAGTCTGAATAATTACGCCGATGCTGCCGGTGATTGTCGTCTCATTCGCCATCAGGAAACGCCCTCCGCAGGAAACGTAATAGCCGCCCGACGCCGCCAGCGAATCCATGTAAACGACCACGGGTTTCTTTGCCCGCGTTCTTGTCACCGCGTTGTAAATGATGTCCGCCGCGGTGACTTCGCCGCCCGGAGAATCCACTTCCAATACAACGGCTTTAACATGGTCATCGTCGCGCGCCTGTTGTAACGCGAGCCGCATCTCGTCCACCATGTTATCCGCGGCGCTTCCCGGCACAGAGCTGCTAATCAGCCCACGCATCGTGATCACCGCGATGCGGTCGCGACTCCCGCGCGCGCCCTGTTGAAGCACGATCTCGCGGAACCGCTGCGGCATTTCCTCACGAACCACGCCCGTCCTAAACCGGCCCAAAACGGCAAAAAGCAGCGCGACGTTTGCCGCCACGCTCGCGCAAAGCGCGAGAAATAAGAACAGCGTAAGGCACCCCGATTTCCGCTCAGCCATAGACGGGCAACGTGCCGGAAAATTCTTTCCCGAACAAGCGCTTTTCCTCCGCGCCAAGGAGCAAATCATCGGCCGAAAATGGCTTGGAAGCTGCTCCGTAACTTATCAAGCATGAACAGCGGACACTTACCTGTGAGCGAGAGCGCGGCGCGCCGAGTAAATAAACCGAAGCGCAAGACCCGCGGACGCGCGCGCGCAACATCGCGCAAATCCGCCGCCGCCGCACCCGATCTACCCAGCGCGGGCACACTGGCGCGGACCAAGACCTTGCTTCTGGCCGCTCTCCGCGTCTGGGAGCTGAAGCACCGCGTCAGCGACTGATCACTCCCGCGCTTCGACCCTCACGTATATCCGGCTGGGCGCCGTCTCGAAGTACTTAAAGAGCGCTGGGCAAAGCCAGCCTTCCTGCCGGAATTCCGGACTATAGTACCAATTCCCGCCCGATTCTCCCCTCCGCCACTCGAGCGTGAACCTGGCGCCAGGGAAGGGCGACGCACTGAAAATCGCGCGGAAACCACCAGCCGCGCCCGCGATCCCGGCCGTTGCCTGGTGGATCAATGTATCCATTCCCGCAATGAACGGCTCCCTTTGCAGGCCAACGGCAGGATCGTCAAACACCCACATCCCCTCATATTTGTAGGGAACAATGACCATGATCGAGTTCATCGTGAGCACCGTTGCGGTCGAGGATTACCCGGGCAAATAGAATTGCGCAGCAGGCAGCCGAAAAATGAACGCTCCCGCAAACGCCAGAAGACGACGCGAAAAGTACCTTGTGCTCTGTTTCTCCGCGGCCGCCGCGCTTCGCGTCTTCATCTACTCAGCCGCGTTCCCCTTCTTCACACAAGTCGATGAAGACCTGCATTTCGACCTCGTACTCAGGTACTCGCACGGGCAACCACCCACAAGCTTCGATTTTCTTTCCCCTGAAGCGCTCGATTGGATCGTGCCTTACGCTTCGCCAGAATTTCTCCAGACAGCGGATAGCTTTCCTGGCGGAATGTTTCCTGCCCCACTTTGGAAAGAATCGCTCGACGAGGCTACGCCCGTCATGGCCGTCACCCGAGCGGTGTGGGCGCGCGAAGTAAACTTCGAATTGGCCCAGCCGCCCCTCTACTACATGATCGCCGCGACCTGGTCGAAGCTCGGCTTTCCTTTCAAAGGTCTTACCGCGCTCTACTGGTTGCGTTTCCTTAATCTTCCACTCGTCGTACTTTTAGTATTGCTTGGCTACAGAAGCGCCTGCATCATCAGTCCACAATCGCGTGAGTTGCATCTGGGCACACCACTTCTTCTCGCCCTCTTTCCGCAGAATGTGTTCTACTCCATCAACAGCGACGTCTTATCTGCTGTTGTGTGCGGCTGGTTATTTGTCCTGACATTACGATGGCTGAATGGTGAATCATCTCTTCGCCTCGTACTTCTTACCGCACTCGCCATCGCCGCCGCCTATTTAACTAAGCTGAATAACGTGCCGTTACTTGTCGTAACTGCACTGTTCTTACTCGTCAACGCTCGGCAGCTATTCCGTAGGGGGCAACGCCGCGCAGCTATTTACTCGATCATTGCCGTAGTACTCGCCCTGCTTCCGATCTTCGCCTGGATGTTCTGGACAAAGCGCCATTTCGGGGATCTTACCGGCTCGGCAGGTAAGGCAGCTCTACTTACCTGGATCGAAAAACCGGTTTTCGAGTGGTTCAATCATCCGCTATTTACCGCTCACGGGCTTGTCGTGTTCTGGTCTGACCTGATCAGCACATTTTGGCGCGGCGAAACCAAATGGCACAATCAGCCTCTCAGTTTCGGACCCGCAGACACCTTCTATTGCCTTTCTACTGCGGTCGCGATCTTCGTAACTCTGATCAGCCTCCGCAAAGCGCCGGCTTTGGCCGTCACCCGCAAGGCCCTTTTCTTCTCGTTTCTTGCGTTTCTTAGCTCGGTGCTCTTCCTCGCACTACTTTCGATTCAATTCGATTTTGGTAGTTGCATTAACCCGTCGCGTTCTCATCCGTACTTTACCTCGGGGAGGCTGCTAACCGGCGTTTTGGTGCCTTTTGCGCTGCTCTATATCTTCGCCATCACACGATTGCTTCGGCCCATCAATAAGAAGCTGCCATTAATAGCGATCATCGTCCTCGTCCTCGGCGTGACTACATCCGAGATCTTTACCAATCGCGTAATCTTTTCCAGTGAACACAACTGGTTTCATCGTTGAATGCGCTGCGGCAGCTTTCTCGCCCTGTACTCTTGGAAGCAGCGATGGCGGAAGCTAAAATTAAGTACAACTTCACGCACACCGATGTACCGAATATAAACAGCTTACAGCTTTCCCAGCGGAGCGGCGATTTAGCTGTGTGAAGCGGTATTTGGGTTTCATCGCGCTCGCATTTCTTTTTGCGAGCTGCGCGTTAATGTTTCGCCATCGCGACGATGTTCAACGGCTCATCTTTATTGCAACACCGCACCGCGGCAGCGAACTGGCTTCCGGCTTCATCGGACGTCTGGCCGCTCGCCTGATCAGAGCGCCGCAATCTGTGCGCGCATTTCGAAGCCGTCCTTGCCATAGCGACAATGGATCGAGCGGCGATTCTGCTCGAATCGGTTCCAAACAGCATCACCACGCTTTCGCCTGAATATTGGTTCCTTCGCAAGCACGCGAGTCGCGTGCGCCACCCAGAGTGGGATAAACAAAAAAGCCGGATCGTGATTCGCGACCCGGCTTAGTCGGTGTCAGCGACTGCTGAATTGTGCGCTACCGTCGTACTTTTCTTTGGCCTTCGTTTCTTTCGATCCGAAGGTCTTCACGGCATGTCCGTTTGGATGATCAATTGATTCACCCAAAGGATTTAGCCGTCGACCTATGCTATCGCGCTGTTCTTCTCGAAGCAAATAGCTTCGGAATAAACAGGCGAAGCCTTTCTCCTTAGAAAGGAGGTGATCCAGCC
>JAFASN010000127.1 GCA_019244415.1 Verrucomicrobiota bacterium | reverse complement strand
CTGCTGGCGTTAAAACGCGAGTTTACGCCGGAGGAGATTCGGACGACGCCGTGGGCTGCACGCGCCGACGAAGCGGGCGTTCCCCTCGAAGAATTTTACCGCCTGGCAGAAGAACTGGATGCCCGCAAAATCATCGGGCGCTTCTCCACCTTTCTCGAGCACGTCAAACCAAGCGCAAGCGGCGTGCGCGTCACTCGTTTTAATGCGCTCTTCCACTGGGCCGTGCCGTCCGGCCGCGAGATTGAAGCGGGCGGGGAAGTCGGCCGGCATCATATTCTGACGCACTGTTACTGGCGCGAGGGTGGAGCCGAGTTCCGTAACGTCAACATCATGGCAGTAGCGCACGGCACCGACAAAGCACGCCTGCTTGAACACAAGAGTGCGATCGATGCGCATCTCGCCGCCAGCGGAATTCCCGTTTCCTACACCAACGTTTTTTGGGGCGGGCGCAGCGAAATCAAGCCATCGGAAATCTCGCCGCACGTCTATCGCGAATGGCTGAGCGCAAACGTATCGTGATACGTTGTATCCAGCTTGCGCAGCAACTTCAGGGCGAGCAGATCGCGCGCGACTGGCCCGCCACGCAACATGGCAAGGGAGACAGCTCGTTCGCGTAACTGTTCTGAAAAATCACACGGCTGCTGGTTCACGTTGAGGCCGATGCCGGTGATGGCGAGGTGAGGCGCGCCAGTTTGCGCACGCATCTCCACGAGTACACCCGCCATTTTCCGGCCATCGACATAGACATCGTTAGGCGGACTAACGAGCGCTTTTCGTTGCACGATTTCTTGGACGACCTGCGCCACGGTGTTCGCAGCCCAGGTCGTCAGCCGCGCTGAATCACGCGGCGCGATTCCGGGACGAAGCAGAACGGAAAACCAAAGTCCCTTGCCCGGAGCCGATTCCCACGAATGGCTGTGCTGACCGCGTCCCCGCGTTTGCTCTTCGGCGAAAACAACCAGCCCCTCCGCAGCCCCGGCGCGCGCCAATCGCCACACTTCGTCGTTGGTGGATGTGGTCGTTTGTAGTACCACGATCTCCCGACCGATGAGCAGTTCGCGCCCAAGCTGAGCGCGCAATCCCGCTGCGGTGAGCGCGTTATCCACGAGCAACGGTGAGATCGAGCGAGAGATCAATCGCGCGCGCCGAGTGCGTCAAGGCTCCGACGGAAATGTAATCAACACCGGTCGCCGCGATCCGCCGCACCGTCTTGAGGGTCACTCCGCCACTTGCCTCGAATTTGATGCAGGATTTGCGCCCAAGCGCCACCGCTTCGCGCATCTCCGGCGTCGGCATGTTATCGAGAAGAATGACGTCGATGCCCTCGATTTTCACCAGGGCGCGTACTTGCTCGAGCGTATCCGCCTCGACCTCTACTTGGAGCGGCGGCTGCTGCGCCTTGGCCTGGCGCACTGCTTCGGCCAGCCGTTCAAAGTCCGGCTGCAGCGCCAGGTGGTTATCTTTCACGAGTACTTGATCGAACAACCCGAACCGATGGTTCAGCCCGCCTCCGGCTACGACCGCAGCCTTTTCCAATGCTCGCAACCCCGGCGTCGTTTTGCGCGTATCCATGATGCGCGCCGGATTTTTTCCCACGGCCTGGACGAACTCGCGCGTGAGCGTGGCGATTCCGCAGAGGTGCTGGAGAAAGTTAAGCGCCACACGTTCCGCCGTGACGATGCTGCGGGCCGAGCCACGTACTTCGAGGATCGTCTCGCCGCCGAGTACGGAAGTGCCGTCATTGATCTCGACCGAAACTTTGACGCTGGGATCAACGCGCCGGAAAACTTCCGCCGCCGTTAGCGTCCCGGCAATGACGGCCTTTTCGCGCGGCACGATGCGGCCGTGGGCCTGTGTGTTTGGCGGAACGAGCAGGGCTGAAGTAATGTCGCCGCCCTGGCCCAGGTCTTCGCTCAGAGCGGTGTCGATGGGATCGCGATCACTCATCGACAGCTAAAGACCGCTGCCCTCGGTGCGGCGCTGAGGCGGATCGAAAAGGACCTGGTGTCATGCACAAGTTTAGCGGCCGCCAGTACGGAAACCGGTCGCCAGCTTTCCCGAAGGGTATTCGGTTCTGAGCGCTGCGCGCGTCGCAAAAAAAAGATTCGGGCAGCGCACGCAAGGAGAAACAGCAAATACTGAAAAACGTGCGTCTACCCGAATCGCCTTAACCTGAAATGTTCGACACAGCTGCCCCGGCTGATGTTCGAAAAATTCTGGCGATTTTCTAAAAATTTCTTCAGAACGCCAATTCACCCTGGCCGGTGGCGGGTTGGCGGCTCGCTTCGTCGCGGACCTCCTGTAGAAGTGACTTGAACTCACACCTTTCCAGCGCCTCGATCAGCCGCGGATAATCCGGCCGGATACGCAATTGCTCGATGGCAAACGGCAGCTCCGTTCGGCAATCCAGGTCGACCATTTTGCGGTTTTGCAGGATCTGCTCCCGGCCGTTGCGCAGCTTCTCGCGGGTTTTCAGGCTCTTGACCGCATCGAGATTAGCCAGCAGCGGCTCGAGGCCGCCGTGTTCTCGCAGCAGCGCGGCCGCGGCTTTTCTGCCAACTCCGACGCCGGGAATGTTGTCCACGCTGTCGCCGGCGATCGCGAGCACGTCGCCGATCAGCTTCGGAGGGACGTCCCACTTTTTCGTCACTTCCTCCTCGGCGAGAAGGGCAAACGCATCTTTCGGCGATGCAAGGTCAGCTTTCGCCGTGCTGTAAACTCTGACGCACGGGCCGACGAGCTGGTAAAGGTCTTTATCATTGGTGGCGAGTACCACCTCGATGTTTTGCTTGCAGGCGGCGATGGAATAGCAGCCCATGAGGTCGTCAGCTTCAGTGTTTGGCAGTGCGATGTTGGTGAACCCTAGCAGCGGCGTCAGCGTGTTCCGTATGTACTCAAGCTGCGGAATCATCGGCGAAGGCATTTCCTTGCGCGTTTCCTTGTAGGCCGGTTGAAGTTCGAGTCGGCGCTGTGGCAGGCCTTCGTCCCAGAAGATGCCACCCAGGTCGGGCGCGAGATGTTTCAGCATCAGGCGCACCGTCTTGGTGAAACCGAAAATGGCGTTGGTCGGTTCACCGCGGGAATTACTCAGGCCCTGGATGGCAAAGAAGGAGCGGTAGACATAATAATGGCCATCGATGAGCAGCAGTTTCATGCGCGAGAGGAAGTATTGCGCCGGGCACGCAGACGGCAAGCGCTCTGCTCGCGAACTTACCCGCTCGGCCGGCAACAGGCAGCATCGTCCACCAACTTCTCGACTTCCCTCATGATGAACCTTACATCTCCGGATGGAACAGCGGTGGTTCGTGCGCGTATCGGGACGAGAGTACGGCCCGGTCGATCTCGACACGCTGGCCGAGTGGAAGCGCGAGGGCCGTCTCGTCCCGTCAAATGACGTTCGCGCCGAGCACGAGAGCGCCTGGTCGCCCGCGGCAGAGCTGGCGGGATTGTTCAAACCGCCGCCGCTCCCGCCGCCACAAGCGAGCGCTCAGCCGCTGCCACGCCATCGCACGATTGGGCAGATCATCCGCGATAGTTTCCGCATCTATAAGTCCGCCTTCCTGCCGTTCTTTGCCGCTACTCTGCTTACGGCAATTCCGTTGCTCGCATTCGAGCTTGTCTCGCCCAGCTACGGCATTTTCCGGCGCGGCCTGAGCGGAAGCGGATTCACTGCGGCGAACATTACGCTATTGCTCGCAGCCACTGTACTCATCGTTACGTGGCCGCTTTTCCTCGCTGCCATCCAGATTGGCACGGTGGAAGTTCTCGCCGGCCGCAAGGTGCGGTTAGGCGAGCTACTGCGGCGCGCCGTGAATTACTATCCGCGGTTCGCCTGGCTCAGCTTCATTGTTTACGGAAGTTACTTCATCTGGACGGCGCTGCCGGTACTTGCCATCGTGAGCCTCGTTAGCTCAGGCCCGAGTATCGCCACTTTACTCCTCGCGCTGCTCATTCTCGCCATTCAGGTGACAATGGTAGCGCGCTTGTGGGTCAACTTCCTTTTCTGGCAACAAGCAGCCGGCATTGCCAATCTCGACGGCGCCGCTGCCATCGAGGAAAGCAGGGCGCTGGCGCGAAGTCAGCGGCGCGCGCGCAAGATCGACCGGCCGCTCTGGCGTGGCGCGTTGCTCGCGTCACTTTGGTTTGTACTTATGCTTGGCTTGAGCGCGGGACTGGAAGTCCCGTTCGTGCTCTCGAAGGTTCAGGATATCACCACGCCGGAACAGGCGCTCGCCTTCTTCCAAAACGCAAAGCCGCCCCAATCGCCCGACTTCATGCTGATCGCGAGCGCAGTTCTCTCAAGCCTGGTGCACACGCTGCTGCGACCTGTATTCGGCATCGCGTTCGTCCTGCTCTACTTCGATTCGCGTGCCGACCTTAACGATCAAGCTGAGGAGTTACCTTCCTCCGAAATTCGCTCCTAACGAATTTCAGCCGCGCCGAAGTACGGCTGGAGCACATCTGGCAGGCGGATGGCACCCTCGGTCGTTTGGCCGGATTCAACCAGCGCGGCAAACAGACGCGGTAACGCCAGGCCGGAGCCATTCAGCGTATGGCAGAAGCGGTTTTTCCCGGTCGAATCTTTGAAGCGCAGATTCATACGGCGCGCCTGGAAGTCTTCGAAGTTCGAGCAGCTCGATACCTCGAGATAGGCACTCTGCCCCGGTGACCAGACCTCCAGGTCATATGTTTTTGCCGAGCCGAAGCCGAGATCGCCGGTACATAACTCAATGATCCGGTAATGTAGCCCGAGGAGTTGCAGCACCTTTTCCGCGTTCGCCGTCAGGCTCTCCAGTTCCACGTACGAGTCTTCCGGCGCCGTGATTTTGACCAGCTCCACCTTGTCGAACTGATGGACACGAATCATGCCGCGCGTTTCCCACCCGGCTGAACCAGCTTCGCGCCGGAAGCATGGGGTGTAGGCGACAAACTTTTGCGGTAATTGATCGGCGCGAAGGATTTCGTCCCGGTAAAAGTTCGTCACCGGTACTTCCGCCGTGGGCACAAGAAAGAGTTGTCCGTTCTCGAGCCCGTACATGTCCGGCTCGAACTTGGGCAATTGTGACGTCCCGATCATGCATTCGCGGCGGACGAGAAATGGCGGGCTCAGCTCGAGGTAAACGTGCTCACGCGTGTGCAGGTCGAGCATGAATTGGATCAGCGCCCGCTCCAGTCGCGCACCCGCGCCAGTGAAACAGATGAAACCGCTGCCGCTCAGTTTCGCGGCGCGCTCCGGGTCGAATAGCTTGTGCCGATTGCCCAGCGCGACATGATCAAGCGGCTGAGCGATGTCCGGCTTTTTGCCCCACTCCCGCACAACCGGGTTCGCGCTCGCGTCTTTGCCGAGCGGCGCCTCAGGGTGCGGTAGATTGGGAATTTGCAGCAGGAGATCGCGCTGCTCCTTATCAGCCGCAGTGGTCTGCTCATTGAGCAAAGCGATGTCATCGCCTATTGCGCGAACACGATTCTCCAACTCACCGGCGTCGTCGCCACGAGTGCGCTTCGCGCCGATTTCCTTGCTCAGTTTTTTTCGTTCGGCATTGAGCGCCTGCAACGCTGTCTCAGCTTTGCGCCGCTCGGCATCGATGCGGACCAACTCGTCGATGCGCGTTTCATCGCCGCCGCCCCGGGTGGCAAGGCGTCCGCGCACAAAGTCGGGGTTTTCACGAATGAGGCGAATGTCGAGCATACGAACCTACCGCAGAGAACGCAGAGTTCGCAGAGAAGCAAATGAAGTACCGCCACTCCCGCGTAATGAGCGGCCAGCCGTGCGCTTGAAGCGGTAACGGAATGCCGTACGCTGCATCCATGGAGCGCCTCAACCTGCTAAGCGCGGCGCTCGGCGTGGCCGCGCTCGCCGGCCTTAATCTTTACCTCACGGTTTTCGCCACCGGTCTCGCCATTCACTTCGGCTGGATCGCGCTCGGGCCGCAGTACCAGTCGCTCGCCGTCCTCGGCGATCCGTTTGTGCTCTGGATTTCTGGCGTACTTTTCACGCTCGAATTTTTCGCGGACAAAATCCCGTTCGTCGATTCGGCATGGGATGCCGTCCACACCGTCATTCGGCCCATCGGCGCGGCGCTCCTCGCCGTTCAGGTGCTCGGACATCCAAGTCCTACGCTCACGGTGGTGGTTGCGCTGCTGGCGGGCACCACAGCCCTGGCGGCGCACACTGCGAAGGCCTCAACACGGCTGGCCGCAAACGCTTCGCCGGAGCCGTTTTCCAACATCGGCCTCAGTCTCGGCCAGGACGCGGCGATCGTCGGCGGCCTTGCTCTTATTTTCCATTACCCGCTGCTCGCGCTCGTCATCATTTTCGCGCTGCTTGCGTTGTTCTTTTACTTCGCGCGGCGCGTCTGGCGCGCGGCCAAGATTCGGCTCGGCTCGCTTCGCCAAAAATTCGGCGGCACACCACAAGTCCGCTCAGCGTGACTCACCGGTACGCGGGAATACGCTCGCAAGCCCGCGTGCGCGAGCGACCGCTGATTGCGCTGCCGAAAGTACCGGGCGAGCTGGAGCTACAAGCACGCTGGTTCGCCGGCGATTTCGGACGCAATTTTACCAGTACCAGCGGCGAGCCGGTCGAGCTTGTTCAGTTCGGCTATTGGAATCGCGAACCGGGCCCGGACTTTCGCGGGGCAGCTTTGCGCAAGAGCGAAGGAGAAGTACAGCGCGGCGGGGTCGAGATTGATCTACTCGATCGCAATTGGGAATCGCATGGCCACGCCATTAATCCTGCTTTCGAGGAGACGATTCTTCACGTCTTCGTGGAACGCAGCGGCGCCGAATTTTTCACCCGCACCAGCTCGCATTGGCTTGTCCCACAAGTACAGCTCGACCTCGGAACACTAGGTCAGGGCGCCGGCGAAATCGCGCTGGCGCACGCCGGCCGCTGCGTCGCACCATTGCGCCATTTCGAAAGCGCGCGGGTGCATGATGTGCTCGATTCCGCCGCACGATTTCGCCTCCAACGCAAAGCGGAAAAGCTGCGGCGCAGAGTACAGACGCACGGACGCGAAGACGCTCTGTTTCACGCCGTCGCGGAGGCGCTCGGTTACAAGCAAAACCGCCTGCCTTTTACCTTGCTGGCACAGCGTTTGCCGCTCGCGTTCTTACGCGAAAACGTCGCCGACGCGGAAGCGGTGCTCTTCGGCATCGCCGGATTTCTCGAGGCGCCGAATGTTGCCCCGTTCCGCACATGCACGCGCAGCTACGTGCGTTCGTTGTGGGACAAATGGTGGAGACATCGCGACCGCTTCGCGAGATTGATCCTGCCGCCGAAACTGTGGAAAACCAGCGGTGCCCGGCCGCTCAATCATCCACATCGCCGCCTCGGCGCCCTCGCTGCGTTGCTTGGGGCGTGGAAGAGGTTTTCAGTTGTGGCCAGCCGCGGCTCGGCGGGTGCGGTGGCGGAATTGTTGAGCGGTTTGCACCATCCATTTTGGAGTGTGCACTACACGCTTTTCGCCGAACCGGCCGCGAGCGCGAGCGCGCTGATCGGCGAATCGCGCATCGCCGACATCCTCGCCAACGTCATTTACCCGCTGCGGCTGAGTGAGGAGCGCGAAGTTTGGAATGATTACCGCACGCTTCGGGCGCAGCTCTCAAACCAGTCGGTCCGCATCGCGGCGGCGCGCCTTTTCGCGGATGACCCGCGTCAGCGCGAATTTCTGCGCCTGCTGGCCGCCCAGCAAGGCTTGTTGCAAATCTACGAAGACTTTTGTTTGCGCGACGCCTCTGATTGCGCGCAATGCCCATTCCCGGAACAAGTGCGCAAATGGTGAGCGGAATTGCAATCTCCCATCTCAAATCTACAGTCTGAAATTCCGCTTCGCGGGTGTAGTTCAATGGTAGAACGCCAGCTTCCCAAGCTGGACACGAGGGTTCGATTCCCTTCACCCGCTTTCCCTCGTGATTGGCGATTCAGAACGTGCAACCGCACAAACGGCGGCGGAAAATCATAACAGGTCCGCTGAAATGGAAAGCCACCTTGCTTCTGATCAACTTTCTGTAGACCTGCCTCGCGTGCGTGCGCGATATTTGCATCGAACAACTAAACGAATATGCGAGCGACCATTGCATTGCTTCTAACTTCAGTCGGCCTCGTGCTCGGCATCTTCGCTCTTGCGCCGGTCAATTTTGCGGCATCAAATCACGCTGCCGCTCTCCCGCAGTTGGGCAATCCGCGATCGCCGATCCGTCATCTCATCGTCGTGGTCGGAGAGAATCGCAGCTTCGACAACGTGTTCGGCACGTATATGCCGGCTGGATCGCAGACGGTCTGGAATCTGTTATCCCAGGGAATCGTGCAAAATACGGGCGAGCCTGGAACAAAGGTGGCCGTCGCTGCGCAGCAACAAGCCACCGACAGCGGTACCTATCAGCTGAGTCCTGCGCAATCGGGTCCTTTCGCGCTCCTACCACAACCGAGCACCACTCTCGATGCCTTGGAATTGCCACCTTGCTATCTCGACCCGCTCGCATTCTGCAGCGACATCGGCCTGGACCCGACTACGCAAGGGCTCCTGAAAGCCAAGGGCAGCGGACAACCGTTCTTTTTCCTCGGGCAACATCCTGTTCCAGATTGCCGTTATCCGACCAATTTGCCCAATGCTCCTTACTGGCTGATAGGCACTTCCAGTCTGCGCCAGTGCAGTGACTCGGCCGCGGCGATCGCGAACACCACCTACACCGGCAACACGGGCGATCCGGTTCACCGTTTCTATCAGATGTGGCAGCAATCGGACTGCTCACCCGCCAACATCACGGCGGAAAATCCCAGTGGTTGCAGGCACGATCTCTACACCTGGGTCGCGATCACGGTCGGCTGGGATTTTACCGGTCCGCCCACAACCGACGAGGACACCTATCAGGGCGGCGTGGCGATGGGATTCTATAACATGGCGCAGAATGATTTCCCCTACTTCCTTGATCTCGCCTACAACTACGCAATTAGCGATAACTACCATCAACCTGTGATGGGCGGTACCGGCCCGAACTCGCAATTCATGTACACGGGCGACGTTTACTACTTCACGGACGTCAATGGGAATCCAGCGCAGCCTGCCTCTAGCCTGATCGAGAATCCGAATCCAGAGAATAACACGAACAACTACTACGTTAACGACCAGTTCGGCCAGGTAGATCCAGGTAGTACCGGCGTCGCTTTCACCAATTGCTCGGACACGACGCAACCAGGTGTTGCACCGATCGTGAGCTACCTTCACGCGCTACCCTACCAGCCGTTTAAGAACGGCAACTGCGATTCGAACCACTGGTACCAGGTCAACAACGATTATCCGTACTACACCACCAAAGGTACGGTGATCAGCAGTAGCGACAAGCTGGAGTTCCCCGCCGGACCTGCCTTTTCCATCGGACCGCAGACGTTGCCGACCATCGGTGACGCGCTCTCAGCCCAGAACGTTTCCTGGAAGTACTACGGCGGCGGCTTCGCGGAAGCGGCGGGCGCGTTTAAGTACAACCAACTCTACTGCGCGATCTGCAACGGCTTCCAATATGCCAGGTCAATCATGACCACCTCTTTGCGTCAGAATTTGGTCGACCTTTCGCAGTTCTACACTGACGTGGCGAATAACCAGCTGCCGGCCGTTTCGTTCATCAAACCGGACTGGCTGCTCGACGGGCATCCCGGCACTTCAACGCCTCCGTTGTTCGAGGCTTTCGTGCGGAAAATCGTGAACAGCGTCAAGGCCAGCGAAGCCTGGAGCGATACCGCGATCCTGATTACCTTTGATGAGTCCGGCGGCAATTACGATTCTGGCTACATTCAGCCGATCGACTTCTTTGGCGATGGACCCCGCACCGTGTTGATCGCCGTCTCGCCATTCGCAAAACAAGGTTACGTCGATCACACCTATGCCGATCACGCTTCGATCCTGAAGTTCATTGAGTGGAACTGGAATTTGGGTCGGTTGTCGGCGCGCAGTCGCGACAATCTGCCGAACCCGGTCACATTAGCGAACGCTCCGTACTTCCCCACAAACAGTCCCGCGGTAGGCGATCTGCAAACCATGTTTGATTTCCCGAGTACGCTGCCAGGGCCGACGCCCACGCCGACGCCGCATCGCCGGCCAACACCGCATCGGACTCCAACCCCGCACCATCGACCAACTCCGCGAATCCATTGATTCCCCTTAGCCGTCATAACCAAGGCACGTTGTGCATCGTGCCGGGTTCACGCTTACGCGCCCCCGCTGAGGCGAACTTTGTACTCAAACATTCCGGGCGCATTGAGACGCGCGCGGGAACAAGATGGCAGGCGCGGCCTGACCCGGCCAATTCGAAGCGCGTACTCTTCTGACGCTTGAGCCGCGAAGCTTATGCCGCGTCGTAGTCTTGCTGCGTTCGCGATTCCTAGTACATGATTCGCGCTCACTTCATGGCGTCTGAAGGCAGCAGCGATTGCGGCAATCGCTGGATTATCGCGGCCGCCGCAGTGCTGATGCTCGTCCCAGCCGGCGCAACGTCCGCGTGGAGCCTTTTTGAGCGGCAGCTGGTTCGCATCTACTATCCAGGCCAGCTCGACAGGGTAACACTCACCTTCACGCTCGCGACGGCGACGTTCGGTATTTCAGCATTTCTTGGCGGTCTGTGGATGGGTCGTGTGACGCCACGAGTGGTTGGCGTCGCCGGTGGTTTTCTTTACGGGCTTGGCGTGTTTCTCGCCGCCTTCAGCGGCCACGACCTTACGTTTCTGTACCTCTGTTACGGCGTCGTCGGCGGCATCGGTAAAGGGTTGATCTATATCGTGCCGATCGCGGTTTTACTTAAATGGTTCCCCGATATGCGCGGCCTCGTCACGGGAATTGGATTGATGGGCCTGGGTGCCGGCGAGTTGCTGATCGCACCGCTCGCATCTGATATAATCGCCGCCCGCGGCGTACTCTCGGCCTTCGGCATCCTGGGGGTACTTTATGGTCTCGTAGTGATCACGATGGCTTTGTTCATGAAGAACCCGCCCAGCGGTTACCAGGTGAAAACGCCGCGCCGTTCAGCTGCGCACGCGGCGCATCCTGCCACGCGCGCGTTCACGCTGCGCGAAGCTGTCCGCTCATGGCAATGGTACGCCCTTCTCGCGATGCTGCTGCTCAACGCAACCGCCGGCTACGCGCTGTTGTCGCAGGCCGCGTCCATGTCGCGCGCGATGACTGGTGCGAGCGTGGTGCAAGCGACTGCCCTCGTAAGCCTGATCGCAATCCCTAACGCTGCCGGGCGCGTGCTTTGGCCGTGGCTGTCCGATCACATTGGTCCGCGCCGAGTCTTTCTCACGCTCCTCCTTCTGCAGGTTGTAATCTTCTTGTTGCTGCCATCGGCGCACAACGCTACTGCCTTTGCCGTGCTCGCAGGCGCGGTGCTGCTCTGTTATGGCGGCGGTTTCGGCACTATGCCCGCGTTCGTCGCAGATTACTTCGGCGCCGAGCACGTCGGCCGTGTGTACGGGCTCCTTCTCGCCCCTATTGGCGTTTCGGCGTTGTTCGGACCCTGGCTGCTTGCCAATACTCGTCAGCAAGCTGGGTCTTACGCTTTCGCGCTTTACGTGCTCGCCGCTGTGTTGCTTTGCGGCGCTATTCTGCCCTGGGTCATCCGCCCCCCGACGCAGCCGCATACTGCGGGTGTTGTGCCGGACCGCGGCGCTGCGAAACAATGCGCCGGGTAACGTAGCTTTAGTACGGTGACGACAATTTACGTCATTGAAGGAGGAGTATGAGCAGAACTGTAGTTGTCACAGGTTCGAGTTCGGGGTTTGGGCGAAAGGTTTCGGAAGAGTTCGCCCGAAGAGGCGAGCGCGTCTACGCCAGCATGCGCGACACCGAAGGAAAAAACGCGGCGGCGGCAGAGGCGCTCGAGGCACTAGCTCTCAAAGAGCGCGTTGATCTCCGAGTACTCGAACTCGATGTCACCTCAACGAGTTCGGTTGCGTCGGCCGCTGCAAAGGTGCTGGCGGAATCAGGCGCGCCTGATGTCATCATTAACAATGCGGGGCAGCTTTTCGTAGGCTTCACCGAGGCGTTTTCCGCCGAGGAGTTTACAAATCAGCTCGAGGTCAATCTCGTCGGCGTCCACCGCGTCATCCGAGCGTTTCTGCCTGCAATGCGCACGCGCGGCTGCGGGCTGATCGTGAACATCAGCTCGATTGCCGGGCGCTGCACTTTGCCATTTCACGGCGTATATCACGCCAGCAAATGGGCACTGGAAGGGTACTCTCAAAGCCTCAGAACAGAGCTTGCCTGCTCAGGCATTGACCTCGTCGTCGTCGAGCCAGGAATGTTTGCGACAGCGTTGTTTGCGGGAAGCCGAACGCCGGAGGACTGTGAAGATCGTGTTAGCACCTATCCGGCGGTAGCGCGCCAGTGTTTCGAAGAGACCGGCGCAAAGTTCAAGGCGCTGCTCGCCGATCCGAATGCGCCGACTGACCCGATGCTGGTCGCAAATCAAATCATCGCGCTCGCCCAAGCCGCCCCCGGCACACGGCCATTCCGCTCGGTCGTCGGCATCGACTTCGGCGTGGGCGCGCTTAATGCAGCCACTGAGCCGTACGACAAGGCGCTGCTCGAATCCATGGGGCTCACCTCATTCACGACTATCCCCGCGCAAAATGAGTCTGAGGAAACATAGCCGGCAGTCGATCACATCGGCCCTCAGCATCTTGTCAGATCAACTCAACACCGCAGGGTTGTCCTAGTTGCGAGGCGAGACCGATCCATCGCGATGTTACTGGCGCGAATAGGAACTCGACGAGTAACGGCTGATCAGGTATTGTCGCTCGCAAGGCGTTGAGACACGCGGCCCGTGCAGCCTGCCGCTCCTATTGCAGAAAAATCTGCATATCCTGAAAATCAAAAGTCACGGCATAATGGCGGAAGAAATCGTGCCCAACCATGCCGGCGAGGTGAAAGCCAAACATGTTTTCCCACGGGAATGGTCCATCGTACAAACCCGCGATGTCCTCCTGTTTCATATCGCCGAAGGAAAGCTGATGCACCGTGTACGGCACGGTTCTTAGCGTTCCCGCTCCGCCAGCGCCTTCAGTAGCTCTGTTTTCTTCGAGTTTGATCCCGGCTTCTTTGATAACGGACTCTGCCAGTTTAACGCCTGCCCCCATCAAGCCTGTGTCAACGAACAGGAGCATTGGCGGGAGCGTCTCCACACGTCCCCAGCCGACCATGAAGTGATCGCCGGCCATCCAGATCGGAATCCTCTTGCCGGGTGCGCTTGCCTTGAATTGGTCGAGCATTTCGGCGGTTTTCCGCCGCAGGACGAGCTCGCCATGCGGATAATCCATCGTCGCCAGGAAATGGTAGAACAGTGTCGTGCCGATAATGCCGTCGATGCGTTTTACCCCGAATCCTTCGGAAAGTTGGCGCAACGGCAGCATGGCCACGGGCAGCTTCCCGATCGTCCAGTCACCGAGCGTGAGTGACTCGATTCTACCCTGCTGGACCGTGGCATGTTGGCCACCGGAAAAGGTGCCTTGCACCGCGCCGAATTGCGGAACGCCGAGTTCCTTGGCGAACTGCGTATCGAGTACCACCTCGGAACCACCGGTGTCGATGAAGAAGGTCACTTCATCGCCGCCGTTTACGCGCACATTGATGACCGGCAGCGGATCGGTTCTCAGGAACTTCGCGCGCGTACTTGTGCCACTGCCCTGTACTTCGTACGGCGTCTCGCCCTTGAAGCTTTCCAGCTTGGCAACATTGAGCGTCGGATACTGCTGCGTAACCAGCTTGTTGCTGCTCACATCGACACTTTTGAGTACAGCAGCCGCCTTTTGAAAGTCATCGCGACGGTAGAACACCTCAGCGAGCATGACCTGCGCATCAGCGGCAGGCGGATTCAGCGTGACCGCTTTGTTTAGCCAGTTCTGCGCCTCATCCAGCCGGTTGGAAAGCAAGGCAATCCGGCCCAAACCGACCGTTGCCGGATAATCCTTTGGATCGTGAGCGACGATTTGCGCGTAGAGCTCGCCCGCTTGGGCAAACTCGCCCGCTTGGAAAAGGCGATCGGCCGAATCTATTTTCGAGTGCGCGGGTGTCGGCTTGCCCGACAAGCTAGTACTCGCGACGACCAGACCGAGAACGACCCAAGTTTGTGCGAGTTGCGTCTTTATCTGGTTCTTTTTCCCGGTCCCACTTAAGGGAGAGTGTAAATCTCGACCAACGCGGTGCCGAACGTGTTATTCACGCCGCGCACGATCGCGGTATAGTTGCCCGGAGCGAGCGTACTCACAATAGCTGATTCCAAATCATTCGGCGGAGCATATCCGGTGGCCAGGATTTCGGCTTCCTGTGTGTCTTTCCAATTGTTGTTCGCAGCTAGCAGCGCGCCGTTCGCGTCGTGTAGTTCAAGCGTTGGATCAGCCAGCGGGTTAGTCACGCCATAGCTGGCCAAAGTAGGACCAAGCGCACGGATAATCACGCGCTCGTTCGCCAACTGTACTATCGTGCCGGCAATCATCACATCCGGATCAGTCTCGACAAAGCCGCGCGACGAAATGTTGACGAGGTGCGCATTCGCATTAGGGGAAATGTCATAAACTTCTACCAGCGCGTTTCCGGTGGTGTTGTTTACTCCGCGCACGATCGCGGTGTAAGAGCCCGGATTAAGGCTGGTAAGAATGGCGGACTCGGAAGGGTAAGACGGACGCAGGTTTGGCGGGATGGAGGCTGCATTAGGTGCGTCCATCCAATTATCATTGAAAGCAACGATGTTGCCGCTGGAATCGTGTAGTTCGAGTACAGGGTCCGCCAGCACATTAGTCACGCCGTCTTGCGCAAGTGTGGGGCCAAGCGCGCGCAGAACCAGTTGTTTACTGCCACTGCCTCCCACAACGAATCCGCCGATGAGTACGTTATTGCCGGTGCCCACGTTCAGGCGCGTAGAGATATTTCCAAGTAAGCCACCACTTACCGGGATAAGATCATACCCGATGACATCCAAGCTCACTGCCTCTGGAGAAGTAGCGGTGACATCAGTCGATGCGCCAGGGCAGGTAAACGCGTACTGGACGAGGGCGACCGATTGCGGACAAGCCGGGCTAAGCCAGTCTCCCAGGTCCCCGGTCGGATCGTTGTTCAAACTAACGAGATTCGTATATCCGCCATTGATGGAAAAGTACCGCTGGTCAGATGCCTGGCTGCTCCTTCGGCCTGGGCTGACCCAGCTGAACAAGTCCTCCGGCCGGAGATCGGCGGTTTTATAAGAATCCAAATGCGAGCCAAGGCCTAGCACTTCATCTATCTCATGTTCAACCATCCGTTGTCCGTCGTAGTTTCCGGCCGCGACAGGGCGGGTAAACTGGATGGGCTCGTTGGAATTAATCGTCACGATCCCGTCGTAAGGACCGCCCGCGCCGATGGTCGCGTTTGCATACATGGCAGGCGGAGTATCAAGCCCAACTGCCCTGCCGTTGGCGGCTGAAACGGCGATGTTGGTGGAAAGGGCTGAGCCAGGAAGGCTGTTGTTTGCAGTAGAATCGTTGCTCGTCCTGGCGTCGGCACGCAGTTGTCCTATGTACGTGTTCCACGCGATTGGATAGACGGGATAGTTGCTCTCGGAAAGAAACCTGCCAACCGACGAGCCGTCCGGTCCAGTCGAAGCATAACGAAAGAGAATCGATACTGTGATCGGGTCGCGGAAGAGAGATTGGTAGATCGAGATTGCCCGATTAATGGCGCTCTCAATCGCGGTCGCATTTGGCTGGCTCGTGATAGTAGCGTCAAACGTCGCGTTAATAATCAAACCCGAACTGCCCGTGGCTGCGGCCGCGGAACGCGGAACGGGTATCACAGCGGGTTGTGTACTCTGAAGCGGAACCTCAGCGCGGGCTAATGGCCGGGCCTCATCGTTACTCAACGAGTGATGCGCACCAACTCCGGCCGGGTACCGCTGAGCAGGCGCGGTATATGCACCAGCTATTGCCGCGACGAACACCGCCAGAATAGCCTTGGGGTTCACAAAAGTACTCGTGAACGCACTTTAACTTAATATGCTTCCAATATGAAAGCATAAAATTGCAGACCGGCTTTGGTGCCTGCGACCGGAACGCGTCGCACGACATGGCGGCACACCACGTTAAGTACACCGGTTTTGCTGCCGCTGCGATTGAAGTACTGGATAGCCAAGGGCTATCTGCCACCAAAAAACTTGCGGAACGATTGAAGAAGCTTGGGAATCGCCTTAGGAACCGCGTTCTCGAATCGCTGGGCGAACTGGGTCGGTTCGCCGCCGTGAACGGAGCAACTTGTCGTGGGAACTTTGTCAGCGGGCAGGACGATTTCATAAGCGGTGCCGGACATCTCACAGCCGGTGGTGGCCAGCGCATTTGAGATCGAGCAAACCGTCACGCGTGCCTGGGGCATCGTAGGTTCGAGTGGCTTGGGCGGATAACGCGCGGCTCCCTTGTTCATCACCTGGACCCAAACCGGAAGGGCGAGCGCGGCGCCGTACCCGTGCGGGATAATGGTTGTCGGCTGATCGAAGCCGACCCACACGCCACAAGTCAGCGTGCTGGTGTAGCCGAGAAACCAGGCGTCCTTGTAATCGTTAGTCGTGCCGGTTTTCCCCGCCGCCGGGAGTTTGAAACCCAGCGAACGGGCGCTTGCTGCAGTTCCGCGCGTGAGTACCTGCTCCATCAGTTGCGATGTCATCCACGCTGCGCTCGGGTCGAGTGCCGGTAAAGAGAGATGCGCTGCGCGGTAAATTGGTTTGTGGTCCTGATCGTCGATTCGCTCGATGATATAGCTTTGCTTGCGCAGGCCCGCGTTTGGAAACGTCGTATAGGCAGCGGTCAGGTCTTTGAGGTTGGTTTCGAAGGAGCCGATGTAAATGGCCGGAGTACGCGGGACCTTGTCGCTCAGGTTTAAGGTATTCGTGATTTTTTGTACTTGATCTAGGCCGGCGAACTGCCCGATCCGCACGCTCATGGTATTGCGCGAATGGATCAGCCCATAGGAAGCGGGCTCGATGCCGCCGTAAGTACCATCGGAATTTGCCGGCGACCAATTGCCGGCACCGTCGATCTCACCGGGCCGAAGTGGACCATCACTGACGGCGGCGCCGGGGAGCAGCCCGTTCGTGAACGCGAGCGTGTACACAAATGGCTTAAAGGCCGAGCCGACCTGGCGGTTAGCCGGCGGCAAGGCGCGGTTGAATTTGCTTTGCGTGTAATCGCGGCCGCCGACCAGCGCCCGGATTCCGCCGCTGCCGTTATCGATGACAACCACTGCGCCTTCCAAGTACGGCATGGAAGTGTCTTCGCCATCTTCAGGCGTTTTGTAGTTCGCTTTTAGCGGATGGCGGAAGTTCGATTGATGCTCGATTTTCACCAGAGTCGATTCGAGCGCCTGTGTGGCACTGTTCTGCACCGCGGGATCCAGCGTGGTGTAAATGTAGAGGCCGCCCTGATCGATCTGGTCCTGCGTGAGAAGCATGTTCAGATCGCGCTGCACCGCGTCCATGGCGTAATTCTCCTGCACCATCGGCATCTTTTTCGGGTGCGGGTTTACATGCGCCGCTCTCGCCTGTTGCGCCTGCGCCAGCGTAATCTTTTTCAGCTCGACCATGCGCGCGAGTACAGTGTCGCGCTGAATGGCTGCGCCTTCTGGATTCTTCAAGGGCGAAAAACGATTCGGGCTACGGATGAGGCCGGCCAGTGTCGCTGCCTCGGAAAGGTTTAATTTTGACGCGCTCTTGCCGAAGTAGGCCTGCGAGGCGGTTTCGATCCCGTAACAGCCGGCACCGAAATAAATGCGATTAACATAAAGTTCGAGGATTTGCTGCTTGGTGAACTCGTGCTCAATGCGCATCGCCACCATCGCTTCCAACAATTTGCGGCTAAGGTTCCGGCCGCCCAGGGGCAGGCTGTTCCGGGCCAACTGTTGTGTCAGGCTGCTTGCCCCTTCCTTTGCTGAGTGGCTGACGATGTCGCGCACAAGCGCGCGCCCAACACCGTAGAAGTCTATGCCGTTGTGTTGGTAGAACCGGGTGTCTTCGCGCGCCAGCAAGGCATCGATGAATGCCGGCGATACTTCATTGAGCGGAACAATGAGACGGTTCGCGCCGGCCAGTCGGCTATAGACCTTGCCGTCCACATCGAAGACGGTGTTGCGCTCGGGCATTTGCCCGACCTTTTTCATGTCGAACGTTTGCGCCCAGGACCAGTAAAAAAGGAAAACGCCGAACGCGCTGCCGAGTACAAGCAGCAGCAGCAGAATCTTCCAGCCCCAGCGCCAGACGGGACTCGACTTTTTTGCCGGAGCGCGTTTGGCGAACAGTTTCATCTCGCAGCTTCGACGATACGCGTAAACGCACTATTCGTCACGGTGCCGCTCTCATTCTGAAGCCAACGCGCCAGTCGAGTCGAAAAGAAATGTGCGCCTTTAAGGCTGCTTCATCGCATTCGTCGCCTTCACTCGGAATGACGCTCCGTTTCGCTGCTGCCAGCGGAAGCGTCGGGCTTACAGCCGCAAGTTGACGGGCGACCCATGCTGCTCGTGCGCACAGGGCGAATCGATCGGCACGTCCGTCTCAGCCGCGTTTGGCTGCACGATGCGGTTCTCGATCAAATACTGCTCGACTTCTTCGCCGCTGACATCGGAAAGCATGGCGCCATTAATCTCGACGCACGGCGATAATGGCTGGCCGCTCTTAGTTTCCATCTCCCACCTAAAAGCGGGGTTCTGAATGATGTCCTTCTCGGTGTAAGGCAGGTTGTACTTCTTAAGTACGGCGCGCACGCCACCGCTCCAGCCGCAATATGTCTTCAAGTACGCCGTAATCTGAGGTTCTTCCATGGTAGCGATACCTTACGGCTGCTTACGGCGAAGACAAGATGCGCAACCCTTGTACTAAGCACAAAGTTCTCAGCGCTGCTTGCCTCCACCGTTTACACTCAACGTCATGCGCTGGAATCTCAGCAGTCGGGCGCGCACCCTTTCGCAGGCCGACGCCGTCGTGCTGTCTATCCCGAAAAGCGGACGCACATGGCTGCGCGTGTTTGTGAACGCCTATTTCGGCGTGAAAACAGGAGCGGCCTTTTCCGTTAATTTAACCGACCAGTGCCGCCCGGGCATTCCTCGCATCGTCTACTCGCATGATCGGTTCGAGAGCCTGACCAAAGGCAATTGGTGGGACCGCGTCCGAGGCAAATACCTCGTGCCCCGCGCCCAGTTAACCTCCCGCCGCGTCATCCTGCTCGCCCGCGATCCGCGGGATGCCTTTGTCTCGTACTACGTGCAAATCACGAGACGCAATCATCCCGCGCCAGAGCGCGTCAAACAACTCGCTCCGGACCAGCTCGTGCGTCATCGGCGTTACGGCATCAACAGCATGGTCGCGGTCATGAATGGCTGGCTCGCGGAGTTCGGCGATCAGCGGAACGTCACAATCCTTCGCTACGAAAGTTTGCTTTCAGATCCCAACGTGGAGTTTCGCAATGTGCTCCATGGAATCGGCGAACACGAGATCGACAACTCCACCTTCGCCGAGGCGCTGCGCTTCTCCGCTTTCCATAACATGCGGCAACTGGAAGAGCGCGGCGCTTTCTCTGACAAAATCCTGGCCCCGCGCGACCGCGCTGATCGGCAGTCGTTCAAGGTCAGGCAAGGCAAAGTCGGTGGTTTCCGCGAGTACCTTTCCCCGGCCGGGCAGCAGTATGCGGCGGCGGCGTTGGCGCGGCTGGACCCGCGGTTTGGCTACGGCGAGAAGAGCGGCTGAAAAAACTTCTGCTAAATTCCTACTTGCGCTATATAGATTAATATCCTACTGTCGCAGTATAGATGAAGAACACACGAGCAATAGCCTCTTCCCGCGCGCGGCGCAGCCCGTTCACGACGGTGCTGGTCGTCATTTGTTTTGCGGCGGCGACTTTCGGCGCCGGCAGAATGTTGTTTCCACATTTTGTCGTCGGTCTCCTGCTGGGCGCAGTCATACTGCTTCTGGTTATTCACGAGCTCGGCCGCCGCGCCCCGCTCGGTTACGAGGACGAAACCGGTTTTCACTTCGCGAGGCTTCGCAGGGCGTAGATGAAGCTTTCGAAACGGGGCGAGTACGCCTTGCGCGCGCTGATCGATCTTGGTATCGCCGCTGAGCTTAACCGCCCGATCATCCAGGTAAGCGAGCTTGCGGCAAAAGAGAAGCTGCCGGTCAAATTCCTGGAGCAGATTTTTACTCAACTAAAAGGCGCGGGCTACGTGGAAAGCCATCGCGGCAAACTCGGCGGGTACTCGCTCGCGCGTCCGATGCACCGCATCAAATTCGGCGCCGTCATTCGCCTGATCGACGGGCCGCTCGCGCCCATTCCCTGCGTCAGCCACACCGCCTACCAGCGCTGCACCTGCCCGGATGAGGCGCATTGCGGATTGCGCATGCTCATGATGGATGTGCGCACCGCCATTTCCAAAGTACTGGACCGTTATACTCTGGCCGACATCGTCGAGATCACGTTGCGCAAAATGCGGCGGGACAAAGTCGCCCCTGCTTTTAGTGCGCGTGTGATCCCGCTGCCGCCTGAAATCACCGGCCGGCTTTTGATACAGGATGAACCCGAAACCAACCCCGCGAAGCAGAAGCGAATGTATGCCACACGAGCAACAAAATGACTGGTTGGAATTAGTACGCGAAAAGGTACGCACTCTGCACTTTGGAGTGGTGCAAATCGTCGTGCACGACTCAAAAGTAACGCAGATCGAACGCACCGAACGGGTGCGCTTGAATGGGGCCGCGCCATCCGGCGAAGCGCGTCTCGCGAGGTCACCGGGCGATTTTACTCAGCGATATGAACGCAACAATAACCGTGAGAGAGACAACTTGGAGTAAAGTACAGAAGTCTTTGCGGGCCGATGTCGGCACGATCAGTGCTCGACGTTTGCGGGAAATCTGATAACGCCTCACACCTACTCACTACCAGACACACTGGAGTAACAGACCAGAGCTAACGAACTATCCACCGGTCAACTGGAGATCGTTCGCAGACAAGCTGAAGCAGGAGAAACTATGTTGACCACCAAGCACTTTTTCGCAGTTGCCGCTGCCGCGGCGATTGCCTTCGCTTCCGTTCGCCCGGTTCAGGGACAAACGAGTGATTCAGAGTCAGCGCGCCTGGAGAAACTCGAGCGCGCGGTTGATCAATTGCAGCAGCGCAATTCCGAGCTGGAGCAGGAAGTGAAGACCTTACGCAAACAGGTCGCTGCCGTGCCGGAGCATGCGCCTGAGAAGGGCACAAAAACGAGAGTTGCCGCGCAAAGTACGAGCGAGGCCAAAGAAACCGTGCAAACCGATGTGGCCGAGGAGAAGCCGCCGATTTATGTCACACCGGCTGGGCCAGAGTTCAGGTTGACGCTCGGCGGTTACATCCAGGCCAACTTTGAAGATGGCGATGTCTCCGCCTTCGAAGGTCGATTCGGTTTAAGCGCGCTCAAAGACCGGTTCCGGCTCAGGCGTGCGCGCATCACGCTCACCGGCGATTTCCTCGAGCAATTCGACTTCAAACTCGAAGGCGACCTGGAGCAGAGCGACTCCGCCATTACCGCGCTCAAATCCGTGGATGTGAAGACGGGCAAAACCACGACCGTCACTAATTCCACGCGCACGGAGTTCTCCGCCACGGACGTGTTCGTGAACTGGCACGCGTTTCCGGAAGCAAATGTCCGCGTGGGGCAATGGAAAGCGCCATTTGGCCTGGAGCAGATCACGCCTGACACCCAGCTCATCTTTGCCGAGCGCAGCCTTCCGACCGTCGCGCTCACCCCCGAGCGGCAGATCGGCGTCGAAGTCTGGGGCAAACCGCTGAGTACGGTCCTGCCGGACGAGAAAAACCTCGTCACCTACTACGCGGGCATCTTCAACGGCAACGGCCGCAACTTCAACACCAACGACAATAACAACTTCATGTATGTGGGGCGGCTCGAACTTCAGCCTTTCGCGACCAAACTCGCCGGGCAACCGGTCAGCCTCAGGTTCGGCGGCGACGTTTTGAACAGCCGCGATGACGCGGGCACGAACATCGCGCCCTCGGGTAATCTCAAGGTCAACTCCGACGGCTCGCTTTCGTCGTTCACCTTGCCCGGAGCGGATGAGCGCACGGCATGGAGCATCGACGGCTGGTTCAATTGGGGGCCTGCCGACATCATCGCCGAGTACCTTTCCGAAGACGTGAATGGCCGCACTGTGAACGGTGTAGCGCCCGGCTTTAACAACTTCAGTCCAAGCGGCTGGTATGTGCAGGGAAGTTACTTCCTTGTTCCGCGCAAGCTCCAGGCGGCAGTCCGATGGGAAGAACTCGACCCAGCCCAGGTAGCGAATGACGGTATCCATTCTCTCACCGCCGGCCTCAACTACTACGTGCACGGTGACGCAATTAAGCTAATGGCTGATTACGTGCACACGTGGTCGGATTTCCGCGCTGCGAATCCGAAGTACGGAGAGAATCAGTTCGACGAAGTCATCCTGCGCTTGCAGTTGATGTTCTGAGTACGGCAAAGCGCCTGCCCAGATGAGACGGAAACTAGTTCTCGCTAGCCTTGTACTTTGTTTACTTGGCCTCGCAGCAGAGGCGCAGGACAAAGTCACCATTCGGTTCGGTCATTTCCCGAACATCACGCACGCGCAGGGTGTGATCGCGCACGCTCGTACGCGGCAGGGGAAAGGATGGTTCGAGCAACGCCTTGGGCCGAACGTCGAGATTCAGTGGTTCACTTACAACGCTGGGCCATCGGCGATGGAAGCGGTGTTCGCCGGGTCACTTGACCTGACCTACGTCGGCCAGGGGCCGGCATTGAACGCGCACTTCAAATCGAATGGCGAAGAGATTCGCGTGATTTCTGGCGCAGCGAACGGCGGGGCCGCGCTCGTACTCAAAGACAACTCGCCCGTGAAAACCGCGGCTGATTTTCAGGGGAAGAAAATCGCGACGCCGCAGCTCGGCAACACGCAGGATATTTCCTGCCGCGCGTGGCTGAAAGGGCAGGGCTTCAAAGTCACGCAAACAGGAGGCGACGTCACCATCATTCCGACCGCGAATCCGGATCAGCTGGCGCTTTTGCAAAAGGGCGCAGTCGATGCCGTCTGGACAGTTGAGCCGTGGGTAACGCGCCTCGAGCGGCAGGCGAAAGCCCGCGTATTCCTGGAGGAGAAAGACGTGATCACCACGTGGCTGGTGTCGAGCGCCAAGTTTCTCAACACCAAACGTGAAACGGCCCGGAAAGTAGCGGCTGCGAACGCCGAACTCACTGACTGGATCAACAGCAATCCCGCCGAAGCGCAACAATTGTTGATCGCGGAGTTGAAGGAGGAAACGAAAGCCGATTTCGCGCCGGATGCCGTGGCTGAGGCATGGAAGCGAATCAAGTTCACCACCGACGTGCCGCAGACCCTGCTCACGAAAGCGATGCAGGACGGCAGGGACGCCGGCTTTTACAAGGGCAACACAGATACTTCGCGTCTGCTCGTCACGCCATGATCGGACAACACGATCACGCCTCAGCCTTGGCGGAAGAGTTGCAGGTCATCGCGCCGAGCAAGCTCTCGATCGAGAATGTCTCGAAAAGCTTTCGCTCGAGGGCGGGTCAAGTACAGGCGCTCGATCGCGTCAGCCTGAATGTGGCCGAAGGCGAGTTTGTCTGCCTTGTTGGCGCGAGCGGCTGCGGCAAATCGACGCTGCTGAACATCATCGCCGGCTTGGAAAAACCCGACGCCGGCAGAGTGCTGGCCGACGGCAAACTCGTGACCAGTCCTGGCCGGCAGCGTCTCGTGATGTTCCAGGAATCGGCGCTGTTCCCGTGGCTCAATGTGCTCGGAAATGTGCTCTTCGGATTGAAACTCAAGCCGCACCTGACGAAGAAAGATCGGCTGGACGTCGCCAGGTACTATCTCGAGCTGGTCGGCCTCACGCGATTCGAGCGCGCCAATGTCCACGAGCTTTCCGGCGGAATGAAACAGCGCGTGGCGCTTGCTCGCGCGCTCGCGCCAAACCCGCGCGTGCTGCTGATGGACGAGCCATTTGCCGCTCTCGACGCGCTCACGCGCGAGCAACTTTATGGGGACCTTCAGCAAATCTGGGAGTCGCGCCGCAAAACCATCGTCTTCGTCACCCACAATGTGCGCGAAGCGGTCTGTCTCGGAGATCGGGTTGTCCTTTTCTCGCCACACCCTGGCCGCATCAAAGAACAGTTCGGGATTGATCTTCCGCGCCCGCGCGACATCAACAGCGTCGATCTGGCTGAGTACTCGAGCGAGATCACACGCGCGCTGAAAGGATTCACGAATGATCAACTGGCGTACGCCTAACTCGTCATCCCGAGTAAAGCCGAGGGATCCCGTCGCGAAACGAATGGTAAGGCCACGGGATTCTTCGACTTCGCTCCGCTACGCTCAGAATGACGCAGCTTTGTTGCGAGTACGCCGGTTATGAAACGTCTCCTCTTCGCCGTTCTCTTTTTCGCAATTCTGACCGGTATTTGGGAATGGGCGTATCGCGCGAAAATCTGGTCGCCCGTTCTTCTGCCCGCGCCGCAGCAGGTCGGCGAATACCTGAAGACTGCGGCGGAAGACGGCACGCTATACCACGCCACGATCATCACCCTTCGGCGATTAATCACCGGTTACGTGATCGGACTGGTGTTCGGTGTTCCGCTCGGTTTTCTGACGGCGCGTTCCAGAGTCGCACACGACACAATCGGCACGCTCGCGCTTGGTTTGCAGACGTTGCCCAGCGTGTGCTGGGTTCCGCTGGCGCTGCTTTGGTTCGGCCAGACGGAAGCTGCGATGCTTTTTGTTGTCGTGATGGGTACTCTTTGGTCGGTCGTGATTGCGACTGATAACGGCGTACGCAACGTGCCGCCGATCTATCGCCGCGCGGCGTTAACCATGGGATCCAAGCGGTTGCACATGTGGTTTAAAGTGATCTTCCCTGCCGCGCTGCCGTTCATCGTCAGCGGCATGAAGCAAGGCTGGGCGTTCGCCTGGCGCTCACTCATGGCGGCGGAGATTTTTGTCAGCATCCTCACTGGATTCGGTCTCGGCCAACTGCTTCATTACGGCCGGGAACTGAGCGCGATGGATCAGGTCATCGGCATCATGTTTGTCATCGTCGTCATCGGTCTTCTGGCTGATAAAATTTTCTTCTCGCCGGTCGAAACACTTCTGCACCGGCGGTGGGGCACCAGCGCATAATGCTGCGACGAACGCATCCACACGAAAAAGAGAAGCTCGTTACACGGGAAATTTCCGTGCAGAACGAGCTCGGGCTGCACGCGAGACCGGCCGCGAAATTCGTGCACACGGCGAACAGCTTTCGCGCCGAGATCACGCTGATTAAAGACGGTGAACGCTATTCGGCGGCAAGCCTGATCGAAGTGCTACGCGCTAATCTGGATTGCGGGGCGCACGCTGTACTTGAAGCGCGCGGCGTGGACGCGGAAAAAGCCGTGGCTCGTTTAGAGAAGCTGCTGGCTGAATTCCGAAACCAGAAAGAGGATTAGTCCGTCATCCCGAGCGAAGTCGAGAGACCCGGTCGCGAACAGAAAAGTAATGCCGCGGGATTCCTCGCTCCGCTCGGAATGACGAACTATCGCAGCGGCCGCGCCACCAAAATCCCGGTGTCGGTACTATACCGATACAAATAACTCGAGAGCCGCGAATCGATCACCACGTGTCCGTAATTTCGCGGCGAGGAAGCGTGCATAAAATGCAGCTGGCCATCGTTCTCGCGCAACGCCAGCCCTACGTGCGAAGTGGCGCGCATGGCGCCGCCGTCGCGAGAAATAATACCGATGATATCGCCGCTGCGGAGCTCCGGCTCGATGCGAGCAACCCGGTTTTTGGGAATTTCATAAAGCGGCCGCGAGCTAACCCGCGCTTCCATTTCAGCAAGTGGGCGCAGCAGCGAGGGATTGTGCTCGAGGTAGCGGTAATGCCGCCAGCCATTCGTCATTTCGCGCGCCGAATGTGGCACGCTTATGCCGCCGAGCGCCCGCGTGAGGTCCTGCACGTTACCGCGACGCACGTTGTCGTAGAGCCAGTCTTCGAGGTAATGGAGGCGCGAAAGATAGGCGCCGGTGCATTCGCCGCCGCGATAACGATCCATTTCGATGTAATGCAGTAACGTGGCCGGCGTCCAGTTCTGCTCCGGCTCATCGAGCATGCGGGCAAAGCCGAGCGCGATCTCGAAGAAGGTCCAGCAATCCATGCCGGTGAAGTTCACCGACGGTGATTCGATGCGATTATCGACTTCCAGCGTGTAGGAGCGATAAGGAGTGCCGACCATCGCCTGCCCAACAGCCGCAGTACGCTGACCAATGGGCAGTGCTGCCCAGTTGTCCGCTTTCGCCTCTCTAACCAGCTGCGCGAACCGATCCTCGCCTTTGAAAACTGTGCGCATCGGAAGTGTTACCGCGGCTTGACCGCTGAGCGCGGTGAATGTGCAAACAAAAATGAAAACCAGGCGGCGCATTGTCGGTGCAGTGTTCGCGAGATTAGACAGAGCGCAAGGCGTGCCAGTTCAACACTCAGTGGTTAATCTCGTGCTCCTACTCGTGAATCGATTACGAGCACGATTATGAGCACGAGCACGACTCAGTTAGCGTTCGCATGGTCATGCTTTAACGTTGCGACGTGGAAGATCTCTTCGGCGAAGCGGAAGCCGAAAACGTGCAAGCGGCAAGTCGCTCCGCGCCGCTGGCCGCCCGCATGCGGCCGCGCAGCTTGGAGGAATTCGTCGGGCAGGAACATATCCTCGCGCCAGGGAAACTGCTGCGCCGCGCCATCGAAGCTGATCGGTTGCCGTCCGTGATTTTATCCGGGCCGCCGGGCACGGGAAAAACGACACTGGCGCAAATCATCGCGCGCATGACCAATGCGAAGTTCGTCCGTCTCAGCGGAGTCGAGAGCAACGTCGCCGAAATGCGCAAAGTTGTTGCCTCAGCCGCGAACCGGCTGCGCAGTTCAGGTCAGCGCACGATCGTTTTCGTGGATGAGATTCATCACTTCAACAAAGCTCAGCAGGACATTCTGCTGCCGGATGTCGAGAGCGGCAATCTGCGGCTGATCGGCGCGACGACTTACAACCCGTACTTTTACGTGAATAGCGCGCTGGTTTCGCGCTCGCTGGTGTTCCGCCTCGAGCCGTTGAGCGTTGAGCAATTGGAAGCGCTGATAGATCGCGCGCTCGCGGATGAAGAGCGCGGGCTCGGCAAGTACAACGTGCAGATGGACGCAGCCGCGCGGGAGCATTTAGCGAAACTCAGCGATGGAGACGCGCGCAAGCTGCTCAATGCGCTCGAAGTCGGCGTACTCACGACGCCGCCAGATGTAAACGGCGTAGTTCATTTCACCATCGAAGTCGCCGAAGAAAGCATCCAGCAAAAGGCCATCGTTTATGACCGGGTCGGTGACGCGCATTACGACACGATTAGCGCCTTCATCAAGAGCATGCGCGCGTCAGACCAAAACGGAGCGATTTACTGGCTGGCGAAAATGCTACATGCAGGCGAAGACGCGCGTTTTATCGCGCGCCGCATTGTTATATTCGCCAGCGAAGACATTGGTTTGGCCGATACGGAAGCCTTGCCGCTTGCGATCGCGGCGCAACAAGCAGTCGAGTTCGTGGGAATGCCAGAAGCGCGCATACCGCTCGCGCACGCTACCGCCTACATGTGCCGCGCGCCGAAAAATCGCGAAGCTTACGATGCGCTCGGCGCCGCGACCGAGCAGATCGAGAACGAGCACACCGAGCGTGTTCCCGAGCGACTGAAGAATAAACATTTCCCCGTGAATCCCGAAGATTAGCGCCCGGGGCAATCGCGTCTTACGGCGACAGCAGAAAGCCAGCTGCGTCCGAGACGAAATGGGCGATGACATTGCAGAAAAAGTCACGCCGCCAGAGGTAAAGCAGTGCGAACACGATCGCGCCAAGCCCCACGATGATCAGATGCGCCGCGCCCCAATAGGCAAGATGCGCGTAGGTGAACGCCGCGATGGAGACAATCACCGCGAGAGTCGCGCTGCCTGTTCGCTCACGCAGACGCTCGATCGGATAAGCGCGATAAAGCAGTTCTTCCACGAATCCAGCGCGCCCGACGAGAAGCAGCCGAAACCACCAGGGAGTATGAAGTATGCTGTTCATCGCGGCTGTATTCGGCCGCAAATGCAGCAGCGGAAAAATGAGCGCGAAGCAGAGCGGGAACAACATAATGGCGATGGCCGCACCCAGTAGACCGAACACGAAGGTCTTCCATGTCGGCTTGCGGAAACCAACGGAGCGCAGCGGGCGTTTTTCGACAAAAAGGACATAGGCGATAAGCGCGAGCGCGATGCACCACCAGACGATTTCGCGTCCGAGCGATGAAGGAATGTTCGAGTGCGGGAACAAATGCCGGCCGATCCCAAGCTCCGGGACCACAAACGCGATTAACAGTCCGACAATGGTAAGCAGCCATTTCGACCTGCGCACGACGCCGGGTTCGGAGCTATCTTGCACGCTGGACTCTAGGGATCGGCTGATTGAGAAGGCAAATGGAAACGCGACGAGAAACGCCGCTGCGTGATCGTCTGCACCCGCGTCTGCGCGATTGGTTTTTCCGCAACTACGCCGACTTCACTCACGCGCAGCAACTCTGCATCCCCGCCGTGCTGGAGCGCGACTCAATTCTGCTCACGTCGCCCACGGGCAGTGGCAAAACGCTCGCGGGATTCCTTGGCGTTTTCGACGCGCTCATCCATGAGCTTGATGAACACGGCTCCGTTGCCGGCGTGCGCTGCATTTACGTTTCGCCGCTGCGCGCGCTCGCTTACGACATCGAGAAAAATCTGCGTGCGCCGATCGCCGGAATGGGTCTGGAAAAGGAATTGCGTGTGCACCTTCGCACCGGCGACACACCGGCAAACGAGCGGGTAAAGTTTCGCGACAAGCCAGCGCAGTTTCTCGTGACCACGCCCGAGAGTCTGGCGGTGCTGTTGGCGCAGGAAACGTTTGCGCGCCCCCTCTCGAATGTGCATTTCGTCATCGTGGACGAGCTTCATTCTTTCGCGGGCAACAAGCGCGGCGCTGATTTGAGTATTTCGTTAGAACGCCTGGAGCAAATTGGTAGGGACGGAGCGCTGGGCGGCCCGCGGCGCGCCCAAGGGTCGTCCCCTGCCATTTGCCGGATCGGATTATCGGCAACCGCGGCGCCTCTCGATTTACTCGCGTGTTTTCTCGTTGGAGACGATCGCCCGTGCCGCATTGCCGAAGCTCGGCTCGAGAAAGAACAAATTGTCGAAGTATTTTCGCCCATTCGGCGCAATCCTTATCCGCCGTCCGGCTTCACCGGAGTCCGACTTTACCATGAGCTGTCGCAGCTCATTCGTTCACACCACTCCGTCATCGTCTTCTGCAATGTACGCTCGGCAGCCGAGCAGATCGGACTGCGATTGCGCGAGTTGCTGCCGGAGCTAGCTGAACAAATCGAGACGCATCATGCGTCGCTCGATCGAAGCGTGCGGCTCGAAGTCGAGGACCGGCTGAAGAATGGCGAACTGCGCGCGGTCGTTTGTTCGACCAGCCTCGAGCTCGGCATAGACATCGGCGCGGTCGATCTCGTCGTCATGGTGGCGACGCCAAAAGGCGTCTCACGCGCCATCCAGCGCATCGGCCGGTCGGGACATTCGATCAACAAAAGCAGCCATGGCGTTCTCGCCGCGACCAACATTAATGATCTTGCCGAAGCGATAGTGACGGCAAAGTTGGTGCGCGAGCGGGCACTCGACCCGATCAAAGTACAGGACAAACCGTACGACGTTGTCGCGCAGCACATCGTCGGAATAGTGGCGCGGCAGCCGGCGCCAGCTCACGAGATCTATGATCTGATCACGCGGGCGCTGCCGTTTCGTGAGCTCACCCGGGCCGAGTTCGACCGCATCCTCAA
Source organism: Verrucomicrobiota bacterium (assembly GCA_019244415.1). Taxonomy (GTDB): domain Bacteria; phylum Verrucomicrobiota; class Verrucomicrobiia; order Chthoniobacterales; family UBA10450; genus AV69. Next base: position 14,254 of record JAFASN010000127.1, on the reverse strand, counting down.
GTACCTTGAAGGCGGTGGTGAATCGCTTGCGCAACAGTACGGCGGGATTTTCGGCAAAGTCATCGTTGATGATGCCGGCGTGGTGTCGCTTGCGCATCCACGCGTCGCGCGCGAATTCCTCATCAACATCGGCACCATCGTTTCGGAAGGTTTTGTCGATGTACTATTGCGGCATCGGCGGATCGGCTCGGTCGAGGAAACATTCATTAAGAGCCTGAACATCGGTGATCTTTTTGTGCTCGGCGGACGGGTACTGCGGCTGATTGATACCGGCGTGCAGGAGGCGTTCGTTGAACGCGCGGACGGCCACTTACCGACGATTCCGCGCTGGAACGCGGCGAAAATGCCATTGACGTCAGGCCTCGCGCGCGCCGTGCGCGACTTGCGCGCGAACCTGGCGCGGCGTCTCGAAGGCGATAGTACGTCCGCGACGGACTGGCTGGTCGAGGCGTACGGGATCTCGTTAGCTAACGCGCAGGCGATAACGGAGCAGTTCCGCGCGCAATTGGCGGTCTCCGATATTCCGCACGGGGAGAAGATGTTGATCGAGCTGTACCGCGACGATGAGTACTCGCATTACTTTTTTCATGCGCTTATTGGCCGTAGCGCAAATGATGCGCTCTCGCGCATCGTCGCGTGGCGAGTGAAGAATCGGAGCGGCGGAAATGCGCTCGTCACGATCGACGATTACGGTTTTCTGCTCACGCTCCGTCATTTCCAGGAGCTGACGCTGGAAGATTGGCGGCTTTGCTTTGAGCGGGAAGGGGCGGAGGAAGACTTGCGCGCGGCGCTGCGCGGATCGGAACTTGTGAAATGGCAATTCCGCGGCGTGGCGCAAACCGGATTGATGGTGCCGCGGAATTTTCCCGGCCGGCAACGCCAGCGCAAGCAGCTCAACTGGAGCGCGGAAGTTATTTTCCGCGTACTCGAGCAGCATGAGCCGGATCATCCGCTGCTGGAGGAAGCCTACCGGCAGGCGACGCACACGTTTCTTGATGCGGAAGAAGCGAACGCATTCCTTGAGCGCGTGCAGGACTACAAATGGCAATTACGCGAGCTGGAGACCGTCTCGCCATTTTCGTTTCCGATCTACGCGAGCAAGATCAAGGAAACGATGATGCTCGAAGATCCGTCGGTCGCAGTGGAACGGATATATCACGAGCTCTACGCGCGGGTAGAGCAGGTGGCCGGAGCTAACGAGAAGTGAAACTCGTGCCGTGCTCGTACTTTTGCTCGTGCTCGTAATCGATTCTTCCGAGCACGAGCACGATCACGAGTAGGAGCACGAGCTTAAAACGGAAAGAGGCGGACCGCACTCGCGATCCGCCCCTCCCCTGTCTTGAGCAGCTTCTCCTAGCTCTTGCTCTGTGACACAACCATCAACTCGCTTTGTTCTGCGACACCACTTCGTTGAGCTTGAAGATCGGGAGGAACATCGCGATTACGATGCCGCCGACGATCACACCGAGGAAGACGATCAGCATCGGCTCGATCAACGAGGTGAGCGCGTCGAGCAACGCTTCGATTTCTTCGTCCCAAAAGTCCGCCATTTTTTCCAGCATGGTGTCGATTTTGCCGGTGGCTTCGCCCGCCGCCACCATGCGCAGAAGCATGGGAGGAAAGATCGATTTGCGCGAGAGTGAGACGGAAAGATTGTCGCCTTTTTCCACGTCCGTGGCGACGCCTTTCAGGCTCGTCTCGACGACGTGATTGCCGGATGAGCCGCCGACGATATCGAGTACTTCAAGGATTGGTACGCCGCTGCGGATGAGCTGCGCGAACGTGCGAGCGAAACGCGACATGGCGATCTTGTGCACGAGCGGGCCGAACACGGGGAGCTTGAGTTTCCACTTGTCCCAAAGCTGTTTGCCCTTGCTCGAGCGCAAGAACGCCCGGACACCAAAGATCGTACCCGCCATCATGCCGAGCAGCCAGTACCAGTTGCCGCGCACGAAGTTGCTCAGGTCGATCAGGAACTGCGTGGGCGCGGGAAGTTGCGCGCCGAAGTCGGCAAAGATTTCGCCGAAGATCGGCACCACGCGCACAATGAGAAAGGTGGTGATCGAAAACGCGATGCAAACGACGATGACCGGGTAGGTCATGGCCGACTTGACCTTTTTGCGGAGTCGCGCGGTCGCTTCGAGAAATCCCGCCAGGCGGTCGAGGATTTCGGCGAGCAAGCCGCCGTGCTCACCTGCTTTAACCATGCTGACGTAAAGGCGATTGAACACGCGCGGATGTTTGCGCAACGAGTCGTTGAACGTTTCGCCGCCTTGTACTCGCGTAGTGATGTCGGTGATGACGGAGCGCAGCGCGCGCTGCTTTTTCGGATCGGCCTGCTCGTAAAGGGCGGTGAGCCCCTGGACGAGCGAAATGCCGGCCTCGATCATGGTGGCGAGTTGGCGGGTGAAAAGTACCAGATCGGTTTCTTTGACCTTGGTGGCCTTCTGCCGGGTGCGAGTCGCCGCGGCCTTGCGCTGCAGGGAGAGCACCATGAGGCCGCGGCTCATGAGGCTGGTTACCGCATTGTCTTCGTTCAGGGCGTCCTGGACGCCGGAGACAATGCGGCCGGCGGTGTCACGCGCTTGGTAGGAGAAGCTTGTCATATTATAATTTCAATAGCAGCTATAATGCCAGACATCGAAAGAAGATGCCGATTTGCTTGCGCGCACAGCGACTACCGACCAGTCCCTCGACTCCGCTCGATGACATCAACCCACCCATCCGGCATTCACCATCGTGGTGAAGAACGGCGCGGCCCTATCCGGCGGAATCGTTGCTCGCGAAGTAGCGCAGTTCACTGCGCCCATCGTTGCCATAAAAACGTACGCGCGATATCGTTGAGAGTACGTGAAAACCCCCTGACGCGCGACATGGATTGCCGTCGCCTCAAGTTTTTGCGAGTGAGTCATCTGCCGGTCTGAACGATGTGATGCGCATGCGATTGCTGCTGATTTCGGTTCTGTTTGCGGCGACAACGTTCGCGCAAACCGATGTCGATTTCAGTACCGCGTTGCGCTGGCGGAACATCGGGCCGTATCGCGGCGGGCGGACGCGCGCGGTGTGCGGTGTGCCATCGCAGCCGAACGTCTTTTACATGGCGGCGGTGAACGGCGGCGTGTTCAAGAGTGACGATTTCGGCCGGACGTGGACCCCGATTTTCGATGATCAACCGACAGCATCGATCGGCGCGATTGCGGTCGCGATCTCCGATCCAAACGTCGTTTACGTCGGCAGCGGCGAAGGATTGCATCGGCCCGATTTGTCGATCGGCGACGGCGTTTACAAATCGATCGATGCAGGCAAAACCTGGACGCCCCTCGGTTTGCGCGATGGTCAGCAGATCGCGCAAATCGCGGTCGATCCGCACGACGCAAACCGCTTGTTCGTTGCCGTCGCAGGCCATCCGTACGGACCGAATCTCGAGCGCGGAATTTACCGTTCGCTCGATGGCGGCAAGACGTTCGAGAAAGTGCTCGGGAACGACGAGAACGTCGGCGGCTCGGACGTGCTGATCGATCCGGCGAATCCGCAGATTGTGTACGCGTCGCTCTGGGAATCGCGCGAAGGTCCGTGGGAAAATTCGGTTTGGAACGGGCCGGGCGGCGGCATTTTCAAGTCAATTGACGGCGGAAAAACGTGGACGCAATTGCGCGGCGGATTGCCGGGCGACATCGTGCAGGCAAATCTCGCGATTGCGCCGAGCGCGCCGCGCACACTGGTGGCCGCGGTTCGCGACATGAAAAAATCGGGCATTTTTCGTTCCGACGATGCGGGCGAAACGTGGCGGAAAATCACCGATGATCCGCGGCCGGCGGCGGGGATCGGCGGCGGCGATTTACCTGTCGTGCGAATTGATCCGAAAAACCCCGATATCGTTTATTCGGCGACCGTTGTTTGTTACAAATCGACAGACGGTGGCAAAACGTGGACGGGCTGGCGCGGCGCGCCCGGCGGCGACGATTACCAGAACGTCTGGATCAATCCCGACGATCCCAACATTATCCTGCTCGGCAGTGACCAGGGCGCAATAGTGACGGTGAACGGCGGGCGCACATGGAGTTCGTGGTATAACCAATCGACAGCGCAGTTGTATCATGTGTCCGGGGACAACGCGTTCCCGTATCGGCTTTACAGCGGGCAACAGGAGAGCGGCTCGGTCGGCATCCGCAGCCGCGGGAACGACGGCGCGATCACGTTCCGCGACTGGCACCCTGTCGCGGCGGAGGAGTACGGCTACGTCGTCGCGGATCCCCTCGATCCGAACATTGTGTACGGCGGAAAATTGACCCGATTCGATTGGCGCACGGGCCAGGCGGAAACGATTTTGCCCGTCGCGCTGCGCACACCGGAATTCCGCACGATTCGCACGGAGCCGATCGTCTTTTCTCCGATTGATCCGCACCTGTTGTTTTTCGCGGGAAACACGTTGTGGCAAACGCGCGATCGCGGCGAGACATGGACGCCCATCAGTCCTGACCTGACGAGGAGAACTTACGAGCTGCCGGCGAGCATCGGGAAGTACCGCGAGCAACTAACGCAGACGGAAGCGAAACGACAGCCCGGCGATTCAGCGGATCGGCAGGGAAAACCTGGCGCCGCATCGGCGCCGAAAGGTACGAGCGGCGACAGCCCGAGCGCGCCAGCGCCGGTGAAGCAGCGTGGTGTGATTTACACCGTGGCGCCTTCGCCGTTTGATGTGAAACGCATCTGGATTGGCACAGATGATGGATTGATCCAGATCACGAGCGATGGCGGGAAAACGTGGAGCGACATCACGCCGCCGCAGGTCACCGCGTGGCAGAAGATTTCGATCATCGACGCGAGCCACTTCGATGCGAACACGGCATACGCTGCGGTGAATACGTTGCGGCTCGATGACGTGCGGCCGCACATCTTCCGAACGCGCGATGGCGGCAAAAACTGGCAGGAAATCGTGCGCGGCATTCCCGACGGCGAAACGGTGAACGCAGTGCGTGAAGACACGCAGCGGCGCGGCTTGCTGTTCGCGGGAACGGAACGCGGCGTTTACGTGTCGTTCGACGACGGCGAGAACTGGCGCTCGCTGCGGATGAACATGCCGGCGACATCCGTGCGCGATCTCATTATTAAAGACGACGATTTGTGCGTCGCGACGCATGGACGCGGTTTCTGGATTCTCGATAACATCACGCCGCTGCGTCAGCTCGCCGCCGAGATGAACGGCGCGACGTTGTTCAAGCCGCAAACCGCGTTGCGCGTCCGCTGGAGCATGAACACGGACACGCCGTTGCCGCCGGATGAACCCGAGGGCGAGAATCCGCCGGACGGCGCGATGATTGATTATTGGCTGCCAAACGATGCATCCGGCGTGGTGACGCTCGAAATCAAGGACGACAAAGGCGAACTCGTCAGGCGTTACGCGAGCAACGATCCGCCGCCGCGGATTGACGAGAAAAAACTCAGGGCGCCCCCGTACTGGATTCGGCCGCCGGAAGCGCTTTCGGCCGCGCGTGGGCTGCACCGGTTCCTGTGGGACATGCATTGGCAGCCCATCGCCGGCGTCCAGCCGGAATTCCCGATGAGCGCGGTCGTGCACAATACTCCGCCCGAGCCGACCGGCCCGTGGGCGGTCCCGCGCAATTACACCGTCGCGCTTACGGTGAACGGGAAAACAACAACGCAGCCGCTCACGTTGAAAATGGACCCGCGCGTCACTGCCTCGAATGCGGATCTCGGGGAGCAATTCACGTTATCGAAGCAGCTCTACGACGCCCGGCCGCAGTTGCAGAAAATCGGGCGCGAATTCGACAGCATCAACGAGCAGCTCGGGAAATTGAAAGACCGCGAAGCTGGGAACGCCGCGCTCACGCAGCAGCTCGATAATTTCCGCAAATCGCTCGCGCAATTCGCGCCGCCGAATCCCCGCCCGTTCGCGCCGCTCACGTTCGATGCGCTTGCCAAACTCGAAAATCTCTTCGGCCAATTGCAACAGGCCGACGCAGCGCCGCGACCAATTGTGAAAAGCGGCGTCGAGAATTTCGTGCGTACTTTGCCGGATGTCGTTCGCCACTGGCAGCAATTCACCGCGCACGAATTGCCAACGTTGAATCAGCAGCTTGAAGCAGCGGGTCTCGGCAAGCTCGATCTGACAGTGTCCCCGGAACATTGAGTACACTGTAGTGATGCCAAGATCGCGTCCGCGGTTCATCAAAAAACCCGCCGCCCTGGCGCTCTTGGGAATGATGCTGATCAGCGCGCTGCGCGCGCAATCGCCTGCGCCAGATGCATCGAAACTAACCCGCATGCTGAACGACTTTCTCGCCGGAGCCAGTCGCAATGAGATCGCAGCGCATGAACTTTTTTGGGCGGACGATTTGATTTACACCAGCTCTTCCGGGCGGCGCATGGGCAAAGCAGAGATATTGCGCGAGGTGCGCGCCGAAGCGGCGAAACCGAGCGGACCGGCCGCAACTTACAGCGCCGACCAGATTCGGATTCAGCAATACGGAACGGCTGCGATTGTCGCATTCCGCCTGATCGGGAAGACGGAGAAGGAGACAAAGTACTACTTGGATTCGGGCACGTTCCTGAAACGTAACGGCGAATGGCGCGTGGTGAACTGGCAGGCAACAGCATTGCCGCCGAACGGGCAGACGATGAATCAAATTGCGGAACGCTACGTGCGCCTCGTGCTCGCGCTTGGTCAGCACGATCCTGATTACGTCGATGCGTTTTACGGACCGGCGGAATGGAAGACGGAGGCGGCAAAGGAGAAGAAACCGCTCCAGGCAATCGGCGCCGAAGCGGGGCAACTGCGGGAACAAATCAAGCGCGGCTCGCCGCCGCCTGAAGAGATGGAGCGATTGCGACGCGAATATGTCGGTAAGCAGTTGAGCGCGCTCGAGGCTCGCGTGCGGATAATTGGCGGCGAACGCATGAGCTTCGATGAAGAATCTCGCGTGCTCTATGACGCAACCGCGCCGACGTTCCCGGACGCGCATTTCGATGAAGTGCTGAAGCAGCTCGAGGCGAAGATCCCGGGGGGCAGGCCCGCTCTGGCAGCGCTACCTGGAATGGCGCAAGCCGTTCATCATTTCGAAGGAGAAACTTGATGCCGTTTTCCGGCTGGCGATCGCTGAATGCCGCAAGCGCACGCTCGCGCACATCGCGCTACCGCCGGGCGAATCGTTCACGGTTGAGTACGTCACAAACAAACCGTGGAGCGGCTACAATTGGTACAAGGGGAATTACCACAGCGTCATTCAGGTCAACACCGACTTTCCGGTTTACGTCGATCGCGCGGTCGATCTCGCGGCCCACGAAGGTTATCCCGGACACCACGTTTACAATGCGCTTCTGGAAAACAACCTCGTCCGCGACCGCGACTGGCAGGAGTTCACCGTTTACGCGCTCTTTTCCCCGCAGTCACTCATCGCGGAAGGCAGCGCGAACTTTGGTCGCGATGTTGTTTTCACAAAAGCGGACCGGATACGCTTTGAAAAGGAAATGCTGTTTCCGGCCGCGGGAATTGATCCCGCGCGCGCGGACGAGTATTACGCCGTGCAGGACATTCTCAAGGAGCTGAGTTTTGCCGGAAATGAAGCAGCGCGACGGCTGATCAATGGCGAAATCGACGAGGCAGCGGCGCAAGAGTACCTGGAGAAGTACACCGTGGTTGATCCAGCACGCGCGAAACAGCGGGTGCAATTCATCAAGCGCTATCGCAGCTACGTCATCAACTACAACGTGGGCGAAGAAATGGTCAGGCACTACATCGAGCAACGCGGCGGGAGCGATGCCGACCCGGAGAAACGCTGGCGCGAATTCGAAACGTTGCTGGCATCACCGCGTTTGCCGGAAGCGCTGACGCAGTAACTTACAGGACCAGAATAACGCAGCTTTAGAGCAGATTAAGATTTACTGCTCCAATCCAGACGTGGGAAATGCGTGATTCACCGTTGATGTGTAGAGCAAGCTCCTCGTAGTCACTCACTGCGTCGATGTCTCGAAGCGCACGAAGCGGAACAACTACCGCGGTGAAGAAACTATCTGGATCGCCTTCGTACTCGTTGATCGACCATTCGCGTTTGTTCTCGTCGAGAATCTGCCGGCGAATTTCGTCTTGAAACATGACGTTAACGCCTACGGTTGAATTCCAATCAGTACCAGCGGAACTGCAGGGACTCCGCGACCATTCCGGATCACATTATAAAGTTCCCCTTCGTAGTAAGCGATTCCCGATGACATCAGAGATTGCATGGCTTTCGTTGGAAGTATCTCGATACCGACGTCGATCTCGTCACGGACGTAGAACGCGAGGTGCTTCACAAAAAGATCATACGCAACGAATGCATATTTGCCGAGCTGTACTTCGATCGCGACACGGTTCTTAACGAAGTCAGTTTGGTTATAGCTCAAGATCGGTGCGCGACCAGCAGCGGTAATTTCCGTTCTCTGTGCGTCCGGTTCTTTGTTAATGGTTTGGCGGATGAGTTTGACGTCGCCTGTGACCCAGTAGTGAACGCGGCGTTCGCTCCAGCCTCGTTTTGCCAGTAAAGATTTAAACTGCGCGTTTAAATCGATCGGACTGTACAAGTTCCCGCTTTTAGCCTTGCGGATTTCTTTACTGATCTTTGTGCGACATACCTCCGCATCCACGGAGGCTATGACAGACTGAACTTCGTCCCATAAACCCGGTTGGTGAACAAGTAGATGCTCGAGGCCGTTGAGGTGCGAGTAATGCTCAGCGATGCGCACGACGATATTTGCTCGGCTGCTCGAATATGCGCAGCTGCTCCGGCGGCCGATTCAGCCATGGAGCCGTTGTTAAATTCGAACCCGCGTTTTTTGGATCGAACACAGCTCGCTGCATGGGTCTGACACGCAGCGAACCTTCAGCTGCTGCTTGGATACGGTCGGCCGCAACGCGCCGGTACTCCGAGACAGTTTCAGCTCCTACTCCGCGCCGACCCTGGCGTATCGCCGCAATGATCGATGTGCCTGATCCGAGGAACGGGTCAAGTACCCAGTCGTCAACGCGAGTGAGCGAGAGTACAAGCCGCTCGATTAGTTCGACCGGAAACTGGCATGGATGATCGGTTTTTTCGACGTGATTGCTTTTTACGTTTGGAACGGTCCAGACGTCACCAGGACTCTTGCCCAGCGGATTACAGGAGTATTGCCCGGCCTTTGGACCCTTAAAGTACTTTTTCCCGGGGTACTTCTGAGGCACTCTAATCGGGTCGAGATCGAATATATAATCGTCGCTCTTAGTAAACCAAAGAATTACCTCGTAACGTCCAGACAGGCGCCGGGAGCAATGCAACCCATGTTCGAAATGCCAGATGATGCGATTGCGCAGCTTGAGATCGAGTTCGTGAAAAATCGGATAAAGCAACGAGTCGAGCGGAATTATCGCGCCACTCTCGACGTAATTCCCGACCTGCCAGCAGAGACTTCCTTGTGCATGAAGCGTGCGGACACATTCTGTGATTACTTCCCGCTGCTGCCGAACGTACTCGTTTAGCTGCAGCCGCGACTCGTACTGCTTTCCGATATTGTAAGGAGGTGACGTGACAACAAGCTGGATAGCGCCATTCGGAATCGCAGCCAGCAATTCTCGGCAATCTCCTGGGTAAACGACGGCGCGCTCGTGATGCGAGAACTGGCGCGCCACCTTGATGCCTCGCTCAAACATCGATAATAGCTGCTATTGCCCTGGTGGTATTTGGAGGCATTGAAAAGATGACATCGATGTTGAGTCGATCGACAAGGACTTCATCATCACGCGATTCGCCCGCATCCCAATCGATACCTTAAAAACCTCAAGATGCGTGCTTTTGCTATAAACTGCCTGAACAACCCGCCCCCCGCTGACCTCAGTGAACACTCTGTCCATGCGAGTATTTAAGCCAAAGCGCAGAATTGCTGAAGGCAAATGTTCGATGACTCGCTACCCGCCCAATTGTTGAACGTTAGCGGTTGGAGCGCTTCTTCTTTAGCTCCGTTTCGATCCCGGTTAGTGGTAAGCAATTCACCACGTCCGCTTTTGTCAGCCAGCCTTTGCGCGCCGCACCGACGCCAAACCACAGATCCTGCAAACGCGAGGCGCGGTGCGCGTCGGGATTGATGACGCAGCGCACCCCTTTGCTTTTGGCCAGCGGCCACCAGCGCCAGTCGAGCTCAAGGCGCTTGGGCGCGGCATTGATTTCCACCCACGTGCCGGTCGCCGCCGCAGCGTCGAGTACAGCGGGAATATCAATGGCGTAACCGTCGCGTTTCAGCAGCAATCGGCCCGTCGGATGCGCCAGCATCGTTACGAAGAGATTGCTGATGGCGCGAATCACGCGGTCGGTCATTTCCCTTTCGCTCAAGCTGAAGTTGGAATGCACCGAAGCGACGACGAAGTCGAGCTGGGCCAAGATTTCGTCGTCAAAATCGAGGGAGCCGTCCCGAAGAATGTCGCATTCGATTCCGCTGAAAACCCGGATGCTCTTTTGCGTTTCGTTGAGTTTGCGAATTTGCGCACGCTGCACCTGCAATCGCGCAGCGTGCAATCCATGTGCCTGGATCTGGCTGCGGCTGTGATCAGCGATGCCGATGTACTCGAGCCCAAGTTCCTGCGCGGCAGCGACCATTTCTTCTAACGAATCATGGCCGTCACTTGCCGTGGTATGGCAGTGAAATGTGCCGCGCAGGTTCTCCCGCTCGATCAAGCGCGGCAGGCTGCCATTTTCCGCGGCTTCGAATTCACCGCAGTTCTCACGCAGCTCAGGCGCGATGTACTCAAGGCCAAACGCGCGATATAACTCCCGCTCGTCATTCACCTGTGGGATCTCCGGCGGCGTACTCTTCGCGTTCGGCGCGGGGGCGATGCGATACTCATTCAGCGTCCAGCCGCGATCCAGCGCCCGGTTGCGCATGACGATGTTGTGCTCTTTGCTGCCGGTGAAATAGCTGAGCGCGAACGGATATTCGGCGTTGCTAACGACTCGTAGATCGGCCTGGATGCCGGAACGCAAACGCACGCTGGTCTTGGTCGGTCCGCGCGCGATCACGTTTTCAACTACCGGATGCTGGCAAAAGTACGCCGTGATCGCCTCGGGCGAGTTAGTCGCCACGATGAAATCGAGGTCGCGCACAATTTCTTTCCGGCGGCGAAAGCTTCCCGCGAGACTGACTTGCATTGCCTCCTCGTGCGCAGCCAGGTCGCAGCGTAGTTGCTCGGCTTCGCTCGCCACCGCGCCGAGCTGAAATGATCCGGCGTGCTTCGCCCGACTCGCAATTGCGGCGCAAATTTTTCCCTGCGTGGTCTCGCCGAACCCGCTTAACTGCGCGACACGGCCGGATTCACAAGCTGCTTGCAACTCGGCGACCGAGCTTACCTGTAACTGCTCGTGCAGCGCTTTGATCTTCTTCGCGCCCAGCCCCGGGATGGAAAACAGCTCGAGAATGGCCGGCGGAAATTGCCTGCGCAATTCTTCTAGAAAGGTGGACGAGCCGGTCGTCGCCAGCTCTTTCACTTTCGCCGCAATCGCTTTCCCGACGCCCGGAATTTTCTCAAGCGCCTGCTCGTTTTGCAGATCGGCGAAACTTGCTCCCCAGGCCTCGATCGAGCGCGCTGCGTTGGTGTAAGCGCGAATTTTGAACGGGTTTTCGCCCTTGAGTTCCAGCAGGGTCGCGATCTCCTCAAGTGCGGCGGCGATCTGTTCCTTGGTCATGCCACGATTACATGCTGCCGCGTTTCCGGTAAAACTCGTAGCGATGCAGCACGCTTTGCACGTACTTGCGCGTGCCGGGAAAATCGATGTTCCCGCGAAAAGTCTCCTGCGGCATGGGCGCATGCGGATCGTTCTTCGCCCAGCGTTGCGCGCGGCTCGCCCCCGCATTGTACTCAGCGAGGGCGAACGCTGCGGGCTCGCTTTGGTGTTGCCAATGCTGAAAGGCCCGCGCCAGGTACCAAGTGCCAGCTTCGAGATTCGTTCGCGCATCGAACAAATCTTCCGGCTGAAAATTGCTCACACGCGTTTCCTGCGCCCATTCGCGCGCGGCCCGCTCGCTCACCTGCATGAGGCCGCGTTCGCCCGCCGTCCCGAGTTTGCGCGGGTCGAAACGGCTTTCGCGCCAGACGAGCGCTTTCACCAGCATGGGGTCGAGTTGATGCTCAGCCGCGACGCTGCGAATGAGATTGTCGAATTGATGAAAGCGCGCCGGACTCAGCCATTCGTAAGCGGTGTAGATGAGATCGCCCGAGCGCCACGCCAGCAGGGCGAAGGCGGCCAGAGTCGCCAACCCGAGGCAAATGATTAGCTTGAGCAGAAACCGCACGGGCAACCATGCACAGTAAATTCGCGCGCGTCATTATCGATCGCGCCATTCGGCGGGAACTTGATTATGCCATTCCGGAGACCTTAGCCGGGCGGCTGGGTGTCGGCGCGCGGGTACGCGTGCCATTTCGGGAGGCAAGCGCGCTCGCTACCGTGGTTGCACTGCTGGAGGAATCGGCCGCCAAAGGCATTCGCGAGATCGAAGCGGTCGCGGGCGATGGCGCGACCTTAAGCGAGCCGCTGCTGGAGCTGGCGCGCTGGATCTCCCTGTACTACTGCTGCCCGATCGAAACAGTCATGCGCAGTTTTCTGCCGCAGGTCATTCGGCGCGCGGAGGTTGGCTGGAAAAAGCAGCAGGTTGTGGAGATCGCGCCAGCGGCATCGGCCGAAGTGATCGAGACAATCCGCCGCCGTGCCCCCCGCCAGGCTGAGCTGCTCGAGGAGCTGGCGAAACAACGAAGCCCGATTGCCGCGGCGGAAATTCTGCAACGCTTGTCGCTGAATGCTGCCACCATGCGGACGCTTGCTGCTCGGGGCCTGGTTGTACTAACTGAAGCGGCCATCGCCCGCGATCCCCATGCCCGCGAGCAGTTCGTGGCAAATCCTGAGCTGGTACTCAACGAAGAACAGGCGGCAGCATTCGCGAAAATTTCGGCTGCAATCGCCGCGCCGGAAAACGGGCGACCGATTTTGGTCCACGGCGTGACCGGCAGTGGCAAGACGGAGATTTACCTGCACGCCATTCGCGAGACACTGGCGCGGGGCAAAACCGCGATCGTCCTTGTGCCGGAAATTTCGCTCACACCGCAGACAGTCGAGCGCTTCAAAAGCCGTTTCGCGGACGACCAGGAGATCGTGGCGGTACTACATAGCCATTTATCCGAGGGGGAACGCCACGATGAATGGCACAAGGTGCATTCAGGGCGAGCCAAGATCGTGATCGGCGCCCGCAGCGCAGTCTTCGCTCCGCTCAAGAACCTCGGTCTGATTGTCGTCGATGAAGAACACGAGACTTCCTACAAACAGGAAGAAGCACCGCGTTATCATGCGCGCGACGTAGCAGTGGTGCGGGCGAAGATCGAGAAATGCGTGGTTGTGCTCGGCAGCGCCACGCCATCAATCGAGAGCTACAACAACGCGCTGACGCATAAGTACGAACTCGCCACGCTGACACAGCGCGTGGACAACTGCCAGATGCCGCTCATCCGCATCGTCGATCTACGCCAGGAACGCCGTGCCGATCGCGCCGCAACCATCCTTTCGGAGAAACTCCGCGTCGCGATCGCTGACCGGCTAACGAAACGCGAGCAGACGATCCTGTTTCTAAACCGGCGCGGCTTTTCCACATCACTCTTGTGCAGCAACTGCGGGAAACCGCGAGACTGTCCGAACTGCAGCGTCGCTCTCACCTTCCACCGTTCGATGTCGCGATTGAGCTGTCACCTCTGCGGCCATACCGCGGCGGTGCCGAAGCGTTGCCCGGAATGCGGCGAAGCGGCGCTGATCTACGCCGGGTTCGGCACAGAGAAAGTGGAGGAAATTGTCTCCGCGATGTTCCCGGAGGCTGTAGTGAAACGCATGGATGCTGATTCGATGACACGCAAGGAGGCGTACCGGGAAACATTGCGCGCATTTCGCGCGGGCAAGATCGACATTCTCGTCGGCACGCAGATGATCGCCAAAGGTTTGCATTTTCCAAACGTCACCCTCGTCGGAATCATCAACGCCGATCTTGCACTGCATCTGCCCGATTTCCGCGCGGGTGAGCGGACGTTTCAACTGCTCACGCAGGTGGCGGGTCGCGCCGGCCGCGGCGAAACGCCAGGCGAGGTTTTCGTGCAAAGCTACACGCCATTTTCGCCCTCGATTCAATTCGCGCGGCATCATGATTTCGCCGGCTACGTCGAGCAGGAGCTCGAATTCCGGGAGCGGTGCGATTTTCCGCC
>JAFASN010000030.1 GCA_019244415.1 Verrucomicrobiota bacterium | reverse complement strand
GTGGCTGAAGGCGACGAGAGTGATGGCACGCTCACGTTTTTCCATCCCGAGCACACGCTCGTACTCAACATCGAGCGGGAGCATCTTGATTTCTACCAGGACATGGCCGCGATCGAAGGGGTGTTTGCGCAGTTGCTCGAACAAACGTCGGGTTCTGTCTTCTACAACGCGGACGATGGGACGGCGAAAAAATTGTGTGCCTCCGATCGCGCCATTTCCTTCGGGCTAAACGACGGCGCCGAGTACCAGGGCAAAGACATTACCCTGGAAGATTTTTCCTCCGTCTTTTGTGTTTTCCGAGATGGTAAACAACTCGGTGAAGCGCGCTTGAATGTGCCGGGCCGGCATAACGTACAGAATGCGGTCGGAGTGATCGCGCTGGCCATCGAGCTTGGTGTTCCGTTCGAGAAAATCGCGAAATCGTTAGGCAGATTTCAGCATGCGCGGCGTCGCTTTGAAATTAAGTACGCGAGCGAACGCTTTCTGCTCGTGGATGATTACGCGCATCATCCCACGGAAATCCGGGCGACACTTGCCACCGCGCGTTCCGCCGGCCGGAAACGTGTGGTGACGATGTTCCAACCGCACCGTTATTCTCGTACTCAGGCGTTGGCGCGCGAGTTCGGCGCGGCGTTTGATGAAGCGGATCGCGTCGTTGTCACAGACGTTTATCCGGCGAGTGAAACCCCCATCCCGGGAATCTCCGGTCGAACGGTGGCTGATGCGCTGGCCGCCCACCGTCACGGCGGTGTGAGCTACGAGCCGCGTCTCGAGCGCGTGCATTGCGATGTCGGCAACATGCTCGCCGCCGGTGATCTCGTCATGAGCCTAGGCGCGGGAAATATTCACGAGCAATTGTCGATGCTGGCGGCCGAATTAGTCGTCGCCGAGAAGCTCAAAGCGATTGTTGGTGAAGCGGGCGACGTCCGGTTGCACGAGCCGCTGGCGAAACATACAACTCTGCGCGTCGGCGGTCCGGCGCAGTTCTGGGTCGAGCCGCGCACGGAAGCGGCGTTCGCCGAGCTGATCCGGTTTTGCCGACGCGAAAACATTGCGCTGTTTGTGATTGGTCGCGGCTCAAATCTGCTCGTGCGCGATGGCGGCATCCGGGGCGTGGTCGTTCACCCGAGCGGCGGTGAATTCGAGACGATCGAAGTGAACGGAAACGAAATCCGCGCCGGAGCGGGCGCGAAATTGAAGCAGGTGGCTTACGCCGCGCGCGATGCCGGAATCGGCGGCGTCGAATGGATGGAAGGGATTCCGGGCGAAGTCGGCGGAGCGCTGCGCATGAACGCCGGCGCGATGGGTGCACAGATGTTCGATAACGTGACGCGAATCCGCGTCCTCGATCGCGAGGGAATTACGCACGAAATGACGCCCGCGGAAATGCAGGTTTCGTATCGCAACGTCCCCGAGTTAACAACGAAGTACGCCGTCTCCGCGGTATTTTGCGGGCACGCGTCTCCGCGCGAAGAAATCGTGCGCAAGCTCGCGCAATCGCAGCAACAC
Organism: Verrucomicrobiota bacterium; assembly: GCA_019244415.1. Lineage (GTDB taxonomy): Bacteria > Verrucomicrobiota > Verrucomicrobiia > Chthoniobacterales > UBA10450 > AV69. Next base: position 68,320 of record JAFASN010000030.1, on the reverse strand, counting down.
CGGCGGGCGACACAGCCTGCCGCCTCGAGCGCCGGGTGCATCTTCAAAAATCCAAATTCGATTCCCGCAGGCAAACTGGTCGATGAGCTGGGACTAAAAAACCGCGCGGTTGGCAAGGCGCGCGTCTCGGAAGTGCACGGCAATTTCATCGTCAATGATGGCGGTGCGACTGCGGCGGAAATGCTGGAATTGATCGATGCGATCAAAGCGGAGGCGCGCCAAAAGCGCGGGATCAATTTGGAAACGGAAGTGCAAGTCGTAGGAGAGGAAGAGTGATGCGCGTATGACAGCTTCCCTTCCCAAACGGATCGCGGTACTCATGGGTGGACCGGGTTCCGAGCGCGATGTCTCACTCGCCACCGGCCGGGGCGTGGCGCAGGCGCTGCGCTCGCTCGGCGCGGAAGTGTTTGAGACCGAGATACGCGACGCAAACTTCGATTTACCTGCGGGAACTGAGCTCGCGTTCATTGCCATCCACGGCACATTTGGCGAGGACGGGCAGGTGCAACGGATTCTGGAATCGCGCGGTATTCCGTACACAGGCGATGGCGTTCGTGAGAGCGAGATCACTTTCGACAAAATCGAGTCGAAGAAAAGATTTGAGGCTGCGGGCGTGGCCACGCCGCGGTGGGAAGTGATCGCGCCCGGTCAACGGCCGACGATTCCGCTGCCGATCGTGGTAAAACCTCCGCGGGAAGGTTCGACCGTGGGCGTTGTCATCGTTAGAAAAGGGACAGAACTGGACCGCGCAATCGCCGAAGCGGCGAAGTTCGATCGCGAGCTGCTGGTTGAAGAATTCGTTCCCGGCCGCGAGCTGACCATCGGCGTTCTGGGCGAGCAGGCGCTGCCGATCCTCGAGATCAAGCCGAAGGGCGGCTTCTACGATTTCAACAACAAGTACCCGTTCCTCAATCCGCAGGCTGGCGGTGGCGCCGAGCACGTCTGCCCCGCTCAAATCGACGAAAAGCGGACCGTGCAAATCCAGCAACTCGCGCTCGGAGCGTTTCGCGCGCTTGGACTGCGCGTTTACGGACGCGTGGACGTGATTTTGCCGGAGAACGCCGAGCCGACCGTGCTCGAAGTGAACACTATTCCTGGCATGACGGAAGCGAGCCTGCTGCCCGAAGCAGCCGCCGCGGCCGGGATTAAGTACGCGGAGCTTTGCCGGCGCATCATCGAGTTATCGCGCTCGCGCGAGGAGGCAGAGCGATGAGCAAGGTGCGCAGCTCGGCTCGTACTCACGTGCGCAACCAGCGCGCGTCGAACACGCGCCAGCGCCGGCAGCAACATCTGCTTGATGTGAAGGTGCGCTCGCGCAAAGCCACGCAACATCGCAACCGCCGGGTGCTCGTTTTTCTCTCAAAGGTTGTACTAGTGGTGGGCGTTTGTGCCGGTATTTGCGCCGGCGTGCGTTTCGGCCTGAAGCGGTTCTTTTTCGACAATCCCGATTACAAGCTGGCGATGATCGATGTCCGGACGGATGGCACGCTTCAGCGCGAGCAGGTACTCGGGGCGGCTGATTTGCACGAAGGCGAAAACATTTTCTCGATCAACCTTTCGCGCGTGCATGAGGTGCTACAGCAGTTGCCGCAGGTGGATGAAGTACAGGTGCTGCGCAAGCTGCCGGGCGAGATTGACATTCGAATCACCGAGCGCAAACCGATTGCCTGGATTACGAGCGAGAAACAGATCAGCGACCCGTTCCAATCCGATGTGGCTTTTCTCATTGATGCGCGCGGGGCGTTGATGAAGGAGAAAAAACTGCTGCCGGAATATCTCGGGCTGCCGTTGATCACTGGCTGCACAAGTGAGTCGCTCGAGCCTGGCAAGCTGGTGCAATCGCCGGAGGCAAAGGCTGCCCTTGAGCTGCTCCAGTTGAGTGCGGCCAGTTTCATGCAGACGCGTTTCCAGATTCGCGAGATCGATTTATCGAAAGGCTATTGCCTTTTGGTCACGGACAAGAACCACACCTGCGTGACCCTCGGCTTTGATCATCTCCAGCAGCAGATCGCGCGGCTGGAGCAGTTTCTCGTTTACGCGGACGATTCGAAGCGTGACATCGAGACGGTGAATCTGCTGGTGCAGCGGAATATTCCAGTGACGTTCCAGAAACCCGCGACTGAAGTAATCAACGACACCGTTGACCCAGAGGAAACGCCGCGCGTCATGAAGGCGATCCCGGTGCATTCGCCCGCGGCGAAACCCGCCGGCAAAGCAGCGGAAAAATCCAAAAACGGCCCGCAGCCGTTCTCACTGCGGAAAGAAAAAACCGGGCCGGCGGAGCGCCAGCCCTACAACAAACAAAAGGAGGAAGGAAAAGGAGATGGCGAGTAACGATCTGATGGTAGGGCTGGAGATTGGGACGTCTAAAATTTGCGTCGTTGTCGGCGAAAGCAGGACGGATGGAACGACGAAAATTTTAGGCGTCGGGCAGGCGCCGTCCCGCGGCGTGCGTAAAGGCGAGATCGTGGATTTCGAGACCGCGATGCAATGCGTGGCCGAAGCCGTGGCCGACGCGGAGCAGAAGAGCGACCTGATGATCAAAAGCGTGTACGTCGGCGTCGGCGGCGCGCATATCCAGAGCTTCAACAACCGCGGCTCCGTACTCTTGCCGGATGATCGGGACGAGATCGATGAACAGGATGTGGAAGATGCGAAAATCAGCGCGCGCGAGGTGAGCATCCCGGCGCAGAACGCGTTCCTGCACTGCATCATTCAGCATTATCACGTCGATGGACAGGACGGCGTACTCAACCCGCTCGGAATGCTGGGCCAGAAACTTGAAGCTGATTATCACATCATTCACGGCGTGCGTACTCGCATCCAGAACACGATTCGCTGCGTCAAAGAGTTGCCGCTCGAGGTGGAAGACGTGGTCTTCACCGCGCTCGCCTCCGCCCAGGTGGTACTATCGCAGCAGCAGAAAAATCTCGGCGCGCTCGTCATCGACATGGGCGGCGGCACGACGGACTACATTTTGTATGTCGATGGCGCGGTGAAGCAGAGTGGCGCGATTGGCATCGGCGGCGATCACATCACCAACGACATCTCCATGGGATTGCGCATTCCAATGGCGCGCGCGGAAAAGCTCAAGACCGACGAAGGAAGCGTCACGCTTGGCAATTGTCTGCCGGGGGAAACGGTGGTGCTGAAGGACGATTCAGGATTTGCCGGCAAAGAGATCGAGCGCGAAACGCTGAACACGATCATTCATCTGCGCGTGCGTGAGACATTCGAGCTGCTGAAAAAGCAGCTGGATGAGGAAAATTTTATCAATTACATCGGCGAGGGGATTTTCATTACCGGCGGATGCAGTTTGCTGCCGGGCATCGACCATTTGGCGGAAGATATTTTTGAGATTCCAGCGCGCGTGGCGCATGCACAGACGATGTCTGGCCTTACCTCCGCATTTCAGAACCCGCAGTTCGCCACCGCGATTGGCCTGATCAAGTACGCACAGGCCGTGCAGGTGGAACGGCCGCAGCGGCGCGGGCTGAGCAGACTGATCAGCAAATTTTTACCAGGAATCCGATGACGAGATTCCTGTCATTGCGAGCGACAGGAAAAGAAGGAAACAAAATGATTCAACTCAACCGAAACTACACGTTGCCTGAACGCGAAGAGGACATCATCCCGATCAAAGTGATCGGTGTGGGAGGCGCGGGATCGAACGTGCTCGATCGCGTAGTACTCGATGGCATGGATAAAAGCGATCTCATCGCTGCCAACACCGACGTGCAATCGCTCGCCAGCTCGGTCGCCTCGGCCAAAGTACAGCTTGGGCGCTCGATTACGCGCGGCCTCGGCACTGGCGGCGATCCTGAGCTCGGGTTCGCGGCCGCCGAGGAATCGGCAAATGAGGTTCGCGAGGCGTTGAGCGATGCGCGCCTCGTATTCATTTGCGCCGGGCTCGGCGGCGGCACCGGCTCGGGCGCGGCGCCCATGGTTGCGCAGATCGCGCGCGAGATGGGCGCGCTGGTCATCGCATTTGCGACGTTGCCGTTCACGTTTGAAGGGAAACGCCGCTCTTCGCAGGCCCAGGAAGCACTGGCGCGTTTGCAGGGAATCACGGACGCGGTTGTCTGTTTCGAGAACGATCGCATGGGCGATCTGGCCGCGCCCAAAGCGGGCATTCACCAGGCCTTCGCGCTTGCCGACATGACGGTGAGCCAAAGCGTGCGCTCGATCGTCAATCTGATTCAGCGGCCCGGCATTATGCGCGTTGGCTTTGATGATCTGCTGGCGGCCCTGCGTGGCGGCGGCGGCCGCTGTCTTTTCGGCTACGGCGAAAGTGACACCGATAATCGCGCGCACGAAGCGCTGGACCAGGCGCTGCGCAATCCGTTGATGGACCGTGGCCGCATGCTGGAACAAGCCACCCGAGTACTGGTGCAGGTTTCCGGCGGCCCAGCGATGACGTTGTCGGAAGTGGAGATTCTCATGCGGGAACTGAACAGGCACATCAGTGATGAAACACAGCTGCTTTTCGGGACGGCGGTCGATGGTCGAATGGGCAACCGCCTGAGCGTCACTTTGATTAGCTCATTGCGGCGCGAGGACGCGCCCGCGGCAACGCCGCCGGTACGAAGGCCGATGGAGACGCATGTTGCGCCGGCGGCGCCGCAGCCCCCCGCTGAACCATCGCCGCAACCTTTGCTGGCAATTTTGCCGGAGCAGTCCGCTGCTCTCGAACCAGCGGCGCAGGAGAACCCGGCAGTGAGCGCGAAGACTAAGGAGTTGCTGCCGCTGGAGGAAAATTCGCCGGAGGCTGCACCCGTTCAGCAAAACGAACCGGAGCAGGCGCCAGCGGCACAGGCAGCGCCGGAAATTGAGCCGACCCCCGCGCCGGAGCCAGTCGCGCGGCCCGAGCCAGTGGCAAGGATCATCCCGCCGAAGAAAAAACCGCCACTCGCTCCGGATTATACCGGACCGAAAGTACTGCCCCACCCGCAACCTGAGAAAGGCTCGCGCGAAAAAGTGGCCAGGCAGGAGACACTGCAATTCGAACCCGTCACGCGTGGTCGTTTCGAGAAGAGTGAGCCGACAATTGTGGAAGGCCAGGACCTCGATGTCCCGACATTTCTGCGCAAGAACGTGCGGGTGAAGTGACGCTCAGCTTTTGTTCGCCGGTACTCTGAGTACAGACGGGCGCCGGGAATTTATCGCGCCGACCTAAGTACAACAGCAGTTGATTTCAGCGCGTACTTAGCGCGCCACGACCGGCTCCGCGTCCGGCATTGTCTCCGCCATCACCTCGTCGGTCTGCGTGACGCGCACGACTTCTTCAATGGTGGTGATGCCCTGCATCACGCGCCGCCAGCCATCCTGGCGCAAGGTTTCCATTCCCTGTGCGATGGCGCATTGCTTTAGCTCGCTGCCGTCGCGCTTTTGCAGAATCAGCCGGCGCAACGGTTCGGTCACGACACACATCTCGTAGATCGCCACGCGGCCGACGTAACCCGTCTGCCGGCAATGGTCGCAGCCCGCGCCGCGGTAGAATTTAAAGTCGGGCGGAAACGGCACGCCGAGATTCCTCAAGTAATCAACCGGATACCCGGCCAGCGTTTTGCATTCCGGGCAGATAGTACGCACGAGCCGCTGAGCGATGAACGCTTTCACCACGCTCGCAAGCAGGAACGGCTCGATATCCATATCGAGCAGGCGCGTGATGCCGCCCACCGCATCATTCGTGTGCAGCGTGCTGAACACGAGGTGACCCGTCATGGCCGCCCGGATCGCGATGTCCGCGGTTTCGACATCGCGAATTTCGCCCACCATGACCACGTTCGGGTCCTGCCGCAGAATGTGGCGCAAACCTTTGGCAAAGGTGAGATCGATCTCCGGTTTCACGTCGATCTGCGATACGCCGGGCAAACGGTACTCAACTGGTTCCTCGATGGTGATGATCCGGCGCTGCACCGAGTTGATGCTGGAAAGAAAACAGTACAGCGAAGTTGATTTTCCGCAGCCGGTCGGGCCGGTCACGAGGATGATGCCGTTCGGCTGGGAGAGGAGATTGCGCACGATCTCCTGTTGTTTTTCGCTGAGGTCTAGGCGGTCGAACCCGAACTGCTGCTCCGTGCGACTGAGCAAACGCAGCGAAATCGATTCGCCGTTCACCGTCGGGATGGTGGAAACGCGCACATCGATGTCCTGGCCGCTCGAGTGCAACTGGATGCGGCCGTCCTGCGGCAGTCGCCGCTCGGCGATGTCCATGTGCGCCATCACTTTCAAGCGCGAAATGATGGCTGATTGCAGCAGCCGCAACTGCGGCGGCACCGCCACTTCGTGCAGGATGCCGTCAATGCGATAGCGAATACGCAGATCGTTCTCCAGCGGCTCCACGTGAATGTCCGTAGCGCGCTCGACGATCGCTTCGCGAATGATCTGGTTGACGAACTTGACCACGGACGCTTCCGGATCATCCGCGTTCAAATCGGTGCTCGTCTCCGTTTCGCTCAATGCTTCGAACCCGCGGTTCGTCTTCAGGATTTCGTCGAATGTTTCGGCGCCCACGCCATAGAGCGTCTTCATCGCGCGCAGAAGTTGCGCCCGTGGTACGAGCACCCATTCGGGCGGCTTCTTCAGCAGTTGCCCAACGAGCTGGCGACCGGCGGAGTTGAACAAATCATAGGTCGCGACCACGACCGTCTTATCCTTCTCCGCGATCGGCAAAATATGGTGCTGGAAGACGAAACGCGATGGCAGAATCGACAGCGTCTGACGATCGATCGTCTTCGCGTCGAGCGGCCGGAACGGTACTCGAAAAAATTTGCCGATGGCGGTGAGAAAGCGCTGTTCATCGACCTTGCCCGAATCGAGTACTTGCGTTGTCCAGGAGCCGCCGTTGAGGTTTTGCGCCAGCTGAATCGCTTCTTCGCGCGACGCCACGCCTCCCTCGAGCAGCAGATTAATCAGCGACTGGCTCGCAGCCGATTTCATTGCCCGCTGATGCGTCTGTGGCGGTGTTGCTCCGGCGTTCGCCGTGCCGTTGCCGGCATCCGGTGGGCGCGTCTCGGCCGGCGCCGGCTCCTGGCCAGATTGCGATGGCGTACTCACATCATGTGCAGCCAATGGAGCTCGCCCGCCATTGGCCGAAACTGTCCCGTTTCCCTTTGTCTGCATTCCCTCTACGGTAAATGTAGCGCTCTTCGTACCGGATCAGTCAAAGTTCCGGTCACGCGCATGGAATAATTTTTCTGCAAGTGCGCGATGGCATCGGAGACCTCTACGCTGAAAAACCCATCGATCGGCCCGCAATAATAACCAAGCCGGTGCAAATCCCGCTGGAGCGCGCCGACGTAAGCCGGCTCAAGGATCAGCTGCTCAGGTGCCTTGAAGTAGTACGGAAAACGCACGTGGTAGCGCGGCGCCAGATCGGTCGAATTGAACGCTTTGCCCTGGTGCAAAGGGCCGTACTCATCACGAGGCGCTAACGAATCGTAAGATTTCTGCGAGAAGACTTCCTCATCAAGAATGAAAGCGTGAGCCTCGCTCGTGACGAGTAATGCGACCATCAGCAGAGCAAAAAGCTTCATAGACCTTTTGCCGACGGAACATCGGGCGGTGGAAGCTGTTTCCCATCTCCGGGCTTCGGGCAGTCCGGACAATCGTCCTGTTCCAGTTCTGGCCCAAAGTGCGTCCGATCTTCATTCTTTTGACGGAGCCGGTACAGATCGAGCTTCGTTAAGGAGACTTCCGGGCGCATGAGGACAATCAACTCGCTCCGCTGCTTGCTTTTGGTTGTGTTACGAAACAGTGCACCGACGAGCGGAAGCCGATCCAAGATTGGAATCCCTGACGTGTTGCGCATTAGCTGCTCCTGAATCAGACCGCCTAAAACGATGGTCGAGCAGTTTGGAGCCGAAACGTTCGTTCGGATATAGCGCGTCTGAATTGTCGGAATCTTGTTGTTGTCGATCTGCACATCCGCTCCGAGGCTGTCGATCTTCTGTAGAATATCGAGCGAAACCTCCTTTTCAGAGTTAATAAGCGGCACGACCTCAAGTTGCAGCGCAACCTTCTTGTATTCGATGTTCGAAGACGTTGCGAACGGGGCGGTCGTCGTTGTGCCAGGCGAACCTGTCACTACGGAACCCACCGGAGCAGTGATTGAATTAACAGGAACAGGCACTTCCTCGCCGCTCGCAATAATCGCTTTTTTATTGTTGCTCGTGAACACCGTTGGCCGCGAAATCGTTTTGAAGCGACCGGTCGAATCAAGCAAACTCACGATCGCTTTCAGGGTGTTTCCAGCAGCGAGATACACATTTGTGCCGCTCGTAGCTGCCGCGGCAAGTTGAGTGAAGTTAATCAGGCTGGAAGGATCGACGATGCTGGTAGCCGCGGTGCCGCTGTTATTCGAACTGAACCCTATGCCGCCTCTTCCGCCGTGCTGCCTTTGGAGAGTGAGGAAATAATCGACCCCGAATTCTTCGTCGTTGTTGAGGCTAAGTTCGCCGATGACCGTGCTGAGGGTTACCTGCGGAGCTTTGACGTCCATCTCGTCGAGGATCTTCTGCACTTTCACCACCGACTCGCGGTTGCCCATGATGATGATTGTGTTGGCGCGTTGATCCGCGATCAGTTTGGTATTGCCCACCTGGGCCGATTTTGGCGCGGTATCGACTGGTTGAGTGGAGAGTTCCTCGGAAATGTTCAGATTGCTGCCGCTAGCGGTGCTGCTTTCGCCCGGATTGTACGGATTCGTCGCGGTGGGATTACTTGCCCGCTGAGGCGTTGGGCCAGCCTGCGGTCCAGCCGTGCCGCCGCTTGCGCCTTGCTCATTCTGGCCCGGCTCGGTCAGCGCTTGGACGAGCACCGGCAAAACATCGCTAGCCGAAATGTAGCGCAGAGGACGCGTGACCGGCTTGGCAAACTGCACGTTGGCATCAAACTCCTCGATCAATCGGCGGACGAACGGCAGGTTTATCGGCCGCGTGATGACGTGAATCCGGTTGGTGCGCACATCCGCGGCAATCTTGATCTTGCCTACAATCACTGAGTCTTCCGAGAGGCCGGTCGCCGCAATATCTTCTCCCACTGGCTGCGGCACGGGCTGATTTGGCACGATGCCGCGCACGTTGCGAACGCCGCCGGGATTCACTCCACCGGGGCCAGTGCGGTTCTGGTCGCTTTTCTCGAAGATGTCCTTGAGCATGTCCACGACTTTCGTCGCATCAGCGCGCTGAAGTGGGATGAACTCGCTCACAACTTCCGCCGGCTCGACATCGATCTGATCGATGATCTTCGAGATCGCGCGAATCACGGTAGAGCTTTCGGTGACGACCAGACTGGAGGACTTCGGCAGCGCGAGCACGGATGAGTACGGATTGGCCGCGCCACCCGCGAGATAAGTCGTGAGTACCTGCTGAAGCTCGGTCGGATCAGCATAGCGCAACTTGAATACGTACGAGATGACGTGTTCACCCGGCGGGATGTCCGCCGGATCGGAAACGATGGGAATGCCCGAGGCGCGGGGGTTTTTGCTCGGGCCGAGTACTTTCACGATGTCAGGCTCGGCCGGAATGAGGGAGAAGCCGTTCATGAGCAGATTCATCTCGATGATGCGCTGGGCTTCATCGCGCGGCACGCTTCCCGCCACGGTGATGTTCACTTTGCCCTGCACGAAGTTATCGGTGACAACGCGTTTGCCGGTGAGCTGTTCGTAGAAGCGAAGCACGTCCTGCACGTCACTGTTTGGGAACTGAAGTTTCACCATGTCCGAGGTGGCAGCGGGCGTGCCGGTGGCCGGCTGGCCAACGCCGGAGGCGGGCGGCCCCGGCGGCGCGGGATTGTTCGGGCCGGGCTGGGTGGGGGGCGTGGCGAGCGCCTGGATTTGGGCGATGCGCCGCGAAGGCGAACTGCTCGCTTTCGGCGCGATGTGAACCGTCTGCGCAAACGCGCTCGCGGCGCCGGTGACGAGGCTTATTAGGACGATCGGGGAACGTGATCTCAAAGGATTGCCAGCGTAACGGGAACGCGCGCGGAGGTCAATCTTGTAGAACGCCGCGCGGCGCTTTTTCGAGCCGAAAAAACGCGGCGGCAGGCAGTCTTGCTTCTCTCTTCCTCTTCCTCGTGCTCGTGCTCGTGCTCGTGCTCGTGCTCGTCGTCGTGGATTGCATCCCGAGCATGAGAAAGCCCGAATCGCTGCCGCGATTCGGGCCTTAAAAAATACCCCGCTTGTGCCGTTAGGGAGATTACCCGTTCCCTTTCGGTAACGGGCGGATGACCGTCGCGAGAGCGTCTGACTTCCTGTAAGTAGGCATGCCATATTCCCCAAGGCGCGACTTAGCCTCCTTTGAGTTTTTATCGGTTCGGGAATCTCGCCTGTATCTCGAACACCGCAGGGCAAAGTACCGCAGTCGCCGGTTCAGAGCCGAGACAAAAAGCGCTGGTTTTCGCCTCGACTCTCAACCGCCCACCGCGGCTATTTCAAAAGAACTACTCGCGCAATTGCGCTCCAATTTCCCTTCGCAGCCGCTCGCGAATCCGCGCGTGCGCCGCACTCACTTCCTCGTTTGTGAGTGTGCGGTTTTTGCCGCGATATGTCAATGAATACGCCAGCGACTTTCGTGCCTGCCTCTCGTTTGCCGCCACATCTTTTTCGCTGAACAGATCGAATAACTCCACCCGCTCGAGCAGCGGCTCGTCCCCCGAAGAGATCACACGCGAGATGTCGGCGTGCGTTACGTGCCGCGGCACAAACATCGCGATATCTCGCCGGATCGACGGGTGACGCTCCATTTCGCTGAATGCCGCAGCCGTTTTTCGTGTTCGCGCGAGTTCCGCGAGATCGACTTCCGCCACGAGTACCGGCGCGCTTGCATCGAGCGCGTTCGCCTCCGCCGATGCAAGTTGCCCGACAAAGCCGATCGTCTTTTCGCCAGACGAAATCGCCGCTGCGAGCGCAAACCCGCTGCGTTCCGTGCGCCTGTACTCACGCTCGTCCGCCCTCGCCGAAAACAACGATTCGAGCACTCCTTTCAGGTCAAAAAAATCAAAGTGCCTGTACTCAGCGCCGCGCCAGCTCTTCTTCGATTGCACGTTCCCGCTCAGAACGATCGCGAGCGAGCGTTTCTGCTCGCCCGTCATTGCGGCGAAAATGTTCCCGATTTCAAACAGTGCGATTCGTTCCGCTCCGGCGCGTGCGTTACGGGCAACGCCAGCGAGCAGGCCCGGCACCAGGCTCGTACGGAGCGCAACGTGGTCTTCTGTGAGCGGATTGCGCAGCTCGACCGCGCCACTCGCGCGTGCCAGCTCGCCGCGCGCGATCAGCGCCGAAGTACGCGCTTCATTGAAGCCAAGCGCAACCAGCTCCCGCCGGATTTGCGACTCGAAGTCATATTGCCGGTCCGCTTCGCTCGATGCGGTAAAGCGACTGCGATCCGCGCTCGGGATTTTGTTAATACCGTGCGCTCGCGCAATCTCCTCGATCAGGTCAATCTCGCGCTGCAAGTCGCGCCGGTAGCTCGGGATTTTCCACGTGCTCGTACTCACGCTCGTGCTCGAATCATTCGCTTTTTCCAGCCCGAAGCATGTGAGAATTCCATCGGCTGCTTGTGGCTCAATATGGCTTCCGAGCACCCGGTCCACTCGTTCGTAACGCAACGATATGTCCGCCGGATTACCCGGCAGTTCTCCGGCGATGCTCATCTCTTTGGCGGTGCCACCGGCGATTTCGCAGATGATTGCGGTCGCGCGTTTTGATGCCCGCAAAATCATCTGCGGATCAACGCCACGTTCAAAACGGTAACTTGCATCGCTAGGCAGGTTCAGTTCGCGAGCTGTGCGCCGGATGCTGCCGGGCGAAAAGTACGCGCTTTCCAGCAGCACCGACGTGGTCGTTGTACTCACGCCCGATTCTTCGCCGCCCATCACTCCGCCCAGACCGATGGCGCGTTCAGTATCCGCGATCACGACCTGATTCGGTCGCAGCGAATACGTGCGCCCGTCGAGCGCCAGAAGCGTTTCCCCCTCGCGTGCGAGTCGCACATTGATTGTGCCGCGCAACTTCGCCGCATCGAACGCATGCGTCGGCTGGCCCAGCTCAAGCATGACGAAATTGGACACATCAACGACGTTGTTGATCGAACGAATCCCAACGCTCTCGATCTTCGCCCGCAGCCAATCAGGGCTTCTCCCGACGCGCACATTCTCGATGCGCTGAATGGAGTAAAATGGACATTCTCGCAACGCGGAAATGGTTATGTCATCCTGAGCGGAGCCAAGCGGAGTCGAGGAACCCCGGAGCGTTACCTTTAAGCTGACTTCCACGGGATCCCTCGACTTCGCTCGGGATGACAGCGCGCCGATTTCGCGCGCCAGTCCGAGATGACTGAGCAAGTCACCGCGGTTCGGCGTGATCTCGACGTCGATGATTGTGTCTGGCGGAAAAACTTCGCGCAGCGGTGCACCGATCTTTGTCTCCGGTGAAAGAATGAGCAGGCCGCTCGCCTCTTCGCCGAGGCCAAGCTCGATGGCGCTGCACAGCATGCCGTTGCTCTCCACGCCGCGCAGTTTGCTGGCGCGGATCTTCAATCCGTTCGGCAACTCCGCGCCAGGCAGCGCCAGCGGAACCTTGTCTCCCGTTTTGTAATTCTTCGCTCCGCAGACGATCTGGCGCGCGTTGCCGCTGCCGTCGTTCACTTCGCAAACGCTTAGCCGGTCGGCATTCGGGTGCTGCTTCGACGCCGTGATCTGCGCGACGATCACATTGTCGAAATTCCCGCCGCGCTGCTCGATTTGCTCCATCTCGATGCCGCTCATCGTGAGCAGATCCGTGAGTACCTCCGTACTCAGGGGCAAATCGACAAATTCGCGCAGCCAGTTAACGGAAAATTTCATCTCACCACCTCGTCATTCCGAGCGGAGCCAAGCCCAGTCGAACAATCCCGCCGAGTTACCTTTCCACTTCGCAACGGGATCCCTCGACTTCACAGGGGATGACGAGTTCATGCGAACTGGCGCAGAAAGCGCAGATCATTTTGCGCGAAGAAGCGGATATCCGGTACATCGAAAAGGATCATCGCCAGCCGATCCATGCCCAGACCGAAAGCGTAGCCGCTCCATTTCTCAGGATTGTAGGCGTCATCGCCGCGCGATTTATCGACCGCTTCAAACACGGCCGGATGCACCATGCCGCAGCCGGCAACTTCGATCCATTTCTCGCCCGCTTTCAGCGCCTTCGATTTCACGTCGATCTCGAAACTCGGCTCGGTGAACGGGAAAAAATGCGGACGAAAGCGAATGGCGGCGTCGGCGCCAAACAGCTCGTGCAGGAAAAACTCGAGCGCGCCTTTCAAATCAGCAACGCTCACGTCTTCGTCCACATACAATCCTTCAATCTGGTGGAATTGCGCGCTGTGCGTCGCATCCACTTCATCCCGCCGGAACGCGGCGCCGGGCGCGATGACGCGGATTGGCGGCCGTTGCGATTCCATGCTGCGGATTTGCACGGTGGACGTGTGGGTGCGCAGGACGCGGCCATCGGGCAAAAAGAACGTGTCCTGCTCGTTGCGCGCCGGGTGATCGGGCGGCGTGTTGAGCGCATCAAAGCAGTGCCATTCCGTCTCGACGTCCGGACCTTCGGCGAGCGCAAAACCCATGCGGCGGAAAATGCCAATGGCGCGATCAAGCATCTGGGTAAGGGGATGGAGGCTGCCGCGCTCGTGCTGTGTGCCCGGAAGCGAGATGTCGATGGAAGCAACGGCTGCCGATTCCCGTTCGGCGCGAAAGTACTCAACCCGCTGTTCAATTGCCGCCGTGATTGCCTGCCGTACTTCATTGAGCAGTTTGCCGACGATTGGCTTTTGCTCTTTCGGCAGTGTCTTCATCGTTTCGCCCCATTGCGAAACGCTGCCCTGCCGGCCGAGAAATTGCACGCGCACGGCCTCGAGCGCGCGCTCGTCCGCAGCCGAGGCGATCTGCGCGAGCGCTCTCTCGCGCAATTCCTCAAGTGGATGCATCACCTTGCGATGAGGTAACCAGCCTCAGCGGTGGGCGCGGAATTCGGCGGCAGCGCCGATGAGCTCACGCAGCCTTCGCCTGCTGCTTGCTTCCCAACGCGTTCTTCGCCTGCTCGATGATCGCGTCGAACGTTTTTTCATCGCTCACGGCCAGCTCGGCCAGAATCTTGCGGTCGAGGCCAATACCTGCCGCTTTTAAACCTTCAGCGAATCGGCTGTAAGTCAGTCCGTTCGCCCGTACGGCGGCGTTCAGCCGTTGAATCCAGAGCATGCGGAAATTGCGTTTGCGCGTCTTACGGTCGCGATAAGCCCAGTACTGACCTTTCATCGTCGCGTCCTTGGCGTAACGGAAAAGCTTCGATCTGCGACCGCGGTACCCTTTGGCTTTCTTCAACACGCGCCGCCGCCGCTCGCGGCTGGCAGGTGCATTTGTTGCTCGTGGCATGTTATTCTCCGGAGTTCTTTCAGCGCGCTGTTCTCATGTACTCATCTGCGCGACCTCGCGTGCTGATGCGACCGCCATTGAGCGATCAGGTGTGCAGATCTCGGTTCGGGCGAACCGGACGGGGAAAGTAGACCAGCTGCGCGCGATTACAACTGGTCTCGTGCGCCGCGATGCAACAAATCGACGATTCGTTAGATCACTTGCGCAACGAAGCCGCAATCGTTCTGCCCTTTTTGACGCGACGAAGCAGAAAAGCTCCGATTCCCGCTAAGACAAACAGTGAGACGGCTGGTTCGGGAATGGCGGTGGTGAAATTCCCATCGGTGCGGATATCAAACCCGAGCGTGGCATCGTAGTCGGCGCCTGGACTGGATACGAGGACGCGATCGGAGTAATCGAGGTCGAAGACGTATGCGGTGCCAGGCTGCAAGGTATTAGCCGGCATTGACACGCTGGTCGTGCTTGGACTGAGAAAGTTGGCGCTGAAAACTACGTTGCCAGTGAGGCTGTTGAAGATGTTCAAGAAAATGTATGCGCTGGTAGCAGACGCGTCTTTCGTGAATGGACTTAACTGAAAAGTGAAACTCGCAGCCGAGTTCATGCCCTGCAGGCTGGAATAAGTGGTGCCGGCTAAATACGGTTGAGTGGCAGGATAGGCATCGTTGGCATAGTTAATCATGGTCGTAGCGGACGGGCCGCCACCATTCGCGGCATACGAGTAAGTTCCTGTCGGGAAAGCCGTGTTCATCGCGTTCTGAGAGGTAAAGCTGGCTGAATATTCGTAATGCGTCGCATCATTCGGATCGTCGTTCGCGAGTGTTACTGGCGAACCCGCTCCTGGATAAAACGTCTGCACGGTCGTGTATTCGTTCGCTGTTTGAGAAAAGAGATCGAGGCCGGCGTAGGAATAGTTGTAACTGACCCCGGCGCTACCGTCTGCGGTCTGGCTAAGAACATTCGTATGGTACAGGTCCACGAAAGAAATCTGTGCGCGCGCCGAGATGCTGCCGGCTAGCAAGAGAAGAGACGCAAGCGAAACCCGGAGCCCGGTGTGAAGCAAGTTCATCTGAACAGACTGCGCAAAATACCTGCTTAGTAGCAAGCAAATTCTTCTCCGCCCCAACGTTAAACCATCTTTGCATATAAAAGTAGCTCGCCGCCGCGCGCGATTACCACTGGTCTCGTGCGACGCCGCCGCCCTGAGTACGGGCGTTCGAGAAAGCAAAACGGCGCGCATGGTTGTGCCAGCGCGCCGTCTTTGCTGATAGATCGTTTACTTCAGTTTCCCGTCAATTTCCTTCGCCATGTCCAGGTGCTCATGGACGACCTTTGCCGTCTTCTCAGCGAACCGTTTCAGGTCAGCGTCGGTGCCGTCCTTGGCTTGCTTTTCAAAATCGGCCAGGTCTTTTTCATGGTCCTTGACCATCATGTCCATGTAATCCTTGTCCGACTTCCATTTGTTCGCCGACGGCTCACCTGGAAGCTCGACGCCTGCTCTTTTTGCGATTGTCTTCAGCTCCGCGTTGGCTTTGCCGTGATCGGCTACCATGCGCGCGCCGAACTTCTTCACCTCAGCGCTCGTTGCATTTTTCTCCGCTTCACGACCATTCACCACTTCCATCATTCCACCTTTAGCAGCGTCTTTAATGAAGGACTTGTCGGTTGAGCTGAAATTGCCCTTGGCCGAAGTGTTCGTTTTTGACGAATCAGCGGCGAACGCGGTACCGCTGAGAGCGACTGCAGCGATGGCAATCGCCGAATTTATCAAGACTGTTTTTTTCATAGAATTTGTTGGTTGAGTAGCGCCGGTGTTCCCGCCGGCACTGAGGATTCGCGCCCAGGTTTCTCGCTGGCCGTAATGAGTTGCGGTCTCGTTAGTACCACCCGCGGCGCACCAAATGGAGAACCGGTCTCTCACAAGGCCAGATGCGCTCGATGCGATTCGTTTGAGGAACGGGCTTAACGGCCGGCCGCGTATGAGCGTTCCACCCGTTCAGCCACATCCCTGTAACCGTAATCCGCTTCGTAAATCTGTTTCATGCATTCGAGCGCCTGACCGCTTTCGCCCATCTGCTCATAGACGAGTCCGAGATCGTAAATGATCTCCTTCTTCGTCGTGTCCATGCCGGGGATTTCGCGTGCAGCTTCCTCCAGTTGTCGCGCCGCCAGATCGTACATCCCGAGCTCGCGATAGCAGCGGCCAAGCGCGTTCATCGCCCGCAACCGCGCGTGGGGATTCTGGCGAGCGCGTTGCAGCTCCGGCACCGCTTCGCGGTATTGACTGGCGTTCATCAGGCACTCGCCCAGCTCGAACCGGAACTGCAAGTCCGTGGGATTCCGCTCGACGCGGCTCCGTGCTTCCCCGAGCAGCAGTTGCGCTCGCCGCTGCTTTGCCTCAGCGAGGGCAGCGCGATTCTTCTCAACATCGGCCAGCGCGCCGCCGTCGGCGGCCAGCGCCTGCTCCAGCGCGGCAATCTCGCGTTCGACACGTGTCGCGTTCAGGTCGGATATTTTCCGCACCAGCCCGGCATCGCTTTCCTGCGTTAAGCCGCTGGCGTAGCGGTACCATGCCATCGCCGTTTCCAAGTCGTCCTTCTCCTCGCTTAACGCGCCGAGCCGCCGCGCCACATCCACGTTTTGCGGCTCGGCTTGGTGACGCGCATACGTCTCCGCGATTTGCTCGTCCAGCGCTTCATCGCTCAACTGCATCCGCGTCTGCTGCTCGAGCGACACCGCCGCGTCCTTATCTTTGATCAAATCACGATAGCTCTCGGCCTCAGCCCAACCGCCGCGTTTCATCGACCCGCGGGCCGAGGCATCCTTGCTCAATCGCAACGCTTCGGCATCGGCCGGATTGATCTCGCAAATCCGTGTGTACACATCCACTTCGCGCTCGGTCTCCCCCAACTCGTGATACAACCGGCCCAGCTCGTGCAGCAGCTTCGTGTCCCGGGGACTTTCTTCCAGCAAGGTCTCGATCGCGAACACCGCCGTCTCCAGCCATCCCGCAGCGGCCGCCGCTTCTCTTAAGGCGAGATTTGCCTGCTTGTTCCGCGGCTCCTCTTCCAGGATTTTCTCGATCAGCTCCACCGCCCGCCGCGCATCACGCTTCATCTCGCGCTGTACTTTCATCAGCGCCACCGACGCGGTGGAAATGTTAAACAGCTTTTTCCTGGCCGATTTCTGCCTGGCAATTTCCGCCCGGCGCAGGAGCTGCCGCCCAGTCAGAAATTCCGGCTGCTGCTTTAGTACGCCCTGCAACAGCGAGATGGCATAGCCGAAATTGCGCAGCTCGATCGCCGCCACCGCTTTCAGCCAATGCGCGCGCTGCTCGTCGCTCAGGTCTTTTTCCGTCTTAATGGCCACGCGTTCTGATTAGAACAGATTTGCTCCGCGCTGTCACTCGTGCGCCGTGTCTTCGCAATCGACCATACCAGCGTGGCGCTATTCTCGTACTCAGGCTAGGGCGTGCTCCTGCTGCCCAATCACGATACGGTTCGTCCCTTTGCAAGCCCAGACGATTTCCACCGAGACGACCGATACGCGTGACACGCAGCTCGGGCGCGCCATTGCTCCGCTGCTCGCAGCGCATCCGAATCTGTCCGGCATTTTTCCGCTGCGCGACGCCCGCGACGCGTTCGCCGCCCGCATCCGCCTGGCCCAGCGAGCGGAGGCCACGCTCGACGCGTACGCCGCGATCGGCGGCATCGTGCAGCGCCTGGAACAGCAGCGTGCCGGTGGGCAACGACACACATGACAGCGCGTCATCTCATCCCGTCGGTCGATTACTGCCGCCGATGATCGTCGCCTCGTTATCCGCGACACGGAGCTTGGGTTCGTGATCGATAGTCCCGCCCTCGCGCAGGATGGTCGAAAGGACATTCGCCACCCGTGTTCCAGAGGACGCCTACGAAGTTCATCTTTCGCCGCAGAACCAACTCTACTGGAGTGTGCGCAGCGGTGACCGCGTACTTACGTACAGCAAAGAGCCCGGGACGAGTTTCTGGCGGCGCGCAGCTGTGCGGCTCCTTTCCTTCTTGCCCATTGATTCCTTTCTGTAGCAGGGAGCTGCTAAGCAGGCGTTGCGAGTACTAAGGTGAGACGCTATTCAGATGCGGATGAACGACGAACCTTCCGACGACCAGATCGCGCCTGCGGATTCATGAAGGTCGATCCGCAAGTTCGCATCGGCCATGTTCACCTGAAGGTCGCGGACTTGCAGCGCTCGCTCAGCTTCTATTCCGGCGTACTCGGGTTTGAGCTGATGCAGCGCATGGGGAATGAAGCAGCTTTCCTGTCCGCCGGCGGTTATCATCATTATATCGGCCTGAATACGTGGGAAAGTCGCGGAGGTTCGCCCCCGCCGCCTGGAACAACGGGCTTATTTCACGTCGGCATCCTTTATCCCACCCGCGCCGCATTGGCCGATGCACTTCGCCGGCTCGTTCAGGCCCGCATTGTCATCGATGGCGCCAGTGACCATGGCGTCAGTGAAGCGCTCTACCTGCGCGATCCGGATGGCAATGGGCTCGAGCTGTACTGGGATAAACCGCGCGAGAAATGGCCGCGCACGCCACAGGGCGAACTCGCGATGTTCACGCGTCCCCTCGACGTGGAAGCGCTGTTGCGGGAAGCCGGCAATTCGTAAATCCCGCGATGACCTTGCTCGATTTTGGCGGCGTACTCGGCGTTCTGCTCATCCTCCTCGCCTATGCCGGCATTCACTTCGATTGGTTCGATCCAAAACGCGCACCGGCGTTGTTGATGAATCTGCTCGGCGCCGGATTGATCCTCCTGTCAATGACGCGCGCATTTAACCTCTCGGCATTCCTGATGGAGGCCACCTGGGCTGCGATGGCGCTTTACGGATTGCTCAAGCTGCTGCTGCAAGGCAAACGAAAGTAGCGGGCCGTCGCCGCAAACTCATCGCAAACTCATCAGCCATTCATGTGCTGTACTCAGATCTTGCGGCGTCAATTCATGCCCGGCACTGAACCATCGAAGCGTCACATCCGCTCCGGCCTTTCGCAGCAGTTCCGCCAGCTGCTCTGTTTGCGCCGCCGGAATGATCGGATCGGATTTGCCGGCGCCGATCCACACATGCGCCGAAGAAATCTTTGGCTGCGTCTCTGGAATGAGCGGGACCATCGCGCGAAACAGAATCGCGGCGGAGAAAATCTCCGGCCTGAGCAGGAGGACGCTCGCGGCGATGTTCGCGCCGTTTGAGTACCCGACTCCGACAATGCGTTTGCCGTCAATCCCGTAACGTTCCGCGGCCGCGGTGACGAAATCGGCCAGTTCGGTCGTCCGCAGTTTCAAATCATCGATGTCGAAAACGCCCTCGGACAAACGGCGAAAGAAGCGCGGCATTCCATTCTCCAGCACTTTTCCGCGTGGGCTGAGCAGCGATGCATTGGGATCGAGGGCGCGCCCAATCGGGATCAGATCGCGCTCATCTCCCCCGGTGCCGTGCAGGAGCACGAGCGTCCGTTCGGAATTACCGCGAACAAATTCATGGACAAACTCTGCTTTCACGATTGTTGCAGACCGTGCACTGCTCCGGATGTTAGCCCAAGGGTTGGCTTAAATGGAACTTTCAGGCATTCACCATCTCACCGCAATTTCTGGCGCAATCCGCGAGAACTATCGGTTCTACACGCAGACGCTCGGCATGCGGCTGGTGAAGCGGACGGTGAACCAGGACGACGTCAGCGCCTATCATCTTTTCTATGCCGATGCGAAAGGCAGCCCGGGCACAGACCTCACGTTCTTCGGCTGGAACGCGCCACGCGAGCGGCGCGGCACGCGCAGTATCGTGCGGACGTGTTTGCGCGTGAACGGCCGCGGCGCACTGCAATGGTGGTCGCGGCGATTCGATGAAGAGCGCGTGCCTCATAGCGAAATCTTTGAGCGCGACGAACGGCTGACGTTAACCTTCGAAGACCGCGAAGGACAGCGGCTGGCGTTAATCGATGATAACGGGAAAGGCGACCAAGCTGCGCCATGGGACAGGAGCCCAGTGCCGGGCGAATGGCAGATTCGCGGGCTCGGCCCAATCGTGATCAGCGTGCCGACGCTGAACCCGACAGACCTTCTGCTCACGCGTGTTTTCAACATGCGGCATGTGCGCGACTGTCCGCATCCCGACAATCCCGCCACGCGCGTGCACGTGTTCGAGATGGGCGGCGGCGGCGCGCATGCTGAATTGCACGTCGCCGTGCAACCTGATTTGCCGGCCGCGCGGCAAGGCGCAGGCGGCGTTCATCACGTTGCCTTCCGCAGCCACGACTCTGATTATGACGCCTGGGCCGACCGGCTAAACGAGTTCAGAATTCCGAATAGCGGCAAGGTCGATCGCTTCTGGTTTCGCAGTCTCTATGTGCGCGAGCCGAATGGCGTCTTGTTCGAGATTGCCACCGACGGGCCTGGATTCGGAATCGACGAAGACATGTCCACGCTTGGCGAACACCTTGTGTTGCCGCCATTCCTTGAAAGTCATCGCGACCAAATCGCGGCAAATCTCGAGGCACTCGACTGAGGTCGGCAAGTTCGTTCAAACTACGACAAAGGATCTGCCGCGCTTCCGAGAGATCGGCGGCTCCGACCGAATTGATTTGCGATTCATCATTGCCGTCGCCTGTGACGCGGGGTTTGAAAGGACTGAATGAACAAGCCAATGAAGATTCTCGGAATTGCCGGAAGCCTGCGCGAGGCCTCGTACAATCGCGGCGCACTGAGAGCGGCCGCAGAGCTTGTGCCGGAAGGTGCGACGATCGAAATCTTCGACCTCAACGACATTCCTGGATTCAATCAGGACGACGAGCAGAATCCGCCGGCGAAAGTGGCGGAGTTCAAGCGCAAGATTCGCGAGGCGGACGCGATCTTGTTCGTCACGCCGGAATACAACTATTCCGTTCCCGGCGTTTTGAAGAATGCGATCGACTGGGCGTCACGCCCGTACGGTGACAGCGCGTGGGACGGTAAACCGGCAGCAATCATGGGCGCGTCCATGGGGAATATCGCGACGGCACGCGCGCAGTACGATCTGCGCAAGTCGATGGTGTTTCTGAACATGTTTCCGGTCAATCGGCCGGAGGTGATGATCGGCAACGCCGGCGAAAGGTTCGATGAGCACGGCAACCTCACGGATGAAAAGACGAAGAAACACATCCGCAAGCTACTTGAGAGCTTGATTGAGTGGACGCGGCGAATTGGAGAAACGCACGAATAAAAAACCGCTCGTACAACGCGAAAGGCTGCGCGCGCCCGCGGCCAGCTTCGGGTTTGACTGATCGTGCCACAACTTATCTGCTAGTCGTTAGCAGGCGCCTTTGACGCCGCCATTTCCGAGACCGGCTGTGAAGGATCGGCGGCAGCTTTTGCGGAACGCTCGTCCGATTTGAGCTTGAACTCGTCAATCGGCCAGCCTTGCAGGCGCGCGCCAGCTTCGTACGTGCTCTGCGCGAATTCGAGAATCGCCGCGTCCGGACCATTCGACGCGCGCACGTCGTCGTACATCAGAATAAATTCGTGCAGCTTATCGTTATAGTACGCGCCTGACGGGCCGACCTTCTGCTGCGCGAAGCCTTCCGGCTCCGGGAACGTATACGAATAGAACGCCGGACCGTTAATCGCGCCGCCGCCGGCCCACCAGCCGACGCTGCTCAGCTCGGCGTTGTACGAAAGCCGCGTAATGAAATCTGCGCCCGGCTTCGGGTTCGCGGGTTTGCCAGAAAAGCGGGTCACCGCGAGGTCGAAGCTGCCCCAGAAGAAATGCACCGGGCTGCATTTGCCGGTGAACCGCGAACGAAACTCCGTGAAAACACGATCGAGCTGCACAAGGACTTGCCAGAAGCGGTTCGCGTACTCGGCGTCGTAGCCGTGGCGTTCGTCCTTCTCAAATGGAACCGGGTCCGGTACTTCGACCGGCATCGTCCAGATACGAACGTCAATCCCGAGCCGGCCAAGTGCGCGCATGACTTGGTTGTAAAAGTCGGCCACCGAGCGGGGCTCCAGCGCGATTGATTCCGTCCGGCCGTCGTCAGAACTGATGTCGAGTCGGTGATTGATGAAATCAAAATCGATCTGAACCACGCGGAGTTCGTACGGCATGGCCGAGGTGGTGAGGCCGCGAGAGGTCACGTAAAGAGGAACGTTCCACCATTGGTTCTCGCGCGGAGTCAGCGCGAGACGTACTTTGCCAATGACTTGCGTCCACATGTGGAGCGTAGTCTTCGTATCCTGCCACTTTTCCAAAGGCAGCTCGGGGAAAATTCCCGCTGTCATTTTGTCATTCGACATTTGCCGCGCACATCGCGCTGAATGGGCTAAATCCCTTCGAGGAAAACCCGGTCCACATAGCACCAGCCCCAATCTTCACCGGGCTCAAACGATTTGATGATCGGGTGACCGGTGGCGTGAAAATGTTTCGTCGCATGTTTGTTCTTTGAGTCGTCACAGCAGCCGACGTGACCGCAGATTTCGCACAAACGCAGATGCACCCACGTGTCTCCCATCTGCAAACATTCTTCGCAGACGTCTGCGCTCGGTGTGACGTCTCTTATCTGGTCAAGGTGTGTGCATTCCATTTCCACGCTTCGTCATTTCGCCGTCACGATTAAAGGACGCCTTCTTCCACATCGTACACATCGAAGAAGAATTTCACTTTGCTCTCGGGCTTGCAGAATTGCGGGATGTACGTTTCGAAATACTCCTGCACCTGATCAGATAAATCGCACAATCGCAGCCCGATCATTTCGTTGTTCCACTTGATGATCGCGAGCGCGTCCTTCTGTGTCGCGTTCTCACGAATCCATCGATCGATCTCTTCATCGCCCGCGCCGGTGCCGACGAATTCTTTGAACTTCATCGCGTCCAGGCCGGTGAACTTCCAGAAGTAGGCGCCGAGCCCGCATGGATAAAAATTGTATTCGCCGTTAATGCCGAGCAGATCGGCGCGCGCCTTGTCCACCATGCGCGCCGCGATCACAAATCCGCCGAGCTTTTCGCGCGGGCTGCGCGGCGGTTGCTTTCGCAAATCGCGCGTGACGCTTCGCAGCTTATCTTCGTTCATACGACCAGACCTCCGCAGTAATTACGTGCGCGAATTGGCTGATGCGCGTGCCTCAACGCCGATTCAGCTCTCGGTGCAAAGTACCGGCCCCACGGCCGCGTTACTTAGGGCCGATGCGATGACACGAGCTCTTCCTCGCGAGCCGTCGCGCGTTCGCGAGTACCCTCGGTCGCCGCGCTTTTTCGCCGCTCGGCTATTCGTTCAACGACATAGTACGTCACCGGGATCAAAAACAGGGCAATGAGTGTTGCCGCCAGCATTCCGCCGATCACCGTTGTGCCCATCACGCGGCGCGCGACGGCGCCGGAACCTGACGCGCGCCAGAGCGGGATGCATCCGAGGATGAACGCGAATGAGGTCATGATGATGGGGCGCAAACGCAGCCGCGCGCCTTCGAGCGCCGCCTCGAGCAACGGCGTGCCGCGATCGCGCGAAAGCTTGGCAAACTCCACGATAAGAATGGCGTTCTTGGCCGCGAGCCCGATGAGCATGACGAGCCCAATCTGCGCGTACACGTTGTTCTCCATGCTTCGCGCCCATAACGCGGCGAAAGCACCGAACACCGCAATCGGCGTCCCGAGCAGCACGCTGAATGGCAGCGCCCAGCTCTCATAGAGCGCGGCGAGAATGAGGAAGACAAAGAGCAGCGACATTCCGAACACGACGCTTGGCGACACACCTTGCTGCGCCTTTTTTTCCTGGAATGACATCGCGGCGTAGTCGTAGCCCATGTCGCTGGGCATCGTGGCGGCGAAGGTGTCTTCGAGCGCGCGCATGGCTTGCATTGAACTAAACCCGGGCGCGGCGGTGACGTTGACCTGCGCGGCGCGGTAAAGGTTGAAGCGCATGGTGAACTCGGGGCCGTCGCGTTCCTGCACGCTCGTCACGGAACTCAGCGGAACCATTTCGCCGTTTGAGCTTCGCACATAAAATAACCCGACGTTCTCCGCCTTGGTGCGGTAATCACCTTCAGCTTGGACAAAGACCTGCCACTGCCGGCCAAACTCGTTGAAGTAATTGACGAAGTAACCGCCCATGAACGTTTGCAGGGTTTGACTGACTTCGGTGAGATCGACTCCTTGCTTTAGTACTTTGTCGCGATCGACATCGATAAAGACCTGCGGTACCGAGGGCAGGAATGTCGTCGTGGCGGATGCGATCTCAGGGCGTTTGCGCGCTGCATCGAGGAACTTGGAAAGGTTATCGGCGAGAAACTTGACGTCACCGCCGGCGCGGTCCTCGATCATCATCGTCACGCCACCGGCGGTGCCGATGCCGGGAATCGCCGGCGGGGGAAAGGCAAAGCCGAGCCCGTCAGGAATGGCGGCGAGCGCGCGGTTGATCTTCGTCTTCAGCGCGGCGTATTGCTCCTCGGGTTTGGTGCGCTCGTCCCAGGGCTTGAACGTGATAAAGAAAAACGCGTTGAAAGTGCTTTGCACCGTACTCAGCAGGTTGAAGCCGAGTACGGTGGTGACGTGCTCGATTTCGGGCATTTTCAGCAGCGCGTCTTCGACTTTGCTGGCGGCGTTGCCGGTGCGTTCCATGGAAGTGGCATAGGGCAGAGCTAACGAGCCGTAAACATAACCCTGGTCTTCCTCCGGCAGAAAGCTTTTCGCCAGACGCGATCCGAAGAGCGCGGCAAGAATCGCAAACACCACCAGCAGCACCATGGTTCGGGCACTTTTCCCAATCGCGACGCGCGAGATGCCTACGTAGCGCTCCGTTGTCCGCCGAAAGACACGATTGAACTTCCCAAAAAACCAGCCGAGCGGCCCGCGCGCCGGCTTTCGCGGTCGCAGCAACATCGCGGAAAGGGCGGGGCTAAGCGTGAGCGCATTAAATGCGGAGAAGATGACTGAGATGGCAATCGTGAGCGCGAACTGCTGGTAAAGCCGCCCGGTAATTCCGGGAATGAATGCGGTCGGGACAAACACCGCCGAAAGTACGAGCGCGATGCCGATCACCGGCCCGGAAACTTCTTCCATCGCGCGCAGCGTCGCATCGCGCGGTGCCATTCCTTCTTCAATGTGATGCTCGACCGCTTCGACCACGACGATCGCGTCATCAACGACAAGACCGATGGCGAGTACGAGCCCGAAAAGCGCGAGCGTGTTAATGCTGAACCCAAAGATCGGAAACAGCATAAACGTGCCGATGAGCGAGACCGGGACTGCGCAAAGTGGGATCAGCGTTGCGCGCCAGCCTTGCAGGAAAATGAAAACGACAAGAATGACGAGCGCGAGCGCCTCGAGCAGCGTGTAAATGATCTCGCGCATTCCGGCGGTCACGGCGCGAGTGGTGTCGAGAGAAATGGCGTAGCTCATGTCCGCTGGGAAGTTTTTCGAGACGCGCGTCATCAGCGCTTTCACGCCATTCGCCGCATCGAGCGCGTTTGTGCCCGGAAGCTGGTAGCAGGCAAGGATGGCGGATGGTTTACCATTGAGCCGGCCAGCGAGTGAGTACGTCTGCGCGCCGAGCTCAATCCGCGAGACGTCCTTCAAGCGCAGGAGCGAGCCATCAGGATTTGCGCGAATCACAATCTCGCCGAATTCCGCGGGACTGGTGAGGCGACCCGGCGAGCGCACCGTGTAAGTAAATTCCTGGCCAGGCGGCGCCGGTTCACCCCCGATCTGACCGGCGGGGTTCACCGTGTTCTGCGCTTTCACGGAATTGATGATGTCAGTCACGGTGACGTTCAACTTCGCGAGCTGGTCTGGTTTCACCCACAAGCGCATCGCGTACTGACCCGCGCCGAAGACCTGCACATTCGAAATGCCGGGCACACGCGTGATCTGGTCGATCAGGTTAATGTTCGCGTAGTTGGCGAGAAAGATGTTGTTGTAGGTGCCCTTGGGCGAGTTCAGCGCGACCAGCAGCAGCGGCGCCGTGGTCGATTTCATCACCGTGATCCCGGCGTTATTCACGTCCTGCGGCAACTGCGATGCGGCTTGGTTGACGCGCATTTGCGTGAGGATGTGATCGACGTTCGGGTCAGTGCTGATGTCGAAGTTAATGGTCATGCGAATGGAGCCATTCGCGTTCACCGACTGGATGTAATTGGCCTTATCAACGCCGCTCATTTGCATCTCGATCGGCGTGGCGACTGATTGTTCGATCGTCTGCGCATCTGCGCCGAAGTAGTTGGCGCGCACCTGGATTTCCGGCGGCACAATGTTCGGGTACTGCGCGATCGGCAGCTGGATCATCGCCACCGTGCCAACAATCGTCATGAGAATGGCGATGACGATGGCAACGATCGGCCGGTTGATGAAGAACTTCGACATTGTGAGCTAACGAGCTATGGCGCGCGCTTCGATTGGAATGGTGACGGCTAAAACAACACCGTCATTGTGAGCGGAGCGAAGCGGAGTCGAACAATCCCGTGAAGCGACCTTGAACGTGACATCACGGGATCCCTCGACTTCGCTCGGGATGACGGCGTTCTTCGCGCGCGGCCGAGCGATCGAATGTCTTGCCGTCATTTTGTTAGCTGCCGGCGGCAACCGCCGCGCTCGGCGAGGGACTCGGCGGCGTCCAAGGCTTCGGCGAGACGGTTGATCCCTCTCGTACTTTCTGCACGCCTTCGACGACGATGCGTTCTCCCGGCTTAACTCCTTCTTCGACGATCCAATCGTGATCGATGCGGCGCCCCATCGTTACCGGCTGAATGTGCGCTTTGTTGTCGGCGCCGATGACGGCTAGCTGATACGTTCCCTGTAGTTCGATCACCGCTCGTTGCGGCACGAGCAGCGCGCCGTGCCTGACCTCCGATTGCACCCGCACACGCGCGAATTGTCCCGGGCGCAGAATGTTTCCCGGATTCGGGAACAGGGCCGCAACGCGCAGAGAGCCGGTGCGAACGTCCACCTGGTTATCGGCCGCGTAGAGATCGCCTTCGTGCGGATAGGTCGAGCCATCTGCCAGGATCAACTGGAATCGCAGCGCTTTTTCGTGGGCGGCGCGGACCTGCGGATCGGCATAACGTTTGGAATACTCAGAGTAACGTTGTTCGCTCACGGTGAAGTACGCCTTGATCGGATCGACCTTCGTCACGGTGGTGAGTACAGTTCCGGCGCTGATCAAATCCCCGACCTGCACCTTTACCAAACCGGCAATTCCATCCACCGGCGCGGTAATGGTGGTGTAATCGAGATTGAGTTGCGCTTGCTCCACGGCAGCGCGTTGCGCTTCGGCCTGAGCGCGTGCCGCCACCGCGCTTTGCACGGCGTTATCGCGCTCCTGTTCGCTCGAAACTTTGCGCTGGAACAAATCGGTCGCGCGCTGCGCGTTCAGCTCTGCCTGTTTCGCGGATGCGTCTGCCTGCAGGAACGCCGCCTTCGCCTGCGCCAGCGCAGCGTCAAACGGACGCCGATCAATTTGAAAAAGCACATCGCCCTTTTTCACCGGCTGGCCTTCCTTGTAGTTCTGTGATGTGAGATAACCCTGCACCCGCGCTTCGATGGTTGCGTTCACCGAGGCGTCGAGCTGGCCGACGTACTCGTTGTAAATGGGAACGTCCTGCCGTTTTACTTGCGTCACGAGGACTTCCGGCGGAGGCGGAGGTGGCGCCGCCTTTTTGCCGCAGCCGGCGCAGCAAATCGCGATGCAGCTCGTGGCGATAACGGCGCGTATGAGTCTCATCGATTAACTGCCGCTTCGCTTTTTCGCCGCTGAACAAACACGTGATAGGTGACGGTGTCCCATGCGTTGTGAATACCGACGAAAAGCAGGAGTAGAGTGGCAGCCGCGACGAGAAACATGGCCGGCCCGGTGTGTGAAAAAGCTAGCAAGCCCGAGGTAGCAAGCATCACGTAGCCAACGAGCGGTAAAAACACATAGGATAACCAGTCCGCCATTACGGGCTGATAGGCTGTTTGCTGTCGCAAGCGCAGCGCAACAATGGCGCTGTAAAGAACCCCGCTGACACCAACAAGCGCCCAAGCCACTGCGAGGATGGCAATCCCTCTCCACGGCGCGCTGATGAGCGCTGAGAGAAAAAGTACGATCGTAAAGTGCACCACGCTTGGAGTAGAAAACGCGCCGCTCGCGTAGGCCGCGTCGCGCGGAATCGGAAGCTCGGCCATAAGCGTGACGACCACGAATTGTAATCCGATCAGTGCACCGGCTGATGAGCCGACAATCACGTAGAAGTTCTCCCATCCGGCGAGCAGCGTGGCCATTCCTTTGTCGCTTTAACGGTCGTATTGTTCGTACTTAGGCCTCGCGCTTGAATAGTTCTTTCGCGACAGCCATGCAGCTCATCGCGTTCGGCCAGCCGCAGTAGAACGCGAGGTGCGTGATCGCTTCGATAAGTTCCTCTTGTGTAACGCCATTCTTCACCGCGTTCGGCAAATGAAAGCGCAACTGTTCCGGCCGATTTAAAGCGACTAATGCAGCAACGGTAACGAGACTGCGATCGCGCTTCGATAACTCCGTCCGCTCCCACATATCGCCGAAGAGGACGTTGTCCGTAAGTTCGACAAGCTTCGGCGCAAAACCGCCGAACATCTTCTCTGCTCCTGATGGTTCTTTCGTCATGACTGTTCCTCCTGTTTAATTAGCCGGCCGGCGGCGCGTCGCGGCCCACCATCTCCATTTGAGTCGCTGAATAGCGCTCGCCCTCGATCTCAAGTTGCGACACAGCGTGGTCGATCTGGCGCAGATCGACGTCAGTTAGCTGAACATTCGCGGCGGCGATATTTTCTTTCAGCCGATGAAGCTTGGTCGTTCCCGGAATGGGCACGATGTAAGGACGCTGCGCGAGCAGCCATGCGAGCGCGATCTGGGCGGGCGTCGCGCCCTTTTCGTCGCCGACCCGCTTCAACAAATCGACGAGTGCGTGGTTCTTCTCCATCGCGTCGGGCAAAAAGCGCGGCATACCACTGCGGAAATCATCTTTACTGAGCTTTGTTTCCTTGCTCATCACACCGGTGAGAAATCCGCGGCCCAGTGGGCTGAAAGGCACGAAGCCGATGCTGAGCTCGTCACACGTTTCCAAAGTGCCGTTCGTCTCCGGGTCGCGCGTCCAGAGGCTGTATTCGTTTTGGACCGCCGTGACCGGCTGTACGGCGTGAGCGCGGCGGAGGGTTTGGACGCTCGGCTCGGACATGCCGAAGTGCTTCACTTTGCCTTGCGCGATGAGCTCCTTTACCGCGCCGGCTACGTCTTCAATGGGCACGTTTGGATCGACCCGGTGTTGATAGATAAGGTCGATGCGATCCGTGCGGAGCCGCTTCAACGACTGTTCGACGACCTCCCGGATGTGCTGCGGATCGCTATCGAGGCCAGCGTTCTGGCCATTGGAATCAATCTTGAAGCCAAACTTTGTGGCGATCACCACCTGATCCCGCATCGGTGTCAGCGCTTCGCCCACCAGTTGTTCGTTCGTAAACGGCCCATAAACTTCGGCCGTGTCAAAGAACGTCACGCCGCGCTCCACTGCCGCGCGAACAAGCCGGATGCCTTCGTCCCTGCCGATAACTGAAGTGGAATAGCTGGCGTTCAACCCCATGCAGCCGAAGCCGACTGCTGAAACTTCCAAGCTTCGTCCGAGTATGCGCTTCTTCACGAGGCTAATCTGTTGTTCATAGAATCATTCGTTACGGCTTAACCATCACCTTGATTGCCTCGCGCTGGTCCATCGCGCGGTAGCCATCCGGGACTTCATCCAGACCGATGACGCGATCGAAGACGCGGCCAGGCTGAATGGCTCCTTCAAGCACATCGGGCAACAGCTCGTCGATGTACGCGCGGACCGGCGCAGGGCCGCCGCCGACGGTCACGTTGTTGTAGAATGTCGTGTCCGGCTGAATACCAGGATAATGTGGGACGCCAACGCGCCCGATCGCACCGCCGGGTCGCGCGATTTCAACAGCGGTCGCCATCGCCTGTTCGTTTCCGACGCATTCCAGTACCGAATGCACGCCATGGCCGCCCGTCAGCGTTTTCACCCGCTCGACTCCTTCTTCGCCGCGCTCGGTCACCGCATCCGTCGCGCCGAGCTCCTTTGCGAGCGCAATGCGATCGTGGTGCCTGCCCATGATGATGATCTGCTCCGCGCCCATTCGCTTCGCCGCGATGACAGCGCACAACCCGACTGCGCCGTCGCCGACCACCGCGACCTTTTTGCCGGGACCGACTTTCGCGACAACCGCGGCATGATGGCCGGTGCCCATCACATCCGACAGCGTGAGTAACGAGGGAAGCAGGCCATTCACATCGCGTGTCGGCAGCACGTAAAGAGTTCCGTCCGCGAGCGGGATTCGCACCGCCTCGGCCTGTGCACCGGCCACGTCGGTACTGCCGAAAAATCCGCCGTGAATGCAGGCGGTTTGCAGGCCTTCATCGCAGAACTCGCAAGTACCGTCGGAAAACGCGAAAGGCATCACGACGAAGTCGCCCTTCTTAACCGTGCGCACGTCGCCGCCGACATCTTCGACGATGCCGATGGCTTCATGGCCCATTCGCCGGCCATTCTCCGACCATTCCAAATCGTGATATGGCCAGAGATCGCTCCCGCAAATGCAAGCGCGAGTGACGCGAATCACCGCGTCGGCCGGTTCGATGATTCCCGCGTCCGGCACGTTCTCGATGCGAACGTCGCCCGCTTGATACATTAGAGTGGCACGCATAGTGAGATTACTGAGTCGCGGTTCTTCTTCATAACCGAACATCGCGTTTCGATGTCTTGCCTGGCTTGCCTAAACGCATCGCATCCAAGGGACGAGGGGTGATCTGTAGTACAACGTATCGAATTGACTCCACGAGCCGCCTTTGAGTAGTGTCTCGAAGGTCATCTTCGGCCAATGACCAACGTCTCTGTTGCACGCTTCAAAATCGGTGCCGTCGCGATCGTAATCGCCTGTGGAAGTTTCCTTTGTTCGGCGCACGCCGGTTACATGATAACGGTGGAACAGAATGGGCCGAATGTCGTGGCCAGCGGAAGCGGTTCGATCGACCTGACTGGGCTCTCGCTCCTTTTCGCAGCTGTGGACACCTCCGCATCCATCACACCCTCGGTGGCAACGACAGAACTTGCCTCGGGAAAAGCGGACGATTATTCCACTGCATTAAGATCGATGCCAGCGAGTTTCGGAACCGGAGGCACCTCCTTCGCGGACAGCAGCAGCGGGCCGGTTGCAGGAACGGGTACTTTTCGTCACGGCACTTTGTTGGTCATCATTGTGCCTGCCGGCTACGTCTCGGGCGCGCCGCTGGCGAACAGTACGGCCATGTACGATAACACGACGTTACGCAGCCTTCATGCACGCCCCGGTACTTACGAATGGACGTGGGGAACGGGGCCGAACCAGAATCTCACGGTGCAGATCGGACCGCCGCATGTGCCTGATGGCGGTTCGACTTTGCTGTTGCTGTCAATCGCGCTCGCGACACTTACTCGGAGAGCTCGCTGGGTTTAGATTAGCCTGCCAGACACTGCAGCTATCTCTGGCGAGATCGCTCGGACGGATCAGAGGCAGATAAACCTTGTACTTTGTCGTTATGCGAAGCGGAGGTCTAAGTACAACGGGTTGCAGGTAAGCGGTCAGTGGCGCGGTGTGCCGGCGCGTGCGGTTTCAAACAGGAACCACGTCCGGCGCTCCGCTTCATCGATCCAGTTCTCGATCATGCTGGCGGTGGCGACGTCGCGGTACTCGTCGCAAACGTCATGTGCCTCGCGCAAACGCCCGGCCAACTCTTTGTTGTCGTCCCGCAGCTCAGCGATCATATCGAGTGGCTCGACGTAATCGGCATCGTTGTCCGCCACGCGCTGCATTTTTGAAATCTGCCCGATGGAATGCAACGTGATCCCGCCAATTTTGCGCACGCGCTCGGCGATCTCGTCTGTCATCGCGAACAGCTGCTCGCCGTGCTCATCGAGCAAGAGGTGGTAATCGCGAAAATGCGGGCCGCTCATGTGCCAGTGGAAGTTCTTGGTTTTCACGTAGAGCGCAAAAACATCGGCCAGGACCGCGTTCATCGCGGCGGCAATGTTTTTCGTTGCCTCCGGTCCGAGGTCGCTGGGTGTGATTAATGGCGCTTCGAACTTTCTAAGTACAGCTTCATTTCTTTTCATTTGTTTCAGTCTCCTTTCTCAGGTTCGGATTCCACGACGCTGCTGGATTGCGGCTAATTCGTAATTCCGGTCCGATCGTCCTGAGTACAGCCTCATCGCCGCAACAACTGCTCTTGCATTCGCGCGCTGCTCACTTGTAAATTGAACGGATGTATTCCGGCGACGCCGCTTCGGCGGAGAGAGGCGCGTGGCGTGATGTGCCGCTGGGCTGGCGGCAACTCTACGGCGACTTCGGCGAGCTGGGTGTGAGCGTGCAGTCGCACGATTTCCGCACGGCCCGTTCCTTGGATTGGGGCCGCAGCTTTCATCCGCAGAGCATCGAATTTTGCCTGAACATGGGTGGCCGGGGCGCGGTGCAGCTCGGGCGCGCCCGCAGTGATTTCGTCGCGGGAACGTCCGGCTATTATGCCGTCGCGGACGAGCCATTGACGGCTTCACGTGAAGCCAACGACCATCATCGATTTGTCACGCTCGAGTTTTCGCGCGCGCATTTGCAGAAGCAGCTCGCCGGGCAGGAGCAAGCGCTCGACCCGGCAATGCGCGGCGCGATTTTCGGCGAGCGCCCGCATGTCTCGTCCCCACGCGCGCTGACGCGCGAGCAGCGCAACGTCATCGGCACGCTTAGCGCCCCACCGGTCGCGAAAGCGGCGCACGCGCTTTGGTACCAGAGTAAGGCGCTGGAGTTGATGGCGCATTTTCTTTTCGAGCCGAAGGATCCGGAGCTTTTTTGCATGCGGCAGAAGCGAGTGGCGCGTGAGCGCGTCGCGCGTGTGAAAGAATCGCTGGCGCGCGACCTGGCCAATCCGCCCGCGCTGGAACAACTTGGAGCCGAAGCAGGCTGCTCGCCGTTTTATCTTAGCCGCATTTTTTCGCGCGAAGTCGGCCTGACGATTCCGCAGTACTTACGGAACATCCGCATGGAACGTGCGGCCGAGTTGTTGCGCACTGGCCGGTTCAATGTCACTGAAGCAGCCGTGGAAGTGGGGTACTCCAGCCTGAGCCATTTCAGCAAAGCATTTTGTGAAACGATCGGCTGCTGCCCGGCGCTGTATCCCGCGGCGAAGAACGTGATCTTGGGCCGCTAAGCTGAGGATCACTAACGAAAGCAGGAAGGCAGGAAACTTGTTTTGTACTTCCTGCTTTCGGGCGTTCTTTAGAGAGTTCTGGACGTGAAAATCACTCGCGCTCTCATTTCCGTTTCCGACAAGAAAGGCATCGCGGCGTTTGCGCGCGCGCTCGAGCAACATGGTGCGGATATTATCTCCACCGGGGGAACAGCGGAGCTGCTGCGCAAGAACAAGATTCCAGTGCGCGACATTTCGCACTTTACCGGTTTCCCGGAAGTGCTCGAGGGGCGGGTGAAAACGTTGCATCCGCGAGTGCATGGCGGGCTGCTCTACAAGAGAGGCAACGAGACGCATGAGGCGCAGGCGCGCGAGTGCGGGTTTGAGCCGATCGATCTCGTCGTGGTAAACCTCTATCCGTTCGAGCAGACGATCGCCAGGCCGAACGTCACCCTGGCTGAAGCGATCGAGAACATTGACATCGGTGGACCATCGATGATCCGCAGCGCGGCGAAAAACTACGAGAGCGTGACGGTGGTGGTGGACCCAGCGGATTACAACCTGGTGATTGAAACGTTGCGCGACCATGAGGGCGAGACGACGCTGAAGTTGCGCGAGCAACTGGCGATCAAGGCGTTCATTAAGACGTCTGAGTACGACCGAGCCATCGCGACATTCCTCAACCAGGAGCAGAAAACGGAAGCCTCGTTCTCGCTCACATTGCCGCTGGTCGCGCGATTGCGTTATGGCGAAAACCCGCACCAGAGCGCGGCACTGTACGGCGAGTTCGACCGCCATTTTGAGAAGCTGCACGGCAAGGAACTCTCGTTTAACAATATCCTCGATATCAGCGCGGCGGCGAACCTGATCAGCGACTTTGACGAACCTACGGTCGCGATCCTGAAACACACCAACCCCTGCGGCGTGGGCAGCGACGCTGACCTGCGTGAGGCTTGGGAAAAGGCGTTCGCGACAGACAAGCAGGCGCCCTTTGGCGGAATCATCATCTGCAATCGCGAGATCGATGAATCATTGGCCAAGGCGATCAGCGAAATCTTCAGTGAGGTCATTATCGCGCCGGAGTTCTCGGGCGGCGGCCGCACCGTTTTGCAGAAAAAGAAGAATTTGCGCCTCATACGATTGCTTGCAGGGTGCGATGACAAAGCAGCGCGCGACATTCGCTCTGTCTGCGGCGGGCTCCTCGTCCAAGAGGCGGATGCGGGCGTGGAAAAAAGTGAGCGTGTCGTATCGAAGCGTCAGCCGAGTGAGAGCGAGCTGGCGGCGATGCGCTTCGGCTGGCGCGTCGTCAAGCACGTGAAATCGAATGCGATTGTGTACGCCGCGGCCGATCGGACTCTCGGCATTGGCGCGGGACAGATGTCGCGTGTCGATGCTTCGCGCATCGCCGTTTGGAAAGCACAGGAAGCAGGGCTTTCGCTAAAAGGAAGTGCCGTGGCAAGCGACGCGTTCTTTCCATTCCCAGATGGCTTGGTTGCTGCCGCGGAAGCCGGTGCGACGTGCGCCATTCAGCCCGGCGGTTCGGTTCGCGACGCGGAAGTCATTGCCGCGGCGGATGAGCGGGATGTCGCGATGATCTTTACCGGCCTGCGGCATTTCCGCCACTGAAACGC
Organism: Verrucomicrobiota bacterium; assembly: GCA_019244415.1. Taxonomy (GTDB): domain Bacteria; phylum Verrucomicrobiota; class Verrucomicrobiia; order Chthoniobacterales; family UBA10450; genus AV69. The sequence continues at coordinate 33,064 of JAFASN010000030.1, read as the reverse complement.
AGCCGTCGCTACGGCTTGAACCTGACCGGCACGACGATGCTCCATTCCTGTGCCGCTGGTTCGGCGCGCCAGGTGCGCAACATTTCCAAAGCAGCTTTGTCCATCAAAGGATGACCGGAAGAGTGGGCGATCTGCACATCCGTGGCTTCGCCCTGCGGGTTGAAAGTGATGCGGTAATTGGCGGTCGCGCGCAGATCCAAATGAAACCACGCCAGCGTGACGGGATAAACCGGCGCTGGATGGTAGATGATTTTTCCGCGGGTTGAGACGGGCGGCTTGACGGCGCCGGTGACCGGCGGAGTTGGGCGCGCGCGGGGCGGGGGACCTTCAGCCGGCGGCGAGGGCGCCGCTTCCACCGGTGAGCTTTCGGGCGGAGATGCTTCGGCGCCCTGCGCTACCGCTGGTACATTGCCGCCGGTGAAACGAAACACCGCCGGCGTGTTTGCCCCATCGCGCTGCGCGAGTACGCCGATGACAGCGCCGGTTGCGTCGATGACAGGGGCGCCGAGGGCGCTCTTAGGCGGCGCTGGTTCAAAGGCGAGCCACTCGCCTTCACGATCACTTTTGCGCCCGGTGATTCGGCCCTCGATCAGTGAGGAAGGAACGCTTCCCGCCGCGCTGAGTACAACCGCCGCCGCGGTGCCGTCGGGTACTTGCAGCGCCGCCGGTGCGGTCAGAAAAGGCACGTCATGGGCGTTTGTTTTCAATGAAACGAGATTGGGCGCAGTGGAACGGACGTACGTCCCGAAAATATCGTAGGCGTGGCCGTCGGCACTCTTCACGATTGCGGTCGTGGCGTTGTTCATGGCCGTACGCTCCGCCAGCAGATCGCCGTCCGCGGAAGTGAAAAAGGCTTGCTCGGTCGCGACGACCCCGCCGTGCTCATCAAAGGTGATGAGTACAACAACCGCGGGCCGGATCTTCTCGGCCATAGGGACGAACGGCGTGCGAGGCTCGGCCTGCTCCGGCGGCGGAGTTTCGTCGCTGATCTTCGTCACGGGCGCGGCTGGATGACGGCTGCAACTTGTCGCCACGAACAATGAAAAGCTCAGCCAAAATGCGAGGGAAAAGGTCCTGCGAATCGAGCCGGAACGCCGCACGCAAAAAACTGCCACAAGCCCCTTCGCAAACAAGACGCTATACTTTTGCCGGCAGGCGCGCTGAACGCCGGAAAGTGGCTACCTGCGCGATGATCCCGCAAAGTACAAGCGCGGCGAACGCCAGCACACGCCCAGGATCAGGTAAGACAAGGACGTGCGTGATGAGGTGCGCGCCGATGAGGGAAGAAATGAAGATTAGAGCCCAGTCGAATATCGCCAGCAACAGCACCGCGCCGATAATTCCGCCGATGATGAACACGATCCAGTAATGGCTGGCGTATTGCACGAAAAAGGTCGCGAGCAGTCCGACCGCGAGCCGGCCACCGGCGAGGAAACCGGCCAGCCCAATGGCGAATTTTTGCAGAAACAACGCGAGCAGCGCGCCGATAAAGCCGAGCAAAATAGCGAGCGTTAGCTGCAATAACGGCGTGGCTTCATGAACCAGGTGGGGCGCGAGCTCCATCCCGGCAGCAAATCCAATCGCGGCCACGCAAAGCCAGAACAGCTTCCGGCCAAAAAGCAGAATGACCGCGCCGATGATGACGCTGACAACTGGAACGGACATTCCTGTGTTGTGCATTGGCATTCGTCATCCCGGCGATGACATCACTTCAGCATCGCGTCGCGTTTGGCTTTGAATTCGCTGCCGGGCTTCCATTCCGGCCATGTGTTTGCGTCGGCAACTTCAAAGCCGACCTCGAGAAGTAGCTGCGCGTCCTGCACCGCGCCGGATAAATCCCAGTCCGGTTTTACTTCGTCGGACACCTGGTGGTAATCGTGCAGGTCGAACTCATCTCCGCGCAGGGGGCCATCAGGTGGCCGGGAGAGCAGATGGACATTTTTCCCGATGTAAAGCGCAGGCACGCCCACCTTCGCGAACTCGAAGTTGTCGGCGCGGTAGATGCTGCCTTTTTCGGCGCGCGGATTGGGAATGCAGGCGCGCCCTTGCGTCTGTGCGCGCTTCGCCAGCAGGTCGTCGAGCGTAGACATTCCCCAGCTTGTATCTTCCACGTCGCGCGCTTTGCCCCACACGTTCATGCTATCGATGTTGATGTCGGCCAACGTTTTGTTGAGCGGGTAGAGCGGGTGCAACGCGTACCACTTCGCCCCGAGTAATCCTGCTTCTTCGGCGGTGGTCGAGAGGAAAAGAATTGTCCGCCGCGGCGGTGGATTGATTTTAGTGAATGCGCGCCCGAGCGCGATCACCGCAGCGACGCCAGACGCGTTATCCACCGCGCCATTGAAGATCTGGTCGCCTTGCAGTTCCGAGTGCCTGCCGAGGTGATCCCAGTGCGCGCTGTAGATGATGTACTCATCGCGCAGCTTGGCGTCGCTGCCCTCGATTTTGCCGATGACGTTGTGCGACTTGAATGAACGCAACTGTTGCTTCAGGTCGAAGTTAACTTGGGCATTCAACGCGACCGGACGGAAGTCCCTGCTCACGGCGGATTTCTTCAGCGTGTCGAAATCCTGGCCGCAGCCGGCTAGTAATGTTTTCGCCACGTCCAGCGTGATCCATGAACGGACGCCGACAGCGCCCGCATTTTTGTCCGGTGAATCGAGCTCGAAATTCTCCTTCGACCAGCTCGACTTCACGACTGAGTACGGATAGGCGGCGGGCTCCGTCTCGTGGATAATGATTGCCGCCGCAGCTCCTTTTTCCGCGGCGATTTCGTATTTATAGGTCCAGCGACCGTAGTACGTCATGGCTTTCCCTTTGAACATTTTCTCATCGAGCTTCGATGGATCGCGCGGATCAGGCACCGGCGGATCGTTGATCAACATCAGCAGCGTTTTGCCGCGGACATCCACGCCCTTGTAATCATCCCAGCCGTACTCAGGCGCGACTACGCCGTAGCCGACAAATACGATGTCGGAATTCTCCACCTTGATCTCATTTTGCAGCCGTGCCGACGAAGCGACGTAATCGTCAGGGTACTTTAGCTCCATTGATTTGCCGTTGACCGAGAAGGACGCCGTCGGCGTGGTGGTGATTCCGGCAAGCGGTACTTCCTGGAAATAGCTGCCGTCTGGATTACCCGGTTTGAGGCCGATCTGCTTGAACTGATCGCTGATGTATTTGATGGAAAGTTCCTCGCCTTTCGAGCCCGGCGCGCGCCCTTCGAATTGGTCGGATGCCAGTACTTTGATGTGCGCGAGCATGCCGTCCGGTGTGATGGAATCCAGCGCCGGCTTGAGGCGTTCGGCTTCCGTATCAGCGGCCATGGACGCCCCAATGAACGCGAACAAGGTGGTGAGATAAATGAACAGCTTCATGTGACCTCCAGATTTGTGGTTTGTGTACTAGCGCTCCTGCTCTGCCGCAAATCGCGCAACACTCTCAAGGCGCTATTGTTTGAAGTACTCAAGTAAGGCTTGCCGCACGATCGCCTGCTGGCCGGCAGTTAACGAATTCTCAGCTTTGCTGAGCAACGCGACTGCGCGGGAAAATTCAGCCGCCGCCTGTGCATCGCGCGCGGTGTGCGTGTCGTTGAAGTAGAAAACAGCTTTCCGCATTTCACTGAGAAATTCTTGCGTCGTGAAGTCTGGCCCTGTTGTTCCGGTCCAGAGTTGCCGCAGGATCCATTCGGTCTGCGCTTCGGCGTACTTAAGCAGCATGGCGCTGGTGGAACCGCCACCGCGCGCATGACCGGCGGCTTCGATCGCCCCGGCGATGTCTCCGCGCAGCTCGGCCGCGTTTTTCAGATGCTGATTGTTCAGCGGAGCGAGCCGTCGCGCATACAACGCGGCGAAGCTGTCATCAATCTCTTTCCAGACGGTGCCATGCTTCTTTAGCAGTTCCGTCAGCTGAGGAGAGTCACTGCCACTGACGTCGTCTGCCAACTCAATCGGCGGCATGGTAAAACCTGTCCTGTAATCCCAGTGTTTTTTTACCGCAATGGCCATGCGCGACTCGGCAATCTGGCGCGCGAGGTTGTCATCCGGCGATTGTTCAGCCGCGACCGCGGAGTACGCAGCCACGACAATGATTCCGAACCTCGCCGTGATAGCTCTCTTCATTCAGCGCAGGCTATTTCGCTGCGCTGTTGCTTGTCGAGCGCGCGCTTGGCACAACCATTTCTACATTGCACACTCCAAAGCATGCGCGGCGTCGCAGAAAAATTCATGCTCGCGTTCATCCCGCTCTTTGTCGCGATCGATCCCATCGGACTAGTGGCGCTTTTCATCGGGCTCGGACCAGGCGGTTCTCCGCAGGCGAGAAAACATCAGGCTTTTCTCGGCATCTTCACCGGCCTGTTCGTCGCCATCGGTTTTATTTTTCTCGGCAAAGTGATCTTCAATGCACTCGGGATTACGGTGGCTGACTTTCAGGTCGCAGGTGGTCTGATTCTGCTCTGTCTGGCTGTGCGCGAGCTGGTGGGCTTTTTCCCGCAGGAGAGAGGCGGGGGTGAAGATTTCGGCGTGGTGCCGCTCGGGATGCCGCTCATCGCCGGTCCAGCCTTGCTGACTGCGCTGCTGATTTTGATCGATGCGGTCGGCGTTGTTTTCACGATTGCTTCGCTGCTGGTCAATCTTGCGCTCGTCGCAGTGTCGTTGTGTAACGCTGATCGCTTCGCGCGTTTGATGGGCAGGCAGGGTTTGCGGGGCGTGTCAAAGCTGATTGCGCTGCTGCTGGCGGCGATCGCGATCAGCCTGATCCGGCGTGGCTGGCAGGTGCGCTGACTTACAGACGGGGCCGGGTCAGGATCGTCATTCGGCCATCGAGGAAATCGATTTTGCGCGGGTAAATCCAGGGTGGCGCCTCAATCGTGGCGCCGCTGTAAACAAGCGCGTACTCCGTTTTGTGATGGAAGAGATCAGCGTAGTACTTTCGCACGGTCGCGCTTGGCACGTTGTAATCGGTCGAGTGAACGGTGATGACGTCCGGGTTGCGAATTCGCAGCGCTGCAAGCGTGAAAAGGTTTTCGTTCGGATCGCCTTCGGTGCCGCGGGCGTACTGTTGCACCCATGAATTTTGCCCGAATAGTTTGCCGAAGAGCTCGACCCGCCCGTTCACTTCGGGCATGCGCAGATCGCGGACGTTGCCGATTATCGGCCGGTGCCGTTCGGGATGGGCAAGATCGATTTCGGTTCCCTGTACTTCAGGAAGTTTGATCCAGCGCGGCGATGTTCCGCTGCTCTCGATCACGAGTTTATCGCCTTCAGAGGCGCGTCGAGCGATCCAGTTTTGCGCCCCAATGCGCGGGTCGCGGTTCAACCGGTAACCGATCGAGAGTGAACAAATCGTGTTGTACACAATCAGCGGAACGAGGATCAAGAATGCGGCGATTCGCACGCGACTGAGCATCTGGAACGCCGGTCCGCACATGAGAATGAGGAACGGCACGGCTGGCAAAACGAACCGTGTCTCCATTCGCGCGAAAGCGCCGATCTGGGCGAAGTAGAGCAGGAATACGCTGGCCGCCAGCGCGAAACAAAGGGTGGCAGAATCGCGGAAAGTACGGCGCTGCACGACGAGGAAAACGGAAACAATCGCGGCTGTGCAGACGAGCAAGGCACCGGGCCAGCCGAGAATCTCCGGCAGTTGCTTTAGGAATTTCCAATAGCCGCGGCCGCCAGTTTGGCCGCCGTAATGCGGAGTGACTTCGGCGTTGTAGGTAAAATCGCTAACGAGTTTGCGCCACTGAAACGGAGCTGCGGGCGCTCCGGCGATAAATCCGGCCGGCACCATGATCATTGCGATGAAAAAACGGCGCCAGCGGCTGCGGAAACCCGCGCCAAAAAGATGCGCAATGGGAATGGTAATGCCGACGGCAAGACCATTGTACTTCGTCGCCGTGGCGATTCCGGTGGCGAATCCCCCGAGGGCGTAGCTGACGGCGTCCCCATACAACGCCACTCGGCGCGCGAAAAAAAACGCCACGAGCATCCAGAGCAAAAGCGGCGAGTCGCAGGTGAGGAAATGCTCGTATTCGATGAATCCGGCGCTGGTCGCGAGTACCAGCGCGACGATACGCGCCGTACTTTTTCCAAAACACTGGAGGCTGATCCAGTAGGCGAGCGCGACCGTGGCCAGGAACATGCCGGTGATCAGGAGCCGCGATTCCAGCAGCTTCGCTTCGTTGAGTTTGACCTTGTGCCGGCTGAGCCAGGCCCCGACAGCCTCGACCGCGTCGATTGGCCAAATCACCAGCGCGTGATTCAGATAAGTATGGAATGGCGGCTTCTCGTAGGTGCCGGGCCGCAGGCCGCTCAGCCCGCGCATGGCCATGTCATCCCGGTTCCAGCATTCCACGCGGCCCCAGCGGATCCCGTAAAGGCTAAACAGCAGCGCGAGCACCAGCGCCGCTAGCAGGACCGGATCGATCGGTCCGATAAATTTGGAAAGGCGCGACGGCTTGGCTTCTCTCAAAACAACCCGGCGCGCAGCATAACCAAAGTACAGCCTTCGACTACTTCGATGCCGCTGGCGCGGGCGAGCTGCGCGAGCGCGGCGTTCTCCGCGCCCGGGTTCATGATGATGCGGCGCGGCTGCGCGGCCACGATCTCCTGCACGAGCGGATCGCTGCGCGCTTTGCGAAGGTAAACGGTGACGGTGTCGAGTTTTTCGGGCACCTCACCGACACTGGGATAGCAGCGTTCACCCGAAATCTCATCAAACGCGGGATTCACCGGGATCGGCCGATGACCATATTCGCGCAGCATTTGCATCGCGCGAAAGGCGTACCGCTCCGGTCTCGGCGAAGCGCCGAGCACGGCCACCGCCTCGCTCACGGGCATGCGATTGCGGATCGGCGTTGCTTACACGTGCCGCCGCGACTCAGGCCAGACCGGCTGCAACATGGCAGCGGTATCGCCAGCGTGATACCGCCGGTTCAGCTCCGCTTCCACCAGCCGGAGTTCGTCCTCCTGAGGCAAGGGCAGGCTGCCGCGATAATAGGCAGCAACGCCGTTGCGGTCCTGCGTCTGGGGGATCATGTAGTAGAGTTCCTTCCGACGCTCCTGGAGCTGTGCTGTTGACCAACTGCGATACCTGTTTGTAACCGGCACGCGGTAATCATTTGACCGCGCGTAGGCTGAGTACGGCAAGCCGGTAGTCACCGTCGGTGGTTGCGGGCCCGCTGTTGTGCAACCGGCAAGAAGGCCCAATCCCGCGGCAGCACCTGCGCTTAATAGCAATGTTTTCATCTGTTCCAATCTCCTTTTACTTCTGTGTTACTGTCTAGCTTTCCACGATTTAACCCTCCGGACAACGACTTGGCGCACGCGAACAAGCAGGCCCCGCTGCGGTTGACACCCGGTGGGTGGGCGTTACCTTGCGCGTTCTATGAGGTTCCCTTTGGCCCTCACCAGCAAGATCGCTGCGTACATCGTGGGGCATAAGCTTCGGGGCACGAAGAAATTCGCCACCGTCCTTCAGCTCGAGCCGCTGCATACCTGCAATCTCACCTGCACCGGGTGCGGGCGAATCCGCGAGTACTCGACTTCAATAAAGGACATGATGCCGCTGGAGGATTGCCTCGGCGCCGCCCAGGAATGCAATGCGCCGATGGTCTCAATCTGCGGCGGCGAGCCGCTGATTTATCCGCACATCGAGGCGCTGATCAATGGCCTGCTCGAGCAAGGCCGCATCGTTTACGTCTGCACCAACGCCATGTTCATGCGCAAAAAAATGCGCGAGTGGCTTCGGCTGGAATTGCGGAATGCGAAAGGCGGAATGCGAAATGAGCTGGAGCACAAGCTCGATGCGTTGCTTGCTGAAGGGTTGATCAACGAGAAGGACGCCGCCCAAATCAGAGATCAGAAATCAGAAATCAGAAATCCAATCACCATTGCGCCGAGTAAGTGGATGTACTGGAATGTCCATCTCGATGGGCTCGAGAGGACGCACGACCTGATCGTCGAGCGCGAAGGCGTTTTCAAGGAATGCATTCTCGCCATCAAAATGGCGAAACGGCTGGGCTACCAGGTCGCTACCAACACCACCATCTATAAAGAAACCGACATGGATGAAGTGGAGCAGATGTTCGATTTCCTGAGCGACCTCGGCGTGGACGGCCACACCATCACTCCCGGCTACGATTACGATGCGGCCAAGCGCGACATGATCAAACGGCTGAATTTGCAGCCGGAAAACTTCTTTCTTACCCGCAAAAGTACGGTCGAGAAGTTTGCGCGGATGGATGAATGGATGAACCGCTACACGTTTTTCGGAACGCCCATTTACTTCGAGTTTCTCGCCGGCCACCGCGAGCTGACCTGCTCAGCCTGGGCGATTCCTACGCGCAACCTTCGCGGCTGGAAAGCGCCGTGCTATTTCATGACGGATGCCGTCGGCACAAACGGAACGGGGCATTTTAGCAGCTACGCTGAGCTGCTGGAGAGCGTCGATTGGGATAAGTACGGCGTCGTTGATGGCGTAGCGCGCGATCCGCGCTGTGAGAATTGCATGACCCATTGCGGCTATGAGCCGACGGCCAGCCTCGGTTTGCAAGCCAAGCGGGGCGACACGTGGAAAACGATCAAGTTCAACTTCGGCGCCCGGCCGAAAAGCAACGGCCGCGGAAACGAGATCGCGGTATTTAACGGCGTGAGCTCGGGGAATGGCCATCTGACCGGAAAACGCGCGCCGGAAGTTGCGGCGAAAGTCGGTTGAGAGGTTGAGAAGTTGAGAAGAACAATGGCGCGACACGCCTATCCTTTCGAGAAGCTGCGCGTCTGGCAGAGCGCGCGTGAGCTGGTGCAGAACGTTTATCAGGTCACGAATGGTTTTCCGCAGCGTGAGCTTTACGGCCTGACTTCGCAGATCAATCGCGCTGCTGTGTCGCTCGTGGCGAACTTGGCGGAAGGCTCGGGCCGAACCAGCCGTAGGGACCAGGCGCGCTTCTCGCAAATCGCTTATGGATCTCTCATGGAGCTTGCCTGTTTGTTGATCGTGGCCGCCGATCTGGGTTTCGCGAAAGCTGGCGACGAAGAAACGCTTCGCGACCTGATCGAATCAGTCTCGCGCCAGCTAAACGCGTTGCGTACCGCGCAGCTTTGCTCGTGAGGGCTCTGAACCTCTCAACCTCTCAACCTCTAAACCTGGTCTCGCTTCCAAGCGCGCGACCGGAACGCGCAAACGCCTACTCCGCGGACGATCCGCAGATCGCGTCCGCCATTTCTCGCGCGCAAGAGAACCTGCTCCGCCAGCAAAAGCCAGATGGCCACTGGTGCGGCGAGTTGTTTGTCGATAGTACGCTTTGCTCTGATTACGTGCTTTACATGCACTGGCTGGGCGATGTGGATCGGCAGCTCCAGGAGCGCTGCGCGCAACACATCATCCGGCGGCAGTTACCGGACGGTGGTTGGAACATTTACTTCGGCGGCCCGAGCGAGATCAATGCATCGGTCAAGGCGTACTTTGCCTTAAAGCTCGCCGGGTACTCGACTGATCTGCCGTTCATGCGGGAAGCGCGCGCCAACATTCTGCGCCTCGGCGGCATCCCGCGCATGAACACGTTCAGCAAGCTTTACCTCGCGCTGCTAGGACAATTCCCATGGAAATATCTGCCGACCATACCGGTCGAGATGATCCTGCTGCCGACGTGGTCACCGTTTCACATTTACAAAATGTCGAGCTGGAGCCGGGCCATGCTCGTGCCTCTCGCCATCATCAATCATTTTAAACCCACACGTGAATTGCCGGGCGAGCTGCATCTGCACGAGCTTTATCCTCTCGGGACCGAGCACCGCGATTTCCGGCTGCCGCGTGACGAGCGCGCACTCACCTGGCGCAATTTGTTTCTCCGCGCGGACGACGTACTCAAGGTGCTGCAACGCATCGACTGGAAGCCGTTCCGGCGGCGCGCGCTGGAGGAAGCCGAGCGCTGGATGCTCGACCGAATCGGCGAGGGGAGCGACGGTCTTGCCACCGTTTTCCCGGCAATGCTGAACGCTCTCATCGCACTGCGTGCGCTCGGCTATCCGGCCACGCACCCGGTGTTCATCAAAGCGCAGCAGGATTTCGCCACACTGTTTGTCGATGACCCGGGGAATTTCCGCATTCAACCGTGTCTCTCGCCGGTTTGGGATACGGCCATCAACATCATCGCGCTCGCGGAAAGCGGAGTGTCACCCGAGGATGAGGCGCTGCAACGGGCTGCGCGATGGCTGCTCGAAAAGGAGGTGCGTTTCCGCGGCGATTGGGCCATGAACAACGAGCACCCCGAAGCGAGCGGCTGGGCCTTTGAGTACAACAACGTGTACTACCCGGACACCGATGATACGGCGATGGTACTGATGGCGCTGCGGCTCGTGCAGCCGAACGACGCCGCCGCCTACCACGAGATGTTCAACCGCGCACTCCGGTGGCAGCTCAGCTTTCAGTGTCGCGATGGCGGCTGGGCTGCGTTCGACAAGGATGTGATCGATGGCTGGCTCGAGAACATGCCTTTCGCCGATCACAACGCGATTCTTGATCCGACGTGCAGTGATCTCACGGCGCGCACACTCGAGCTTTTCGGCTACATCGATTTCGATAAACGCGATCAGTCAGTCGAGCGGGCGTTGCGCTATCTCATGGAAACTCAGGAGGATGATGGCTCGTGGTACGGTCGCTGGGGCGTGAATTACATTTATGGCACATGGCAGGTTTTGCGGGGGCTGCGCGCCATCGGTCAGGAGATGACGCAGGACTGGATTTTACGCGGGCGCGACTGGCTCGAGAGCTGCCAGAATGAGGACGGTGGCTGGGGCGAAACTTGCGCCACCTACGATAATCCGTCGGTGAAAGGAGAAGGCCCGAGTACCGCCTCACAAACGGCGTGGGCGCTGATGGGATTGTGCGCCTGCGGCGATCTTGATCGGCCGAGTGTGCAACGCGGTCTGCGTTATCTACTCTCGACCCAGCAAAGTGATGGCTCCTGGGATGAGAAGGAAATTACCGGCACGGGATTTCCGAAGGTGTTCTACCTTAAATACGACATGTACCGGCAAAATTTTCCGCTGCTCGCGCTTGCCACTTATGTGAATTACCGCCGCGGCATCGGACATCAGCGGAGTTTCTTCAGCTGCACGTAAACCGCGCCTTCCCGACGGGAGACGCAGGATTTCAAGCGGCGGAACACGTCCCAAAGTACAGCGGGTGACGGTACTTATTGGATGACTCGACTGTACTCGCGATAACGAGTCTCAGTTTGGCGGTTGCGAGACGAACTGCGTCTGGTTTTCTTTGGCGGCGCGAAGGTTCTCTTCCGCCTCTGGGAAATCCGGATGCAGACGCAGCGCTGCTTCAAACTGCGGAATCGCTTCGTTGATTTTGCCCTGTCGCATTAGTACTTCGCCGAGGTAATTGTGCGGCTGAGCCAGCTTCGGATCGAGGCGTGTCGCTTCTTCGAAGTGCGGCTTTGCTTCGTCCAGGTTTCCTTGGGAAAGCAGCGCAGTGGCGAGATCGAGATGAGCATCAAGCATGTGTGGATCAACCTTTAGCGCCTGCCGGTACTGGGGGATCGCATCGCCAAGCTTGCCGTGTTTTTCGGAGAACTGGCCGTAGCTATACCAGGCCTGAGCTGAGGCGGGTGCGAGCCGCACTGCTGCTTCGCATTCAGCGCGCGCCTGATCTTCGAGTCCGAGCTGGTCGAGAACATAAGCGTAGCCAGAGTGAAACTCGGCGTCGGAAGGATCGAGCCGCACCGCTTCTTCAAATTCTCTGCGGGCGCCGTTTAGATCGCTTTTCGCGGCCAGCATCTCGGCAAGGCTGGCGTGCGTCTTGGCCGAGCCGGGATTGATTTGCAACGCGGTAGAGAACTGCTCCGCTGCCTGGTCCACCCGACCGGCAGTTTGCAAGGCGTTGCCGTAGTTCACATGAGCACGCGCGCTCGTCGGCAAATCGGCCACGATCATCCCCAGCCGGTCCACGTCACTCCGGCCCACGCGCACCTGCCAAAACCAGAGCGCCCCAAGGGGAATAACGAAAGCCGCCACCCATTTTGCCCCATGCAACGCCCATCCGGGCAGGAAACCGCCCAGCGAAATGTCCGCCGTTCCGCCGGTGATGCCGAGAGATTGCCGCGTTGATTTCTCGCGTACTTTCCAGATGAACCCATCGTAGTAGAAATGCAGCAGCGCTGACGCTGTGACTACGCCGGTGAGGATGCGCTTCACGGCTTCAATGCTGACGCTCGACTTGTAATAACCGAGCGCGCCGTAGGCGAAAATGAGCCCGATATAAAGCCCGACCAGCGACCCGCTACGCCGGAAGACAAATCGCATGAAACCGCCGATAGAGCTGTCCGTCTCCACCCGTTTACGATTGTAAATCCAGACAAGCGAGAGGTACTGCACGTCGTGGAAGACTTCGAAAAGCGCCACGCCCACAAGAATGCTGGCCACGATGTTATTGCAGTACCACCAAAACGAAATGCTGGTCGCGAGCAGGACAAGCTTCACCGGGTTCGGTCTTGAACCACGCATGCACATCCAGATGAAGTTTGCCAGGAAAAGAGAGGTCACGATGATTGCTATTGCAGCGACCACCTGCTGCGCGCCGTGCAGCACCGCGGGCGAGATAAACGGCGCGCCCGATGAGTAGTAACTCTCCAGCGTGTCTGTCATTCGTTGGGGCGAGAGTAAAACCGCGGCCGCGAACCAGACGCCGCAAAGAGCAAAATCCAGCCGTCGCGTCATTGCCCGAAACGAGCCGACCTTCGCATCGTAGATTCGGCAGAAGCCGTAAGTCTGCATCATTCCGTGCCAGACGCCCCACACAAATGCGACCAGCACGATGCCTTTCAGGTCCCAAAAGAAAAAGGTCGCGCAGACAAGTACGAGAAAAGCCGGCGCGATGATAAAGCGCCATTTGAACCGCTCAAACAGCGCCCGATCGCCGTAAGCGCGGATCATCCCCGGCAGATGGTGTCCCATCGCGCCGAACGCCGCCACGAACAGGTAAATATTTTCCGCGCTCCAGCGTGACTGCGCGATGAGGAAAATCGGGACGATCAGCAGCGGCGTGCAGACATAAAGGATGAGGTCGCGCCAGCTATTGAGAATCCACAGCTGAGGCTTGCGCGCCGCGGGTGGCGCAGCCGGCAGTGTTTGCGGGACCGAGAAAGCTGTGACGTGCTGCATTCCTTTTCCACGGCAGTTTTCATTAAGGCACCGCTAAAATCAATCCCGCTGATTGGGCCTCGTACTCACGCCCGTTGACGCGTCGCTCTTCGCGCCCTAAGTGAGAGCATGGCTTACGAACTACCGAAACTTCCATACCCATACGACGCACTCGAGCCGCACATCGATGCGCGCACGATGGAAATTCATCACGACAAACATCACCAGGCTTACATCACAAACGTCAACAACGCGCTCAAGGATCATCCCGAGCTCGCCAGCAAATCCGTCGAAGACTTGATCCGCAATCTTAACGCTGTCCCGGAGGCGATCCGCACGACTGTGCGTAATAACGGCGGCGGGCATGCGAACCACTCGTTCTTCTGGAAGATCATGGGTCCGGGCAAAGGCGGCGAGCCCACGGGCAAACTCGCAGAAGAGATCAAAAGTACGTTCGGCAGCTTCGATCAATTCAAGGAGAAATTCGCTGCCGCGGCCGGCGGTCGTTTCGGCAGCGGGTGGGCATGGCTGATCAAAAACAAGAATGGCAAACTGGAAATCGTTTCCACGCCGAACCAGGATTCGCCGTTAATGGATGGCAACACACCATTGCTCGGCGTCGATGTCTGGGAACACGCCTATTACCTTAAGTACCAGAACCGCCGCCCCGACTACCTCAAAGCGTGGTGGAACGTGGTCAACTGGGACGAAGTAGCCAAAAAGTACGGCGCCTGACCGCGCGCGAATGCGCTGGGGCATGCGGCTACCGTTCGCGATAGCGGCCGCGCCCATTGCAATCGCAGTCTGCTCAGCGGTCGTCGCTCGGTTGAGTCAAACAGCGGCGATCACGCCGTGGGAACCGGCCATTGCCATGGAGGCAGTGCGCATGAACCTGCGGCTCCCTGTCTATGCTGCGCCGCACGCGACGCACATCTATGGCCCGCTGCTGACCGCGAGCCTGGCTGCGCTGTTTCGCCTCACCGGCCTGAGCATTCCGGCGGCGAGGTTTGTTCTCTCGTGCACCGGGTTTGCGCTGTCGTTATTTCTGGCGCGCATTTTCGTCCACCCCTTCTCGATTGCGAGAATCGTCTTCGGTGTTCTTCTGTTTTACGCCAGCTGTTTGCGCGCCGACCTGATCTTCCTGGTCGTGCAGCCGGACAGCACAGCGTTGCTCCTGGCCAGTGTTGCGATCTGGCTTTTCGCTCGGCGCAACGCCGGCTGGGCAGCTGTACTTCTCGTCGCTGCCATGCTCTTCAAGCAGACTGCCGCGGCTTTCAGCATCATTCCGCTCGTGTATCTGGCGCTTTTGCCACGTGGGTTGCAACTGCAAGCAGTGTCCAGAGCAGCGCTACTGCCGGTTTGTCTCGCCCTCACACTTGTCGCGCTGGCATCGATTTGGCCCGCCACGTTCCACGCGATAGTAACCGTGCCAGCATCTATCGAAGTGCGTCCGGAGCGCGCGCCGGCCATCGTGATCTATCTATTCGCCACGTTTCCGGTTTTGCTACCGGCTCTGCTGGCGCTCCGCTCATCGCGCGTGCCTCCGGGTGAGCGCGAGCGTTGGGCACTCGCTGCGCTAATTGTGCTGCTGCCCGCTTCGATATGGACGCTGTGCAAAGCCGGCGGTTCTTACAATTCGCTTTTGCCTGTTTATCTGGCGATCACAGCACTCTTTCTTGCGCGACTTGAGGCAATAAAGACCTGGATCAGCTCGCTCTCAGCAACGTGGCAAGGGGCTGCGGCGGCAACGATAGCTGCTCTTATTGTCGTCTCATTCCTCTATCAGGTGCAGAGAGACATCGCTCTTCTTCGTCTTCGAAGCGGTGACCCGCACTATGGTGCCGCCGTTGCCGTCGGGCGCGCGTTCCACGCCATTTCACCACAAGACCCGACCATCGCGTACCGCGCCACGGGATATGTGGGCGAGTCACTCTTCTTCCAGTTGGACACGAACGCTGTTCAGGGAAACTGGCCCCGCCAGTTGCCGCCTATGCTCAAGCGCGAAATTGAAAATGCGCCGGCTGTGATCGCGGTCCGAAGCTATGTTCCGACGCCGGTGTTTGAAGAAACATTGCTTGCCATGGGATGGCAGCCGCAACAAAACGCCGCGCTTAACCATTCGTACTACACCTTGTGGCTCTCGCCAGCTTCGGCTGCGTTTCGTTAGCTCATGTGTCGCAGGTATTCACGGTCCCATGCGGCGGGAATGCTTTCGCGGGATGAGTACGGCCCCGGTTTGTAGGCGCGCGACGCGATGCCCTGCTGGCTGAGTTCGCAAACGTGCCAGTCCTGTTTGTTGGTCATGTCCCAGAACTCGATCGCATCTTCCGGATTATAATTGCTCGACCCCGCTGCGTTGGGATGGAACAGCCAATCGCAGAAGATCAGCGTGCGATCAGTGGCACGTGGCCAAACCTGATGCACCATCACATAGTCGGGATGCATGCTCAGCAGCATGTTTGGAAAGATCGAGTAGTAGAGTACGCGATGGTTGTACTCAGAGGGAACGTCGCCGACTGGCCGGGCAGAGGCATTGCCGCTCAAAGTCAAACTGTGGCCGCGCCTGATGGGCATGAATCCACCAAGGAATGGTCCTTCGCACAGATCATTCTCCGCTGAATCATAGGGCGTGAGCTTTGACAGCGCCGGATGCACACCCGGACAATGGTAGCACTCCGAGTAGTTCTGGAAGATCAGCTTCCAGTTCGCGCGCACATCGTAAGTAATCCTTCTAACGCAATTAAGTCGGGCAAGGTTCCAGGGCGAGAACTTGCCGGTCAGCGGTGCGAACCAATCGCTAAGTGGCAGTTGATCCGGCTCAAGGCTAACGAAAATAAAACCTTCCCAGACTCCGACGTTTACTTGGGCCAACGAGTACTCGTCTTTGGAGAACCCGGTTACTTCATCCATATGCGGAGCGGCGAGGAGCCGGCCATCTAATCCGTAGCTCCAGTTGTGGTATGGGCATTGTAGTATGCGCACGCTGCCGCTTTCGTTTTCACAGATGCGCGTTCCGCGATGGCGACAAACGTTGTAGCAGGCGCGGACGTCGGCGGTCGCGTCGCGGACAATGATGAGGCTTTCACCGGCGACGTTCGCGAGAAAGTAATCTCCGGGGTTCGGGATGTCATTGACGTGGCCGGCGAGCAACCACGATCGGGCGAAAATCTCTTGCTGTTCTCTGGCGAAAAGCTGAGCCGAAACGAAGTACCGCTGCTCAAGCGTTGTTGCAGAGTGCTTTTCGAGCGGAGGCTGCAACGTCGAACGGGTGCTCGCCATTTTCGAGCGTGCACGTAGCGCCGGCGTGCGTCAATTCACCTCGCCCCGCTGGATCACGCGCAGGGCGATATTTGCCACGCCGATAAAGAGAAGGCCGGCCACTGCTTCGCTGGTGAGCATGGCAGCGGTGCCGTAGTGATCGTGCACCAGGCCATCCACCGCTGTCATGTAGGAAACGGGCACGTTGCCGATTGACTGGCAGATGGCGTACTTGGTCGAGGCAACACCGCGGACGATGGCGTCAACGACGAGGCCTGAGTACGTGGCGTAACCGCCGCCGGTTGCGAATGCGTAGACCAAAACCGCCAAGACGTAAGTCGATGGCGTGCGCGCAATCACGGCAAAACCGATGGCAACGAAGGCAAGCGCGGCGCCGAAGCCGAAGTACACCCACCAGCGTCCAAAACGGTCCACCATCCATCTGCCGATGATGCAACCCACAGCGCTGACGAGACCGTTGAGTACGCCCGTGACGAGAGCCACGGTGTTCGGCCAGCCTAGGACCAGCCAGCGGCACGCCCTTTGCCCGCAGCCAAGTGCGGCGATTGCGCCCGCTTCGGCCACGGAAAAGCCCGCGCGCGTTAACGCAAAGGGCGGGCGATAGTGACAAAGCCGTTGCTGGCGCCGTACGGAATGACGAGCAGAAAAACGTGAATCACGCGGTGAGATGTCGCTGGCGCACGGCGCCCGTCTTTTAGCACAATGCGAAACAAACGTCGCAAGATGTTCATGCGGACGAAGGCGTTTCGCGCGATGAGATAAGCAATGGCGTTCCTAAATGAAAACTACCTTAAACTTCAGGCCGGGTATTTGTTCCCGGAAATCGGCCGCCGAGTACGGCAGTTCTGCGAGGAGAATCCCGAAGCGGCAAAGCGATTGATCCGTTGCGGGATCGGCGATGTCACCGAGCCGCTGCCGCGCGCAGCGATCGATGCGATGAAGGCGGCGGTGGAGGAGCTTGGAGACCGCGCGACGTTCCGCGGTTATGGGCCGGAGCAGGGTTACGAATTTCTGCGGGAGAAAATCGCGCAGCACGATTACCGGGACCGCGGCATCGATGTCGCCGATGATGAGATTTTTGTTTCCGACGGATCGAAGTGCGATTGCGGGTACATCCTCGATATTCTGGGCGCGCAAAACAGGGTGGCGATCACCGACCCGGTCTATCCCGTTTACGTCGATACGAACGTGATGGCCGGTCACACCGGAACGGCACGCGCGAATGGCGGCTATGAGGGCATCGTGTACTTGCCGTGCACGGCGGAAAACAATTTCGTGCCTGAGCCGCCGCAGGCCCATGTGGACCTGGTTTACCTTTGTTTCCCGAATAATCCGACCGGCGCGGTAGCCACGCGCGAGCAACTTTCCGGCTGGGTGGAGTACGCGCGTGCGCACGATGCCTTGCTCCTGTTCGACGCCGCCTACGAAGCGTACATATCCGAAGCGGAGATTCCGCATTCGATCTTCGAAGTACCGGGTGCGGAGGAGTGCGCAGTGGAGTTCCGCAGTTTCTCGAAAACGGGTGGCTTCACCGGTGTGCGCTGCGGGTTCACGGTCATGCGCAAGCAGACGCTGGGCAAAACAGAGGAAGGTAAAAAGTTACCGCTGCATCCGTTGTGGCACCGGCGCTGGAGCACGAAGGCAAATAGCGTGAGCTACCCAGTACAGCGTGGCGCGGAAGCTCTGTATAGTACAGAAGGCGGCGCGCAGGTGAGCAGGCTCGTGGAGCATTATATGCAGAACGCGCGCATCCTCAGTGAAGGGGCGCGAGCTGGGGGCCTCGCGGTTTACGGCGGGCGCAACGCGCCATACATCTGGGTGAAAACGCCGGAGAACCTGGGCAGTTGGCAAATGTTCGATCGCATGCTGCGCGAGCTGAATGTGGTCGTGACCCCCGGCAGCGGATTCGGGTCAAAGGGTGAAGGGTACTTTCGTATTTCGGCCTTTAACAGTCGCGAGAACGCCGAGGAAGTGGCGCGCCGATTAGCAACTTTGAGCTAGCTTGCGCTTGAGCGAACACTCACCGCGCGTAAAATCTTGCTTCCCGCGTGGCTGCCCACAACCTCCCGCAACTTTACCGGTTCTGTTTCCTAATGTGCGGGCAGCAGGCCGAAGCCGAACAAGTATTTCAGGACACCGTGCGCGAAGCGGCGTTCCTCGCTGCCAACGGCGACGCGCCATCTGACCGGCTGTGGTTTTTCCGTGAAGCGCGCTGGCGTTGTCTCGCCCTCGCGGCAAAAGGAGTACAGCCAGAGGCCTTATCGCAGGAAACGGCTGAGATCACTGAGAGCGCGCCGGAGCAAATCGCGCAGCTCGAACCGGAGCAATTGGCCGCCTGGATTTCCGCCGCGCCCGAGCCGCAGCGCAGCGCGCTCGCGCTTTATTACCTCGACGAGTTCAGCTACCGCGAAATCCTGAGCATTACTGAGCTGAAGTTGCCCGAGTTGTCGGCAGCAATCTCCTCCGGCAGACGTGAATTCCAGGCCTGGCTTAACGCCAGCGCGCCGGCCGCCACCCTCGAATGAGACGCGGCCTGCAACTACTCGCCGATTGCGCCCCCATCAGTAACGCGCGCGATGCCGATCGCCGCATGCGCGCCGCCATCGGGTCGGCGAAACGCAGTGACCGCTTTTCGCGCCAGCAGGGATTCGATCGGGCAATTGCCCGGTTGGTTCACGGCACCCGCGTGCCGGCTGAGATCAAGGAGTGGTTTGCCAACGAAAGCATGGCGCAAGGAGCGCGCCGAAAGTGGTGGCGCACCGCCTTTCACCCCGCGGTGATCGCGATCGCCATCGCGCTGGCAGTGATCGGGTTCATCTCGTGGGCAAAATTCAGCGAGCAGATGCACACCTTCCCTGGCGAACCGATCGCACGCAAACTCCTTAGCGTCGCCAGCACGACGCGGCCGTCCCAGCTCGAAACGATCCAGGCCGATGCTGGCACCATGGGCGATCTTTTCCTGATGAAACATCGGCTCGAGCATTATGATGTGCCTCCGGAGTTCGCCAGGTTGCGCACGCTCGGCGCACGCGTGTTCGACGACGAGGAAGCCGGTCGTGTAGCCGAGATCGCGGTTGATGAAAAGCGAATGCAGCTCTTCCTCTTTCCCGCCCCGCGTGATGCGAAGACGGCGCAGCCGCAGGAATTCAGCGGCTGGCGTTACATCGAGCAGGAAGGCTGGACGGGTGCGGTTCGCGAACGCGCGGGTGTACTTTTTATGGCGGCAATTCGCGGGCCGAAGAAGGACCTGGCGCGCTACGTGAAAGAGTAACGTCGCCGATGCAAGCTGAGCGGTACTTTGGCGCTGCGCACGTGCTCCTCTGGATTTGAGGATGAACAGAGCCTGAGCTACAAAGCATTCTCACGCCAGGGTAGCTCAGCGGTAGAGCAGGGGACTCATAAGCCCTTGGTCGGGAGTTCGATTCTCCCCCCTGGCAGAGACATCTGCGCGCCGTCGAGGCGGAACATTGGCGTGACGAATACGGAGTTGTGGCAGAAACTTGCCCGTGGCGGCGCTGAGTACCGTCTCACCCGATTCGTCATCCTTCGCCTGCTCGGGTTCGTCTACGCCATCGCGTTCCTCGTCGCCATAAACCAGCTCGTGCCGCTGATCGGTCATCACGGTCTCACGCCGGCGGACCAGTACCTCGAGCTGCTACGGACGCACTTCGGTTCCAGCAACGCGGCCGCGTTCAATGTTCCAACGCTCTTTTGGTTCGGGATTTCAGATCGGGCGCTGCTCGTGTTCTCATGGATCGGATTCGGGCTGGCGCTCGCTGTCCTGGCCGGCTACGCCAACGCCATCGTGCTCGCGGTGCTCTGGGCAATGTACATGTCCATTGTCCACATCGGCCAGATTTGGTACGGCTACGGCTGGGAAACCCAGACCCTCGAGACGGGATTTCTCGCCATCTTTCTTTGCCCGCTCTTGGACCTGCGGCCATTCCCAAAAACCGCGCCACCGCTTCTCGTGATCTGGCTTTTCCGTTGGCTCGGGTTTCGCATCATGCTGGGCGCAGGGCTAATTAAATTGCGAGGCGACCCATGCTGGCGTGATCTGACCTGCCTCTACTACCATTACGAGACCCAGCCGATTCCGAATCCGATCAGCCGTTACCTGCACTTCGCGCCGCATTGGTTTCAGAAGGTGGGCACGGCCTGGAACCATTTCGTCGAGCTGATTGTTCCATGGTTCTCCTTCGGACGGCGGCGGGCGCGTCACTTCGCCGGTATTTTTCTCGTTAGTTTCCAGCTATTCCTGATTATCAGCGGCAACTTATCTTTCCTGAACTACCTCACCATCATCCCGTTCCTGGCCTGCTTCGACGATAGCTTCTGGCGCCGCGTTCTTCCTCGTGTACTCACCCGGCGCATGGACGAGCCGCCCGCGCCCGCCCCTCGTTTTCAACTGCAAATCGCCGCCGCTCTCGCCTGCGTCATCGCGTACCTCAGCATCACGCCGGTCACTAACATGATCTCGAACCGCCAGGTGATGAATGAATCCTTCGATCCGCTCGACTTGGTGAATACCTACGGCGCTTTCGGCGCCGTCGGCAAAGAACGCGACGAGATCATTTTCGAAGGCACAAGCGACGCTGTTATCACCGCGAGTACAAGGTGGAAAGAGTACGAATTCAAAGCCAAACCGGGCGATCCAAACCGGCGCCCCCCTTTCATCGCACCATACCAGCCGCGGATCGATTGGCAGATGTGGTTTGCCGCCATGTCCTCTCCCGCTGAGTACCCGTGGACCCTGCACTTCGTCTGGCGCCTGCTTCACAATGACGCCGGCACGCTCTCGTTGCTGGCAAATAATCCGTTCCCTGGTCCGCCGCCGCGCTTTATCCGGGCGCGGCTTTACCGTTACCGTTTTGCGCCGCCGGGGAATCCAGCGTGGTGGAAACGCGAGCCGGTTGGCGAATGGCTGCCCCCGCTTTCAGTCGACAGCGAAGGCTTCCGCGAATTGCTAAGGGAAATGCAGTGGCTCGACCAGCTCTGAGTACGCCGCTTAGAATTTCGCTGGCGCAAGGAGCAAATTGATCGAACTTCCCACATGAGGACACGGGCTGTCGCAGGGTTTCTCGTCACAGGCCTGGCCTGTTTTTTTGGATCAAGTTCCTTCGCCCAGCAAACTTTGCTCGGGCCGCCGTTGAGACTCGATGATCCAGCGCTTTTCCCCGCCTCTCCGCTGCCGAGCTTCTGGGCTTCGCGCAGTGTGACTTCCGGGCTCTCTTTCGCGTGGACAGTACCGGCCAGTACTTTGCCATCGTACACAGCGATGTACCAGCCTTCGATGACTGCACGAACAAGGTCACCGGCAAATTTCTCCGACCGGCTCGCTGATTGGGCGCCCAAGCTCGATTACGCCACCGGCGAAATCGGTTTTCTCTACGGGCACTCCGCGGGTAAGTACAGCGCTGATTTCAAAGAAGCTTACATCATGGGCGAAGTAGGCAATGACCACTTGCAGATCACTGCCGGCGCTGCGTTCCAGGATTCGAGCTTCCGCTTTCCGCGGGGTCATTACTGATCAATCGAAATAGCCGCCCTCACTTAGCAGCGGCTCGCAAAGTAGTACGGCCAGCGCACACCGCGCTGGGCGGTGCAACGGCTATTATGCTTATATTCCCGAGCGCAGGTTGTAGTAGAGAACGTCGCTCATCACCAGAGTGTGCAGCAGGGCGTAAATGGCGAAAAAGGCATGGTAACGTTTGCTCGGCGTTATCGCCGCCACGGCAAACAAGATGAACAAAATGGCGGAACTGATGATGTACTTCGGGCCGAGGGCAAGAAAGTGCGCGTGGCCCTTGAGCAATGTGTCAACGACATCCACTGGCACGAAGAGTCCGAATACCGTGAAGAAGACGCGGTGGTTCCGGAAAAAATGCTCGCCGTAGTCGTGCCCATGCTCGCCGGGCGGGCATTCGCTCGGGAATAGAACGACGGCGGCGAGGTAGAGCAGCGTGGGCGAGATGAGGACAAACAGAAACAGGAAAAAAGGCCAGTGCGGCTGAAATCGCCAGCGGTAGAAAATCCACCACGCGATGACGAGATAGAGAAACAAATTCAGCGTCCAGAGTGACTGGATCCAATGAAAGTGCACGCGATGCCGTGCCTGTAGCATTTCGCCGACGCCAAGGAGAACTCGTGTCATCCCGAGGGCAAGCACGATGGAGATGAGGACTGAGAGGTAAGTAAATGGATCCATTCAGATAATTACTTCCTGGCAAACTAGTGAGAACATGAGCGTTGCGCCAACGCTCGCGGAAGTTCGATGCCGTAAAAAGTACGGGAAGCGCATTGCGATTCCGCTTCGGTGCTTGGGACCAAGCAAAGTACAAACATCACCCTGCGGGTTGATTCATACAAACGTATGAATTAAGCTGAACGTGTGCTGACCCCCCATAAATTGCCTGACACCAAGAGCGCGATCTTAAACGCAGCCGAACGCCTCTTCGCCGCGCACGGATTCAAGGCCACCTCCTTGCGCGCCATCACCGGTGAAGCCCAGGCCAACCTCGGCGCGGTGAATTACCACTTCACTGCCAAGGACGACCTGATCCTGGCGGTGCTCCGGCGTCGCATGCGTCCCCTCAACGCGGAACGCCTGGCATTGCTCGACCGGTTCGAAGCCGAAGCCGGGGGCAGGCCGCTCAAGGTAGAGAAAATTCTGGAGGCGCTTTTCCGGCCGCCACTCGAGTTGATCGCACGCGACCGCAAGGCGGGCCGCTATTTTGTTCGCCTGATCGCACAATGCTTGATCGAGCCCGGGGCGTTTCTGCAGCCGCTCATTCAGGAGGAATTCGCAGAGCGCAACCGCCGTTTCCACTCCGCCATGAGGCGAGCGCTCCCTCACCTCTCGAGTGAAGATGTGCATTGGCGGCTCCATTTCGCGCACGGCGTTTTCCTGCACGCGCTGGCGAACTCGCACGTGCTCGAGCTGTCGTCCCGCGGACGCTGCCGCGTTGGCAACAGCGACGCTGTTTTGCATCGGATCATCAGCTTTTGCGCGAGCGGATGCAGGGCGCGCGGCGAAAGGGAAGGGGAGAAAGCATGAGCGCGATAGAAGCACCGGAAAAACCACGAACGCAGATTGCGCGGCCAGGCCGGCAAGATCGCCCAGTGCGATCCGAGCAGAAAGCGGAGACAAAGCGCGGTTTGTTCTATCGGCCGAGCGTTGTCGTTGCTGTCGCGGTGGTGGCGATCCTGGCGATCATCTTCGGCGCGCGAATGCTGTTTCACTCGTTCACACACGAATCGACGGACGACGCGTTTATCGATTCGCACATCATCGCCGTGGGGCCGAAGATCGCCGGCCGTGTCACTGCTGTGCACGTGAATGACAACCAGCCGGTAAAAACAGGCGATCCGCTGGTGGACATCGATCCGGCCGATGCCATGGCGCTGCTGGCGCAAAAACGTGCGGCCGTGGAAGTGGCCGAGGCGAAGCTGCGCAGTGCGCAGAGCGCGGCGGAGCAGGCGGACGCTCATTTAGGAACATTGCACGCGGCGTATGAATCGGCGGCAGCGAGTGCGGCAGCGGCCGCTGCTGATGCAAACAAGAATCGTGGCGACCTCGAGCGGAACACGCAGCTCGTCTCGCGCGGGGCAATTTCCAAACAGGACTTCGAGCATTCGTCCATCGACACACAGGCCGCGCAGGCAACGCTCGACTCGAAAAAGAAACAGATGGATGCCGCCGCCGCCTACATGAAAGAGTCGGAGAAGTCAGCGCAGGCGTCGCACACACAGGTGGACGCTGCCAGGGCCGAAGTGGACGAAGCAGAGGCGGCGGCGAAGCAGGCGCAATTACAAGTGGGCTACACGAAGATCACCGCGCCGGAGGATGGGCGCATCACGAACAAGGCGGTCGAGCCGGGCGCTTATGTACAGGTGGGGCAGAGTTTGCTCGCGCTGGTCACGCCAGAAGTTTGGGTCACGGCGAACTTCAAGGAAACGCAATTGCGCGATATGCGGCCGGGTCAGCAAGTACGCATCGCGGTTGATGCCTATCCTGACCGGCTGTTGCGCGGACATATCGATAGTATCCAGGCCGGCAGCGGTGCGCGTTTCAGCTTGCTGCCGCCGGAGAACGCCACCGGAAATTACGTAAAAGTGGTGCAGCGCGTGCCGGTGAAAATCGTTTTTGACGAACAACCGGATGTCCAGCGCGTACTCGGGCCGGGAATGTCCGCTGTGCCGGATGTGAAGGTGAAATCCGGTTTCGGCGTTGCGGTAACGGTCGGCGTGATTGCGGTCATCGCGATTTTCCTCGTCGTTGTTGCTACTGCGCTCTGGCTCGGGCGCATCCGCGGCTAAGGCATGGCGCAGCGGGCGGAACAGCCGGCGCAATGGACGCCGAGTCACAACCCGTGGCTCATCGCTATGGCGGTGATGCTGGCCACGTTCATGGAAGTGCTCGACACCTCCGTGGCCAACGTGTCGCTGCCGCACATCGCCGGAAGTTTGTCGGCAACGACTGATGAAGCCACCTGGGTACTGACCAGTTACCTTGTCGCGAATGCCATCATCTTGCCAGCAACGGCGTGGCTCGGGCAGCTCTTCGGCCGCAAACGCTTTCTCATCACGTGTATCGTGCTGTTCACGCTCGCCTCCGCCTTGTGCGGCATCGCGAACAGCCTCGGCTTCCTCATTCTCGCTCGTGTGTTGCAAGGCGCGGGCGGTGGCGCGCTGCAACCTATTTCACAGGCGGTGCTGCTGGAAAGTTTTCCGCCGCAGAAGCGCGGCGCAGCGATGGCAGTTTTCGCCATGGGCGTTGTCGTTGCGCCGATTCTCGGCCCGACGCTGGGCGGCTGGATCACTGACAATTACTCATGGCGATGGATTTTTTACATCAATCTGCCGATCGGCGCGCTTGCTGCGCTAATGGCGAACGGCGTTGTCGAAGATCCCCCTTACCTGAAGCGCATCTCCGTCGCGAACATTGATTACATTGGATTTGGCCTGCTCAGCATCTGGCTGGCGACGCTGCAGTTTGTACTCGATAAGGGGCAGGAGCTCGACTGGTTCGGCTCGCGCGCCATCGTCTGGTCGATGCTCATCTCGGGCGCGGCATTTGTCGCGTTCGTCGCGCGCGAGTTGATCACACCGCACCCGATCGTCGACCTGCGAGTACTCAAGAACAGAAACTTCGCCGTGGGCGCGGTGATGATCCTGCTCCTGGGCTCATTGCTTTACGGCACGACCGCGATCCTGCCGCTCTTCATGCAAAACCTGCTCGGCTACACTGCCGTGGACGCGGGAATTGCCATGAGCCCGCGCGGGATCGGCGCATTTTTGACGACGATTATCGTTGGGCGGCTGGTCGGGAAAATCAGCAACCGCATTCTCATCGGCGCCGGATTTCTTTTGCTGAGTTACTCGTGTTTGCTGCTCGCGCACATAAACCTGCAAATCGGCATGAGCAGCATCATTTGGCCGATCATCATCAGCGGCGCCGCCATCAGCATGATCTTTGTTCCGCTGACGACATCGACGATGGGAACACTCAGTCAGGAGCAGATCGGGAACGCAACCGGCATCTTTAACCTGATGCGGAATCTGGGCGGCAGCATTGGCATCGCGATGATCACGACATTGGTGGCGCGCACGGCGCAAGTGAACCAGGCGCTGCTCTCATCGCACACGTCACGGTTCAGCCCGTTATTGCAGAGCAAGCTGGCGGCGCTGCAAGCCGGACTGATGCAGCATGGCGGAAGCTGGGAAGCGTTGAAGCGGGCGCCCCTCATCATCTACGGCTTGGTGCAACAGCAGGCCGCGCTGCTCAGTTATGTGCAAAATTTTCGGGTCTTCGCTTTCGCCTGTATTCTCACCGCGCCGCTCGTGCTGCTGTTTAGAAAAGTACGGCAAGCGGGAGGCCCGATCGCCGCCCATTAGACCTGCGAGGCAGCGCGTGGGAACTGCCAAGCTGAGGAAACAAAAACGCGGCTGCGCGCCGCGTTTTCGTGAGTTTACACCTGGCCGTGTCCGGGGGATTAACCGTTGGGATTGAAGCGGAACTTCGTCCGGCCGCGTTTTGCGTTCGCTTTGGCTTTGCGCCGGCTTTTCTGGGACGGCGTCTCAAATGCTCGGAGCCGGCGCACTTCATCGAGGATGCCCTCGGCGTCGAGCTTGCTCTTTAACCGCTTGAGCGCTCGATCCACCGGTTCGCCTTTGCGCACGATAACTTCTGGCATCAATTCACCTCGATCCTGGGAAAATTTCGCCCGCGCATCGAGCGGGCAGTACTCAAGTTTACTTGGGCGCGGTTTACGCGTCAAACGGCACACGGAACCGGCTTTTCTGGACCAAAGGGATCGTAGGGAATAGGAGAACAATCTCCGCAGCCACGTTCGTTACTGCACACGTATCCGTCCGAGTCCCTGGCGTTCCGCCGAGGATCGATAATCAAGCTTGCGTGTGCCGGGCGTACTTACTTTCCACGCCCTTCGGCAGAAGCCGCTTACGCCCGCGTTGACGACGCCGGGCGAGAGTAGCGCGTCCACCCTTCGTCTTCATGCGCGCGCGAAAGCCGTGCTGGCGTTTGCGCGTGCGCTTCGAGGGCTGGTAAGTACGTTTCATGGGACCGCGGAGCGGACGGGCAAAGTAAAAGTCGCGCGGCCATTGTCAACGACAACGCGAACACTTACTTCTGATCCTGCTCGTACTCGGACGGGCGTGAAAAACGTGCAGGAGCACGACTCGCAGGTTGCTCGCGCGGCGCTTTTCTGAGATAAACAGGCCTGTGAGCAATGTGGTCATCGAGCCTGCGACGGCGGAAGACCTGGATGAATTGTCCGATCTGCTCGGCGAGCTGTTCAGCGAGGAAAGCGATTTCCGCCCGAATAAAGAGAAACAGTTGCGTGGCCTCCGCTTAATTTTCGAGGAGCCGAATCGGGGCCGCGTCTTCGTTCTACGGCGCGATCACTCGATTGTCGGCATGATCAACCTGCTTTTCACCATCAGCACGGCTGAAGGCGGCTTTGTCCTTCTGCTTGAGGACCTCGTCATTCACAAGGCATATCGCGATCACGGCTATGGCTCGCAATTGCTTGAGTACGCGATCGATTTCGCGCGCAAGAAAAATTTCCTACGCATCACGCTGCTCACCGACCGCCCGGAAATCAAATCGCAGGCCTTCTTTAAACGCCACGGCTTTTTCGAGTCCGCCATGATCCCGATGCGGATCCTGATCACCCCGGAGACACCGCTCCAGGAGATCACGCTCTAGCCGATTGCGGGGCGCGAAGTTTCAGCGGAGAGAACGGCATGCGCACTGGCGTGATTCGGCTTTTCAAGATTTCCGGTATCACGGTGTACTTACACTTCAGCTGGTTCGTCATCGCGGCCATTGAAGTGACGCAATTTGCCGGGCGCTATCGCTCACCCGTGTGGGGCGCGCTCGAGTACCTGGCGCTGTTCGGCATCGTACTTTTTCATGAGTTTGGGCACGCGCTCGCCTGCCGCCAGGTCGGTGGCATCGCGAATCGTATCGTCCTCTGGCCACTCGGCGGCATTGCTTTTGTCGATCCGCCGCGGCGCGCCGGCGCTTATCTCTGGAGCATCGCGGCCGGACCGCTGATCAATGTCGCCCTCGTCCCCGTCTTTAATGCGGCGGTGGCGATTATCTCGCAGCGCCAGAGCGTACTCGCGTCCACTGACGTTCTCCGCTTTGTCAGTTCCCTTCAATACATCAATTACGGCCTGCTCATCTTTAATCTCCTACCGATATTTCCCCTCGATGGCGGCCAGATTCTGCGCGCGCTGTTGTGGTATCCGTTTGGTGAAATTCGCAGTCTGCAAATTTCCAGCGTGCTCGGTTTGGCGGGCGCCGGTCTGCTGGCGCTGGTTGGCCTCTCGTGGCACTCGTTCTGGATTGCCATTCTCGCGTTTTTCCTTCTGAGCCGCGCCGCTTACGGCTGGCAGCAAGCAAAAGCCATGATTGCTGCCGAAGAGCACGGCGTGATGGTTTCACCTTCGCCCAGTGCGGCGGCGGAAGAGTTGCGCCGTTGATTATTTCAGCTCGCGCACCTGCTCGATCAGCCGGCTGCGGAAATCCGCGCGGAAGCGTACTTCATCAGCCGCGATCTCGATGGCCTTCGCTGCATCCGGAGTGAGATTTTTTTCCGCGAACGTTTTCAGCTCATCGATCCGGGCAGTGTCGCTGAAAAATGTGAACAGGCTAGGCACATAACTGTTTGCGCCGAGTGCGTCCAGCTTCCCGAGCAGCGGTTTGATGTTCGCTTTGACGAATTCCCACGCCAGATCAGGCCGATCGCTTTCACGCGCCACTTTCGTGACAAGGTAAACGGCGCGACTCGTCGGCAACTCATCAGTGAGCGAGAGCGCGAGCGTTTTCTTGATCAACGCCGGATCGGTCGTGAACGCCAGCGCGTCGTAGTAATTCTGCTTCTCTTCCGCGCTCGCGGTTTTCAGACCGAGCTCGTGCAGCTTGTTCCAGACTGCTGAATCACCGTTGCGCATCGCGACGTCGAAAGTCGCCGGGCGGAGATCGGGCGACACGCTGGCCGGATTCTTTACGAACGCTTCGAAATTCTGCCGGCAAACTTTGATGACGTCAGCATCGCCGAGCAGCGCCAGCTCCTGCATCAAATCCGCCCGAAGCCATGCCGCCGTCGAGGGTTCACCCGACTTCGGCTGCGTGCCAAGAGTATCGAGCGTGGGACGCAGCAATCGCCTGGCGAAGGCGCGGAACTCCTGGCGTTCGGGAGTATCTGCCAAAAGGTGGTCGATGGCATCAACCACCGTGATCATCTGCTCGCGCAAAGCCAGCGCGGTGTCAGCCGGCATTTGGCTGGCGAGATCCGCGTAGAAAGCGAGCGGCTGCCGGCCCGCTTGCACGAAGGCCCAGGCGTCGCTGAGCAAATTTACTTTGTCTGGCACATTCATGCCGGGCAAGCTGGCCCGCAGCAGCTTCCACGAAGGCTCGTCGTAGGCGACCCGGTAGTTGCCTGCGCCGTCCACATTGAGCTTGAGCGCGCGATCAGCCGGGATGTCAGGCAACGTCGTACTTTTATCTTCCATCAAACGCGCCGCCGGTGCGCCACCGCCATCCACCATGTAGGTGAGTGGAATTTTCCAGAGCGAGTTGCTCGTGTCGTGGAAATTAATCGTGAAACGTTCCTGCGTGAGTGACGCCTGGTCGTCCTCTTCACGCTTCACCGTGATCACCGGAAAGCCCGGCTGCTCAGTCCAACTGGCAGCGATCGCGTCCACTGGTTTACCTGAAGCCTCATTCAGCGCATTCCAAAGGTCGGCCGTCGTGGCGTTCGAGTACTGATGCGCCTGCATGTACCCGCGAATCCCATCGCGAAAAACATCTTCCCCGAGGAAATTTTCCAGCATCCGCAAAAACGATTGCCCTTTCTTGTAGGTGATGTCGTCAAATGCGCTGTTTGCTTCCGCTTCGGTCCCGACTTTTTGCTGGATCGGATGCGTGGTCGCTCGCGCGTCGCCCTCCATCGCCGTTTCTTTCGGGATACCGATGCGGCGCGTGGGATCGCGCGGCACCGAGCGTTGCAACCAGACTTCCCATTGCGGATTAAAATGGGCGGTGCATTTGCTGCCCATCCACGAGGCGAAGCCTTCGTTCAGCCAGAGATTGTCCCACCACGCCATTGTCACCAAATCGCCGAACCATTGGTGGGCCACTTCATGTGCGATCACTTCAAAGACGCGCTGTTTCGTCGCCGCCGACGAATTCTTTGGATCGAATAGAAGCGCGGTTTCGTAGTACGTGATCCCGCCCCAATTTTCCATCGCGCCGCCGAACCCGCCTGGAATGGCGAGCTGATCCAGCTTGGGCAACGGATAATTGATCCCGAAGTACTCATTGTAGTAATGGAGAATCTTCGCCGTACTTTCGAGGGCATAGCGCCCCTGTTCGGCTTTCCCTTTCGTGGTAATGACCCGCAGCCTGGTGTGATCCACCTCGGATTCGACGGCGTCGAACTCGCCCGCGCAAAATACATTCAGGTAACTCGCCATCGAAGGCGTGGGTTGAAAGCTGACCTCTTTGCCGCCTTCCACCTTCTTCTCTGTCGCGATCGGCATGTTCGAAACC
Organism: Verrucomicrobiota bacterium; assembly: GCA_019244415.1. Classification (GTDB taxonomy): domain Bacteria; phylum Verrucomicrobiota; class Verrucomicrobiia; order Chthoniobacterales; family UBA10450; genus AV69. The sequence goes on along the minus strand of JAFASN010000030.1, from coordinate 2,551 downwards.
GCCATCCAGTTCTCCGGCACGACCGCGGTTAACTGGAAAATCGCGCGGAAGCTCGGCTCGTCCCAGCAGGGGAAAAGCCGGCGCGCGTCGGTCGGCTCGAATTGCGTCCCGAGCAGTAGCTTTTTCGCGCCGGTGCCTTGCTCCTGGTAACGCGCGTAGTACAGCCCCACGCCTGACTGGTTTATCTTGCCGGCGAAATTCAGCGCGAGCGTGTGGTCGCCCGCCGGAATTTCTTGCGGCAGCGTGATTGTGACCAGTTGCTTCTGCGCATCGATCTTGATCGCTGATGCCGGAAGCGCGTTGTCGTCAATGCGCGCATCGGAGATCGTCATCTCGAGCGCGTTGAAAACGATCTCGCCCGCAGGTTGTTCCACCTTCAGCTTGACCGTCTCGCGCCCGGTGAACGTGAGGTGCTGAACGTCAGGCTGAATAGAGATGGCGTACTCAGTTGGCCGGATTGTCTTCGGCAGCTTCCCTGGTGTACTCGCGAAATCGAACGGCTTCTCGGCGTGCAGCGAAGTCACAAGGGCGAACGTGAGCAGAAGAAAGCGAGTACGCATCTGCTGAGTTAACAGCGAAGCGCGTTTCAGGCAACGCCGCGCCGGGCTACTGTACTACGAGTACGATCACCAACTGGCCGTCACCTACCTGCGGGCCGCGAATTACCAGTGGGCTTTGCTTGTTCAGCTTTGCGTCTGTCTCGAGCAGGAGCTTCTTATCCTGAAACAGCTTCAAGTTTAAAACGTAGGCGCCGTTTTTCTGCCCGCGCGCATCCACGTGCAGGGCGAAATATTTGCTCGTCGCCACCCAATCTTCCTGCCCGCTTTTGAGCGTCTGGCGCGCTTCACCGATGAGCTGAATACGCGAGTAGCCGAACAATTGCCGCAACGTTCCTTCGAGGTGCGCGATCTCCGCCGGTGTCGGCTCGGAGGGCGCGGAGTTGCTCGCGATCAACAATCCGCTCCAGACAGTTTGTTCCTCGCGCGCGTCGGCCACGCCGCTCGTGAGTACGACAGCCAAAATCGCGACGAGCAATTTCAGCCGCGTACTCATGACTTACTTCGCCGCGTACTCTTTCGGGAAGGATTGCAAACCGTCAGCCCAGAGCACCGTTACGTGATCATCCTTTTTCTCGAACGTGGTGATGCTCGCGTTTGGGCTCACGTTTGGATCGACCCGGTAGCTCAGAATCTCCGTCAAGTATTGCGACTGGCTCTGTGGCGTCTTGTTCTGGAAAACGAACACCGCACAGGCGAGGAACACCGCGAAGGAAACTGCCGCCCCCCAGAGCAGCCGCCGGATCGTCCACCATCCGCTGCTCTCCTGCTCCTGCTCATGATCTTGCTCCTGATCGTCCTTTTCAATCCGCTGCCGCAATTGATGACTAAAGAAATCCGCGTTACTCAGCGACACCGCCTGCTCGCGTAAAAGTGTGCCTAATTGTTTCGCCTCCTGCTTTTCCCCTTCCGCCGCCGCGCGATCCGGCAGTGAGGCGAGGAAATCGTCCAGCTCGCGACCAGTAAGCTGGTCATCGATCCAGGCTGTCCATTTTTCCTCAAACGTTTTCATACACGTCCCTGAGCAAATTCTGGAGCCGCTTGCGCGCGTAAAACAGCCGCGACATCACCGTCCCGATCGAGCAGCCGAGCGCTTCCGCGATCTCGTGGTACTGCATCCCTTCGGTTTCCTTCATCAAAATGACGGCGCGGTGTTCCGGCGTGAGCTGCGCAATTGCTTCATCGATTCGCGTGCGGATCTCCTCACGTTCCATCCGTTGATGCGGCAACGCTTCGGCCCTTGGCAGCGTTTTTGATGCCGGGTCCACTTCGCGCAGCTGCACCGCGTCGTCGAACTCCGTGCCTGCGCCTTTGACCTGTTTTTTGCGCAGCCAGTCTATGCTGACGTTCATCACGATGCGATAAAGCCAGGTGTAAAACGACGATTTGCCGCGGAAACGCGCGATCGACTTCCACGCTTTCACGAAGCTGTCTTGAGCGAGATCCCAGGCGTCCTGCTCGTTATGGACCATGTTGTAAATCATTCCAAAAACCCTCGTCCGGTAACGGGTCACCAGTTCGTCAAATGCCGCCGCCTCGCCGCGCTGGCAGCGTTCCACCAGCTCGAGCTCGGAGACATCTGTGGCTTCCGTTCGCATGGTTGGACGGAAGCGGGGCTAATTCATTCAAGCAACCGCGTTTAGCGGCTGCCGAAGCGGCGCCGCCATTCGCAGCGATACTCGCCGGTAAGCGTTATAATTCCGTCCCGTACTTGGAAGAGACGCTGCATGAGTACGCCATGCTGCTGGGACGAAATCCGCTTTTCGCGTAGCAGCGCCGCTGCGCCATCCATGGATAGCGTGATCGCCTTCAGCGCGCGCTTCAAATAGGCGATAGTCATGCCGATTTCGTCCACATCCTCACCGCTGAGCGCGGCCGCCAATTTCGCGCTGGCCAGTGCGGCGTGGGTAGCGAGCTTCACCGCCGATGGCTCGTTTTGCAGCGTCGAATCTGCATCAAACATCTGGTCGATCCAGATCGTTAACGCGAACGCC
>JAFASN010000108.1 GCA_019244415.1 Verrucomicrobiota bacterium | reverse complement strand
TCGAGCGCTTCCAGTGCTTTCTTCTCGTCTGCCACCGCGATCTCGATCTCGAATAGCCGCTGGTAACCATCAATGCTCTTCGGGTCCAGCGAAATTCCCTTGTCCGCATACTCGACCGCCTGGGGAAGCTTCTTTAGATATTTTGCGTAGATGAATGCCAGCTCGAGGTACGGCGCGGGCGCGTTCGGCTTCGCTTTCACCGCATCCTTCAGCACATCGATTGCGCCAGGATAATCGTCATCGTGGCTGAGCAGCGCGGCCACGCGTATGGCCAGCTCGACCTGGCCGGGATCAACGTTCAGAACTTCGCGATAGGCGTCGAGTGCGCTCTCCATCTCGCCGTTCTCCTCGAAGTTTACGCCTTCGACGAAATGGGCGAGCGCTTCGGCCTTGTGTTCGCCATCTGGGCGCAACGCGAGATCTTTGGCCGGCGTAAGTACCGTCGAATCGTCCAGCAACTGAGGTTTTGTAATCGCCTCGCGCGGCGCTGCTGCACGCGTCGCTCGTTTCGGCGCGCCCGCCGCGACCTGCGCCGTCATTGTCAGGGCAGCCAGCAGCGCAAGCAGAGCTGCATACCCGCCGCGCGTCATCGCGAAAAATACCTTTGGCTCGAAGCCGAGGCAAACCTCCGCCCGCTTACGATTTGTAACGCAGACGCTTCTTGTGGCGGTTTTCCTTCATGCGCTTGCGGCGCTTGTGCTTGGAGATTTTTGCTTTGCGGCGTTTCTTCAGTGAACCCATGGGCGCGTCTGCCGTGGCAGCGCGGCGCAACGCAAGCATCACTTGCGCTGCGCGGCAAACACTTTCCTCATTTCTCGAACAACATCACGAGTACACCTACCGCCAGCAGCACTCCTCCCATCATCGCGTTCTCGTGCCGTTCAAGCCAGCGCAGCCGGAAATTCCGAATGCCCGCAAGCGTGACCCAGGTGAAAAACAACATGCCAGCGACGGTGGCAACGGAAAGAACCAGCGTGAGCAGGGCGAACCCGCTCCAGCCGAAGCGAATCCCGGATACATAGATGGGCAGGAAACTCTCGCAGGGCGAGAACGTCAGGATGGCGAATAAACTCCCGATGGCAACACGGTCCGAAGTGCGGGTGCGCGACTCACAGGCATGTTCATGTGCCGCTCCGATCAGGTGCGTGTGGCTGTGAGCGCTACTCACGAACTGACGCAAGATAAAAAACAACCCGAGTACCATGAGCAACCCGCCGACAACGCGCGGGAACCAAACTCCCACGCGCGCGCTCAGAGCTACTCCGAAAATCGTTAGGAGTAATCCCAACGCTGCCGTGGCAAGAACGTGCCCGGTGCCGGCAAGCGCCGTAATCGCCAGAGTGCGCGCGTGATTCCAGCCTTGCACGCGCCCCGTCGCCACAAACGGCAGCCAGTGCGTCGGTATCGCCGCATGCAGGAACGCGACGGCAAACCCGGTCAGCGCAATACCGGTGAGTACGGTGCCGCTCATCTTCGCCTCGAAATTGGCCAAGCCGTCCGCACCCTCTGCCGTCGCGCCCTCATCGGCTACAAATGCAGCGCCCGCAATTAGGCCACGCACGTTGAAAACTTCGTATCGAGCGCACGAGCTGCGAAATGGCGTTTCAGCTTTTCAGCTTTTCAGCTTTTTCTTAGACTCGGGCTGGTGGGATTTGAACCCACGGCCTCCTCGTCCCGAACGAGGCGCTCTACCAAGCTGAGCCACAGCCCGTCTCGCCAGAGCGATCTTCGCCTATTCCGCAGAAGTGACAATCGGAAAACAGCCGCGTGACGCATGCTTCTGCCGCGCCACGCGAGAGCACGAGTTCGGCTGCGACGCTAAGCGCGCGAGCCAAAACGTGCGCCGGCCACGTTCCGCAGCTAACAAATTGCATTTGACAACCCCGCTCCTGCTTCTCACATTTCCGATTCCGTTTTGGCCTCACCATGTTTGGTTCGCGTCTCGCTTCTCTTCCTCTTGCACGAACCTCCATTCTCCCCTTCCCGGCCGGGGCCGCGCCCACCGCGCATCCATTGCGAATTATGACGACTCAACTCCTGCAGGACGCCACCCAGGTCATTCCCAATCCGCAATTGCTCATCAATGTCATCTCCAAGCGCGTGCGCCAGCTCGGGCTGGGTCACCGCCCGATGGTGGAAGTGGGACCGCGCGCATCGCTCACCGATATTGCGCTGAAAGAAATTATCGCCGGTAAACTCAGCTACCAGCAGCAGGACGCAGACGGCGACGGCACGCAATAACACGCCCGCCGAGGCGAGTTTTCGCGCCTGAGTTCCCCTCGTACTTTTAATCCTGCTCGCGATTCCGCGGAGGATTAGGAGCAGGATTAAGATTACAAGTGGCTGCGAATGCCGACCGAGACCATCCTCAATCGCAAAGCGCTGCGCGATTTCCACATTCTGGAGCGCTACGAAGCCGGCATCGAGCTCAAGGGCAGCGAAGTGAAATCCATCCGCGCTGGCAAGGCCAACATCAACGATGCGTTCGCACGCATCGAAAACGGCGAGGCATTTCTCTACAATGCCGACATTCAGCCTTACGAGCGCGCCAGCCATGAAGTACCCGCGGCAAAACGCGTGCGCAAGCTGCTCCTGCATCGCGGCGAGATCGACAAGCTTTATGGCGAAACCCAGGTCAGCGGCCGCGCGCTGATTGTGCTGAACCTGCACTGGAAAAATGGGCGGCTGAAAGCGGAGCTCGGCGTGGGACAGGGTAAAGTCGCGCGCGACAAACGCGCTGACATAAAGAAGCGAACGGTTGATCGCGAGACCGCGCGCGAAGTGGCACGTTTCAATCGCAAACACGGTTGAGGAATCGGTCGCGCTAGCGGCGTTCGGTGCCGTGCTCCGGTCCACGAAAGAACGCGCCATCATCGCCTTGCCTGCGTAATCTAATGGTATGAAATCTTCATCCTTGGCTCTGCTCGGCGGCGCAGCAGTCGGCGCGTGGGCACTCGGGCGCGCCTTGCGCAGCCGGTACTCATTTAGAAACAAAGTCGTACTCATCAGTGGCGGCTCACGCGGTCTGGCGCTCGTGCTGGCACGCCAGCTCGCAGATGAAGGGGCACGCCTGGCGTTGCTCGCCCGGGACGGAGCTGAGCTGCGCCGTGCCAAAGCAGAACTGGTCGAGCGCGGCGCTGAAGTTCTGATCATCCCATGCGACGTCACCGTTCCCGACCAGATCTCCTCCGCAGTGGACAAAGTACTCGGGCAGTTCGGCGCCATTGATGTTTTGATCAATAACGCCGGCGTCATTGAGGTCGGTCCGCTCGATCACATGACGCGTGAGGATTTCGAGAAATCACTCGCGGTGCACTTCTGGGCAACGTACGAGCTAACGACGCGCGTTCGACCGCATATGCGCGTGCGCGGCGGCGGCCGCATCGTGAACATTTCCTCCATCGGCGGCAAGATCGGCGTCCCGCATCTCGCCCCGTACTGCGCTGGCAAGTTCGCGCTGACCGGTTTCTCCGACGCCGCTCGCGCTGAGCTGGCACGCGACAACATTGCCGTGACGACCGTCGCGCCGGGATTAATGCGCACCGGCTCGCACGTGAATGCGGGCTTCAAAGGCGATCATTCCGCGGAGTTCGCCTGGTTTTCTTTTTCAAATGCGATGCCGCTTCTGTCCATGAGCGCTGAGCGCGCCGCGCGCAAAATCATCGGGGCATGCCGCCGTGGCCAGCCTTCACTTACGCTCACGTTCGCCGCCCGGCTCGCCATCGCCGGCAACGCGGTCGCGCCAAACCTGACTGGCTACGCGATGAAAATCGCCAACGCTGTTCTGCCATCTCCCCTCGGTCATCTCGGAGACCGATCACTGGCCGGACGCGAAAGCCGGGACAAGGAACCGCGCGTTTTTACCCAGCATCTGAACGCGGCTTCGGTGAAGAACAACGAGCAGCCCGCGTGACCCGACGGCTGTTCGTGGCGATCGACTTGCCGCGAGAGATCAGCGAAGCGCTCGCCGCGCTTGACCCGAATATCCGCGGTTTAAAGTTTTCGCCGCCGGAACAGATTCACCTCACCCTAGCATTTTTCGCGCGCGTCGAGCTAACGACTTCTGACCTGCTCAAAGAAAAGCTGGCCGCAATTTCCTTCCGTACTTTCTTTTTGCCGGTAAGCGGTCTCGGCACATTTACGCGCGGGGGCGAACCGCAAGTGCTTTGGATCGGCACCGGCAAGGCGCATCCGCATCTGTTCCAACTGCACAAGCGCGTGAATGAAGCCGCGCTCGCCTGCAATCTGCCCATCGTAGAGCGCGCATGGAAACCGCACTTCACCATCGCTCGCGCTCGCGGTCTTTCCGGCGCGGCGATGAAGCCGTTCTTGCAGAGATATCGCGAATTCGAGGCCGGCATGTTCCGCGTCGAGGCGTTCCATCTTTACTCCAGCAAATTGACGCCGGGCGGCGCGATTCATCAGCGCGAGCTTACTGTCAACGCGTTGTAGCGGCGGCTGTACTCAGTCGGGTGGCTGAGTACAAGCGCCTAAACTTTCGTCGGCACGAGAATGCCGTCGCGCATTCCGTGAATCAGCTTTTTGTCCGCGGGAACGATGGTCGTGAGCGCGCCGCGCATGTGCACGCGATCCGCTTCCACAAAAAAGTACGGGCACAAACGAACTCGCCCTTTCATCGTGCGCAGCTCTCCATTTTCTCCTTCAAAGTACGGGTGCTCGAACAACGCCCCCTTGTGAAACTGCTGCATGATCGTCGGCTTCGCATGAAAGTTCGAGAGCGCTTCATCCAGTCGGCGCTGCCATTCTGCCTGCGGCAAATCAGCCCCGAGTGCGACGCCGCGGCTGCCCCACCCGAGCGGCGAAAACCCGCTCACCTTCAGGAGCAGATCCCGTTGTTTCTGGCTGAACTTCGCCGCTTCGCGCCAATCATGAATCTCTACCCGCGGAATGACCGCGTGCTGCGGCAGCGGCGTCGGATCGAGCAGCCACGTGTACGGAATCACCTGCTGAAGTTTGATAAAGTACTTCTCGCCCAGTTCCCGCCGCCAGAACTCACGCAGGGGCGCTAGCCAGAAAAGCGCGAACCACAATTTCTCCTCGAGGTACGGCTTCAGTGGAGGCGTCACGCGCACCGCACCTTGCGCCGCAGCTTTCAGTAACGCGCCGCTATTCGGGATATTCGGCAGATCGAACAACTCGAAGAAGCGGTAAACGTCACGACTATTCTGCGGCTGGTAATTCTCCGCATCGCAAACGCGCCACGTATCCGTCATTCCGAGCGAAGCCGAGGAATCCCGTTGCGCTACCTGAAACGTAACTTCCCCGGCATCGCGCGATTGCGCTCCGGATGACGTCAGTTCGCGGGCCAGCCATTCCATCTCCGGCCGATACGTTGCTGATTCCTGCGAAACGATGATGTCGCCGCCATTCGGCAGAACGCTCCGAAAACCATCGAGCATCCCATGTTCACCCCCGATCACATCCTGTCCGAGACCGGCATAGGTGCGATTCAACCAAGCCGTCAGCCCGATGCCGCCCGGAATGGAATCAATCTCGGCAATAGTGTAACCGTTGTCCGCCAAGATCAGGTCTGGCCTGATCACGCGCGGCAGCTCGTCGCGGAAAATCTTCGCACGCGATAACTCGACTAGCTCCGCTGGCTTGCCGGCATCAAGATAACCGGCGATCCACGCCGGCTGCTTCCCGCGCGCGCTGAGCTGATAAAGCTGATTACACGCGCGCTGAAATTTGAACAAACGATGCCCAAGCTGCTCGAGCTCCGCCGCGACTTTTTCGGTGATCGCAAACGCCTCAGGCGAAATGAGCCATTCCTTCTCGGCGAATAAACCTTCGGCCGGAATGGCACTGCGGATTTGCTCGCGCTTGCGCTCGGCTGTTGTTGTCACTGGAATGGAGCGGTACGGTAGGCGTCGCGCCGAACTTGTCATCCCGAGCGAAGTCGAGGGATCCCGCGGCGTCACCCTAGCGGAGGCTCCCTCGGCTGCGCTCGGGATGAGTTGTTCACCGCCCGGCCGCCATCTTCTTCAGTGCCAGCTTGACCAATTCCTCCGCTGTTTTGCCCTCGCCTTCGCGCTGCTGCAAATCGCGCACGGTCTTGTGCGCATCGACCTGTTTGTAACCGAGTGCTATCAGCGCCAGCACCGCTTCATTCGCCTGCTCTTCTTCCGCTGTGGGAGCATGCGCCGCGCTCGCTGCTTCCCATGCCGCCGCCACACCCACCCTGTCCTTCAATTCGAGCACCATTCGCTCCGCCGTCTTTTTGCCAACGCCACTGATTTTTGAAAGCGAGACGACGTCGGAGTTTACCACCGCAGCTTTGAAATTGTTCACGCTCATCCCGCTCAATACCGCAAGCGCCAGCTTCGGCCCAATGCCGCTGACATGATTCACCAGCAGCCGGAAGAGATCGCGCTCAGCGGCTGTCATGAAGCCATAAAGCACCTGCGCATCTTCGCGCACGTGCAGGTGCGTGAGAATCTCGACCGGCTGACCAGGGCCCGGAAGTTTGTCGTAACTCGAGAGCGGGATAAAAACTTCGTAGCCCACGCCGTTGACATCGATCGTCGCCTGCGTGGGCAAGGAATGAATCAGCCGGCCATGCAGAAAAGTGATCACGCGCTATTCCCTCGCATTCTGCTCATCACTCGTCATTTTCCTTCGCAACCATCGTCACATCCACTCGCGCCGCTTTGGCGATGTCCCAGCCCTGTGCGCGAAATATCCGCCACTCCGGCTCAATGCGCGGGAACAACTTCGGCACCGATTTTGTCGGAACGATGATAAAACGTGGACCGCGTTGCCCGAAAAAACCGGCGGCCTCTTTCACCTTGAGCGGAGTCATGAAACCGTGCACGTCGCGCCGAAAGTACCACACCAGGCTCGGCTCAGTGTACTCGGCCGCGGCAAACTGCATCTCTCCGCGCAAAACAGCGCGGCTTGCATTCGCCAGCATTTTGCTCGGCGTTAACCTGGAGATAAACGGCGGCGCAATCAGTGCAATCGCGAGAAAAAGTACAGCCGCGCACCACGCCATCGCGCGCGAGAGTTTCAGCCTTTGCCAGCGGCGCGCCATCAGCAGCGCGAGCAGCGGAAATGCCGGCAGCGTGTAATGCGGCAGCTTCGTTTTCACCAGCGTGAAGATGAGAAAAATGGTCAGCGTACCGGCGAGGAGAAAATTGTCCGATGCATCACGATGGCCGAGCCGCATGTTACGCACCAGCGCCGGCAACTTGATCGACCACGGAAAAAAACTGGCGAACACCGTGACGAAATACAGCGGCGAGAGCGCCAGGTATGCGCCGAGGGAATTCGCACCATGTCCTTCCATCGGAGCAAAGGATCGCGCTATCACATGTCTGCCGATGCCGACGTAAAAGAACTCGCCGCGCGTGCGCTGGAGCGCGGGAACTGCCCACGCGCACACGAGCGCGATCGCGAGCAGACTGCCAGGGATGAAAAACAGCCGCTGACTTTCCTGAGCGACCCGCGCTATAGTCGGATCGCCGTGAAACGCGCGTTCGTATTGCTCACGTGGGCCCATTGTTGTCGCCGCGCCCCGGCGCTGCCGATCGAACAAATGGCGCGTACTCGCAATCGTGAGGAGCGGCGTCCAAGCGATCGGCCCTTTCGCTAAAAAACCAAGCGCCAGTGAAGGATAAAGTACCCAGAAAAATCGGGCGTTCCCGCCGCGCAGCAGTTCCCACCCCGCCCAATGCGCGAGGGTGACGAAAAGTACCAGCCACATGTCTGCTACGGCAGCTTTGCCATGCAGAAAAGTTTGCAAGCAGAGGGTGAAAAGTACTGCGGCCCATACTCCCGTAGCGCATGCCTCCGAGTTACGTTCGTAACGCATGCTTCCGGCTCGCCAACTGCCATCCTGCCCCAACGCCGCGGCATGCCCAACTCGCGTTCCCCACGCCATCAGCACCACAGCCACGAGCGCGCCCGCAATTGCGGTGGGAAATCGGGCAGCGAAATCGTTCTCCCCGAACACGCGATAACTCGCCACGTGAAACCAGTAGGTCAGCGGCGGCTTATCGAACCGGTACTCATTATTAAAAAATGGAACCACAAAGTCGCCGCGCTCGATCATCTCCCGCGACGCTTCCGCAAAGCGCGGTTCATCCCGGTCAATCAGCGGCAAATTCCATGTACCGGCGAGGTGAAACGCCAGACATCCAATGAACAGCAGAACGTAATTGCGAATTGCCGCCGGCACGATTGGACGGGAAACTAGCAGCCGTCGCCGTGAAAACCGAAGAGAAATGAGATTGCCCTCTGGCAACTTGCGCGTCCGAACGCAGCGTGTTTTCCGTTCGTTCTCCCCGGAGCGCGGGCTTCCAGCCCGCCACCGACGGTGTCCTGCCGTCGCGTCTTACAAGACAAACCGGTGCGTCCCAGCACTTCACCCACAAAAAGCCCATGCCCGCTAATTTCGCGGAACCGGAGCGCCGGCTTCCAACCAGCTACCGCCGGCATACTGCCGTCGCTTCGACAGCCTGGATCATCGTGGCAGCGTTAGTCTTTGCTGCGATTCTTCTCGCCTTGTTCGCTGATGCGCGATGCGCCGCTTACATAGCCGCCCACACGGCAGGACCATGGCGACACGCTGCTGCCATCACCAGCCGCGTCGGTGATTGGCCCGCGCACGTGCTCGCCGGCGTCATCGGGGTGGTCATAGCGTGGTTCAACCGCCGAAAAGATTGGGTCCGCATCTTCCTCGCCATGCTCATCGCTTGCGCCCTCGCCGGCGTTGCCGCGCGGGTGATCAAGATTGCCACCGGACGCGCGCGCCCTTCAGTGAAAACTGAACTGGCCTGGAATGGTCCGCGTTTCTCGGCTAACTACAACGCGTTTCCATCAGGCCATACCGCATCCTCCACCGCGTTCTTTGTCGCGCTCGCGCTCGCACGCAAACGCATCGGTGTTCCACTCCTCATCGTGCCATTCCTGATTGCCGCCGCCCGGCTTCTCGCGGGCGCACATTACCTTTCCGACGTCACCTTCGCCGCCGCGCTCGGCATTGCCTGTGCATTACTCGCGCGGCGAGCCATTCCCTCAACGGGATAACCTCTCACCTCCCACCTCTCAACCCCTCAGCCCCTCAACCCTCAACTCCTGTTGTCAGTCGTCCCGCGGCCAGTTAAGGTCGCGCGATGAAGAGAATCGTTTCCACCACGGAAGCCCCCGCCGCCGTCGGCCCCTACTCACAGGCCGTCCGCATCGGTAATCTCCTTTTCTGCTCCGGCCAGATCCCCCTCGACCCGAAGAGCGCTCAGATGGTCGAAGGCGACATCAAGGATCAGACGCGCCGGGTAATGGAAAACATCACCGCTTTGCTCCGCGCCCAAGGACTCGGCTTGGAAAATATCGTTAAGACCACCATTTTCCTCACTGATCTGGGCAACTTCCAAACCGTCAACGAACTCTACGGCTCCTACTTCAAGTCCGACCCGCCGGCACGCTCGACCGTGCAAGTATCAGCATTGCCAAAAGGAGCCCAGATCGAGATAGAAGTAATCGCCGCCGCAAAAACCGCGGGGGAGAAGACTGTGGATGCATGGGAATGAACTGCGTTGCGCACGCGGCGACGTCCTCGGAAAGTTGCTGCTCGAAGGAGTTCATCCTGAAACGCTATCGCGGCAATTTCGCCGTGCCTCCGATTAGCTATGGGACGGTGCGCGACTATTGCGACAGCTGTGACTATTTGCCGGGTCTCAGTACCGCGCAGAATGACCTAAAGGATCTACAACGCCCGTGGACTTTGAAAGCAGCTCTGGGGCTGACGCCGCCCGGCGGCTCACTACTGGAAATCGGCGCAGGTGAACCTTTTGTCGCGGCGTTGTTGTCAGACCTTGGCTATAACGTCACAGTGGTGGATCCCTACGATGGCTCGGGCCGCGGCCCGACAGCATTCAAGCACTTCGTTCGAAAATATCCCAAGGTCCGCATAGTTAAAGCGGAGTTGCGCGACGGGTTGATTGATCTACAACCGGGTAACTTCGATGGAATCTACTCGATAAGTGTGCTCGAGCACATCACTGAGCCATCTCTTGGCGCCATGTTCCAAGCTATCAAGAGCTTTTTGCGCCCGGGTGGCTGGTCGTTTCATGCCATGGATTGCGTAATCGAAGGCACCGACGCTGGCTATCACCGCCAACAATGTTTCAACATTGCCAATTACCTGGATCAACTCGCCGGAGGTGAAGTTGTTACTCACCAAAATGTCGAACACATTATCCAACAAGCCATTCAAGATATTGACACCTTTTATCTTTCGGCTGCTGGGCATAACCTGTGGCGCGGAGGTCTGCCCTACGAAAAGTTCCCTTTTCGCAAAGTAATCTCCATTCAATTTTTGGTCCGCCGCCCGCAAGATCATTCTTAGCGTATCCGAAGAGCTTCGTGACGTCCTGCGTCTGTTTCACACCAGTTTTGCATAATTCCCGGATTATGCGCTGGCTGCTATTAGCAAAACCCGCGCTGCGATGACCAAAGTACTCATCTCGGGCATCTGCGGATTTGCTGGTAGTTCGATCGCCCATGGATTGCTCGACGAAAGCTCCGCTTTTGAAGTGAGCGGCGTCGATAATCTAAGCCGCCCCGGCAGTCAGGTTAACGTGGAGCCTCTTCGGACTCGCGGCGTGAAGCTGTTCCATGGTGATGTCCGCTCCGTCAGTGACTTGGAGCTAATTCCATGTTTCGATTGGCTCATCGACGCGGCGGCAAACCCCAGCGTTTTGGCCGGCGTCAGCGATGATTCCACAAGCCGGCAGGTGTTTGAGACGAATCTCTACGGCACGATTAACCTGCTGGAATTAGCAAAGAAATTTCGTGCCGGCTTCCTACTACTTAGTACAAGTCGCGTTTACTCAGCGCGTCAACTTTCAGGACTTCCGATGAAAGTTGAGCACGATTCCTTTCGGCTCGATCTCTCCGCTGCTCTTCCAAATGGCGTCACAGCTGAAGGAGTTAACGAACAGTTCTCAACGGAGGCTCCGCGCTCTTTGTATGGGAGCTCCAAACTTGCGTCCGAGATCATCGCACTAGAGTATGGCGAAGTCTTTGAAATGCCTGTGTGGATCAACCGCTGCGGTGTGCTTGCAGGCGCCGGCCAGTTCGGCCGGCCTGATCAGGGGATTTTTTCCTTCTGGATCAACGCATACCTCCGTCGAAAAGCTCTGCGTTACATTGGCTTCGGCGGTGGCGGATACCAGGTTCGCGATTGCCTGCATCCGAAGGATCTCGTTCCGGTCTTGCACAAACAAATGCTCGACTGCGGCAACGGTCATCCTCGCATGCTTAACTTCGGCGGCGGTAATGAAAATAGCATGTCCCTTTTAGGGTTGAGCGAGTGGTGCGCGCAGCAATTCGGCCGCCATGAGGTGAAGAGCGACAAAACAAATCGCTGCTTCGATGTTCCCTGGCTCATCCTCAACTCGGGCCTGGCGGAGCGCACGTGGTCATGGCGTCCCGCCACAAAACTGGAAGCCATTCTCGACCAAATAGCCCGTCACGCTGACGCTCATCCCGAATGGTTGCGCTTGTCTGGCGTGTATTCCTGAGCCTCTCGATGCAAACCGATTCCGCCACAGTCACTGAGGAGGAAACCGCACATGAACTGCAGCTAGCGTACGAATTGCGATTCGGACCGCAGCAGGCATATCGAAGTCAGGTTTGGAAAGTGCTGGTCTTCGATTTTTTCCAGCCTCTCATCGGGCACGACTCTGTCGTCCTCGATCTTGGATGTGGCTGGGGTGAATTCATTAACAACGTTCAGGCAAAGAAGAAATACGGAATGGACCTAAACCCTGACGCGAAAAAGTGGGTGGCGGCTGACGTCGAACTTTTCGAACAGGACTGCGCAGAAGAATGGCCTCTGCCACCTGATTGCCTGAACTGGGTTTTTACCAGTAATTTCTTTGAACATTTGCGTGGCAAGGACGCTTTGCGCCGTACTCTTTTCCAAACTTACCGGTGCCTGCGGCGAGGTGGTCGACTCATGTGCATGGGACCAAATATTCGTGCATTGGGAGGCGCCTACTGGGATTTTTGGGACCATTATTTGCCTCTCACGGAATGCTCAATCGCCGAAGCACTGGAAATCGTCGGATTCCGGATCGAGCGCTCTGTGCCGAGGTTCCTTCCCTACCGAATGGCGCGCCGTAGGCCACTACCCGTTATTTTGCTGCGTTTGTATCTCCGCATGCCTTTGGCCTGGAAGATTCTAGGCAAACAGTTTCTCGTTATCGGCATTAAATAAGTGATTCTCCTTTACTCCGTGTTATGCCGGAAGCGCGCTGTTCGCCCCCGCTCCAACTCCTCTCGATAATCATTCCAGCAAAGGATGAAGAAGCTTGCATTGCTTCTACCGTCGAGCATCTCCATATAGAGCTGCGGCTGCAAAATATCCCGCACGAGATAATTATCGTGGATGATGGCAGCACCGATAGCACTCTGGCGGTCCTGGACCGCGCGAAGTTGCGGATACCCACTCTGGTTACCCTCATAAACACGGGCCCGTTTGGCTTCGGGCGCGCTGTCATTTTTGGTCTCAATCGAATGAAAGGCGACGCGGTCGTCATCATGATGGCCGACGAATCCGACGATCCTCGCGATGTTGTTCGTTACTGGCACACGCTTAATGAAGGATACGACTGTGTCTTCGGCAGCCGATTCGTGCGCGGCGCAGCAACCATTGGTTACCCAAGGCTGAAACTACTTCTCAACCGCCTCGCCAACTGGTTCCTGAAAGCATTATTCCATATCAGACTTAATGACACGACTAACGCCTTCAAGGCGTACCGACGCGAGGCGATCGACGCTTGCCGGCCACTCCTCGCCCGGCACTTCAATCTTACCGTTGAACTGCCATTGAAAGCTATAGTGCGCGGATTTACCTGGACGGTGATTCCCATTACCTGGCGCAATCGCCGCCACGGCGCTTCCAAACTAAAGCTTCGCGAAATGGGCAGCCGCTATTTGTTTATCTGCCTCTACGTCTGGCTGGAGAAGTACTTCAGCCGTGGAGATTATCGGCGTGTGGAAAAACCTGCCGAATCCACCGGAGAAGGAACACATGGTAGTATCACATCTTCAAACGCCTGCGTCCCTTCCAAGTAGGGCTCCGTAAAAGGAATGTTCGAACGAACGTTAGATCGCCTGACTCTGTAGATAGCTCTGCCGATGCATAAAGTAACCCGGGCTGAAATCGCTTTTGAGTGCCGACGCCTTCCGGTTCGCTCGAGGCAACGCTGGGTAACAAGCTTTGTAGTTGTTCTCGCGCTAATTCCGCCGTTGCTGATTACTTACCTGATCGCATCATTCGGCGTAAATATTCCATACACGGATGAATGGTCGTATGCCCCGTTTCTTCTAAAAGCATACCATCATACCGCGACGCTCGACGATTACTTCGCGCAACATAACGAACATCGCGTTGCCTTTCCAAAGCTTTTCCTGTTGTTATTCGCGCGATTAGCCCATGGAGATGTTCGTGCACAGATGTTCTTTTCGGTCGCACTCGCGGCCGGTACTTTATTCAATATTGCTCTCCTGCTGCGTCGAACCTTCCCACCTCCAAAAATCAAACCTGTCGCGTTTACCGCGATCACCAGCTTTCTGGTATTCTCTCCAGTACAGGCGGAAAACTGGCTTTGGGGATTTCAGTTTTGTCTCTTCTTAATTGTTTTTCTGCTTACCTGCGGCATTTGCGTCGCAACATCTACAGTTCCTTTGTCTGTCAAATTCGTTTGCTGTCTGATCATCTCTTTTGTTGCGACGTTCTCTTTCGGAAGCGGCTTGCTCCTTTGGCTGCTAACCTTTCCTCTCGCGTTCGCTGTCGGGGAAAAACAAGGTCGGCGAAGAAATACTTTGTGGCTCGTGGCCTGGTCACTAACAGCTGCAACCGCGATCCTCTTCTATGCTCATGGATACACCAAACCTCCATATCATCCGCCTCTCGCCGCTTCGCGGAACATCTTTGATTACTATTTCTACGTCGCAGGTTTCCTAGGCGCACCATTGTACCGGAGCGGTCCGACAGAGTCGGTTGCGTTACCTGTCACCGTGGGCACTCTATTATTGTTGATCTACTTCTTAGGTGTCGCGAACCTCGCTAAAAATTGGCGCAGGTCACCGGGAAGAGCCGCGATCCCATGGCTGGCGCTCGGCGCTTTTTCGTTTTTAAGCGGCGGTCTCGCTGCCGTAACTCGAATCGGATTTGGAGTAACTCAAGCGCTTGACTCGCGCTACACGACATTGTCGCTTCCAATGTCGGTCACGGCTATCATTCTTCTTGCCATCCCCAGCACTCAACTCCGTTTTCCCGGGCAAAGTCAGCGCCTGCTTGATAGGATGAACCGCGTCGAAGCTTCGCTTTTTACTCTACTCGCAATCTTGTTTCTAACCTCGGCCTGGTGGGGAATAGCTGAGATGGCTGATGCGCGCCGAATGCGTCTCTGGGGCAAGGCCGCTTTGCATTTCGGTGCAGTACTCGATACCAGCCGGATATACCAAATGTATCTCCATGGAGATGCTGCTGAAGTTTTGAAGTACGCGAAAATGGAGGACTCGATCGGTTTACTGCGGCCTCCACTTGCCACTTCCGCCCGAATCGCTGAGCTGCCCGTGGTAGACAATTCGCGTTCAATGACTGGTTTTATCGGTCCCGTCGATCACGCGAGTTATTCCGGCATTTATAATGTCACCGGGTGGGCCATTCTGCCACCCGCGGGGCGCGTAGCCGATGCTGTCGCCTTGAGCTCCAACAGCAGGACTGAAGGAGAGCGGATTTTTGCCATTAACGATCAGCTTGAAGATCGCCCGGACGTAGTAAAAGTATTACACCGGCCCGATCTGCTTCATTGCGGTTGGCGCGCCTCGTTCTCCAGTGACGCCTTACCGGACGGGACGAAACAACTCGCGGCATGGGCGATGGACGCTAACTCCGGCAGGTTGTATCGTCTTGGCGGAACGGAAACGATCCGCTAGCTGGGACCGGGCGGGTGCTCGCGGCAGATAGCGACAAGAAAAGTCTTATTTCCTGGCACGAATCGCTGCTCGTTATCGATGCGTCGGCATAACCTGAAGGTTCTTATTGTCAGCACGCCGAGAACTGGCAATACCTGGATCAAGTATGCGCTCTCTCTTATCTATAATTTACCCGTTGTAGAATTTCCTACACCTGATTTCTGGCGCCCATTCGATTGCACCGCATACGACAGCTTGGGCGATCGCTGGGTCGCGCATGAACACCTGCCACCATTCGATCCGCTGGTACGCTGGGCAAAAGATCGCAACGTAAAGCTTATCACTACCGTGCGTCATCCGGCAGATACGTTGATATCGCTTTATCACTATGTTCGCAACTTCGCGGGGCGAAAGGAGATCGACGCAGAGACCGTTGCGCTGCTTTCATCGCGCTGTCCCACCCGACATAGCCATCCTGTTTCCGCCGTCGAGGCGTTACAGCTGTTCGTGCAGGAGAAGTTTTTCAAGACCGTGCATTTTTCGATTGCGTGGCTGCGATATGGGCTGAGCTACGGCGTTCGCTATGAGGATTTGTGGCACAATCCCGGTGCCACGCTACGAGCGCTTACAGACGAGATTCGGCCCGTTCCGAGCCAACAAGTTGCTCGAGCAATCGAACGATCGCATCTCCGCGAAATGCGCAAACACGCGACGCGGGATGCAGCATTTTTCCAAGGCGGCGGCCAGGGTTACTGGGAAACAGCGCTACCGGAAGTGATCGTCCACATGCTGGCGCGACTGCCACCTTATCCTTCTCAGCTGCGTTGGCTCGGTTGCGAACTCAACTACCAGGAGGTGCCGGAACGTTTCTCAAGACAATTGGGCGAGCGCTTGCCCCCGCCTGTCAGCGCCCTCGCAGGATTGCCTGTAAGATCCATGTGCGGAGACAAGTCACCAGCGAGCTATTACAGGTGGTTGAATTCGCCCTCACAGAAAGATCGTGAGCAAGCTCACGCCCCGCCAAGGATCACGAACCTGGGCAGGATTGCGTACGACACCCGTCTAGACTTGCAGGCCTCCTTTGCAGATCTACATGGGCGGGATCGCGTAGCTTTTAGCCATTGGTTTACTGAAGCCTTTTCCAGCGGTGATCGTCGTCTAGACCCGTACTTCGTCGTTCCTGTGTACGAGTCGTGGCTAACTGACAAAGCGCCTTGCTTTAAGCCGATTCATCTTCCCAGTTGATGAATAATGGGGGTTGTCTAATCTGCTGGTGGTGATTCGATTCGCCGCAGACTCCTAAGTTTCACTTCAAGCCTCTGCCAAACTAAAGATCTTCTGTGTCGAACAACCCCCACATTGAAAGGCTCGTTCCGAGTATCCAGGGTGAGACAGCGATGGAGCATTTGCACCGCTACGCAATTGCCAGCGATTTAGCCGTCGAAAAGACAGTTCTTGACTTGGCGTGCGGAGAAGGCTTTGGCAGTGCGCTTCTAGCCCAAACCGCTCACCAGGTCCTGGCTGTAGACATTTCTGAACCCACGATCATTGCAGCTTCGGATAAGTACCGACGCGAAAACCTGAAGTTCGTTGTAGGCTCCGCGACTAAGCTGCCCATTGAGACTGCGAGTATGGACATAGTCGTAAGTTTCGAGACAATTGAACACGTCGCTCAACAACACACCATGCTCGAAGAGATTGCGCGCGTGTTGAAGCCTGATGGTGTTCTGATTGTCTCAACGCCTGAAAAGGAGGAATACAACTCACCCACTATTTCGCCAAATCCATATCATGCCCGTGAGTTATCCCGCGATGAATTTGACGCCCTGCTTCGAACATTCTTCAGGAATGTCGAGCTGTTCGGTCAACGCGTAACCTATGCCTCAAATGTTGCTCAAATCTCGCTCGTGCCGGAATCGGCAACATGTTACACGACTTACCGCGGAAATTACAATTACGCTAAACCTGTGCCTGGTCTGGCGCAGCCGCGCTTCTTGCTTGCTTTGTGCTCTCGCACAGAACTGCCGAGACTGAACATAGGCTTGTTCGAAGACGAAGTATATTCCAGCTTGATTGTGCAACAAGCTCGCGAGTGGGTGACGCGAGATCAGGTTCCCGCGACCGCGCAGGTCTTCATTTCGCACCATGGGATCTTTGATGACGATCATTGTAGCAGCGTCACTTTCACGCGACAGCGCTGGCGCAAACTGCGAATGCTTTTACCGCCGAGCAACACCAGCACAGACGCTCGTGTGCGGCTAGATCCAGGACACGAGACGAGTGTTGTTGAGATCGCACGCGTCCAACTTCAAGACCCAGAGAAGAAACAAAGTATATGGAGGGCGCGGACTGCGGATGAACTGAGCACGATGACCGTTGGAGGGACGGGGATTGCTATACCCGATCCACGTGTACTCCGGATCCTAAACGTTGGACCTGATCCACAGGTACTCCTGCCAGCGATCCCGCTTCCAACGCATTCGCCTTTGCTGCTAGAGGTTCTGTTACGTGTGAACCCTGCCGCCGACGCAGTGGCAGATTGCTTTGCTCAACTCCGGATCCAACAACAATCCGCGCTACAAGCGAAAGAACAGGCGCTCACAGGGGCGCAGAGCGAAACGGAATCACTGCGAACACAGCTTGCTAGCTTGGAGGAGTCAACGCTAAAGCAACGAAGCGTGTTAGAGGCTAAGATTGAGGCATTCGAATCCGAACTTGAACAATATCATCATCGGCTTGAGGAGGCTCAGGGAGAGCTCACCGCTTATCAGGCAGAAGTCGAGCGGCTCGATCGAGAGGTGTGGGACAGCAGGGTGCGCCGCGCCGATTTTGCCGCACGCTTGCGCGAACGCGAACAGTGGATCAGAGACCTCAAGCGATCAGTCGCCTGGAAGCTGGCGAAGCCGTTGTGGAAGGTGCAGCGCCATCTCTCTAAGACCCGCAAGCGCAACCATGAGTCCCACTCTCACGACATCGCATTCTCGCTCGATCACTCGGGGGTCCGCGATGACAACCCTGGTGCTGTTGAACTAACAGGGTGGTGCTTTAGTCGGCGCGGTCCCGCGGTCGTAGGACTTCGTGCCAAAATCGAACGGAAGTCTTACATCGCGCGTTATGGATTGAAGCGGAGCGACACTCGCAGCGCCGAGGGGAACTCAGCAGCATTGTTAAGCGGTTTCTATCTAACGTTTCCAACGCCCGACCGCACGACGACAGTGCGGATTGAAGCCATTACTCACGAAGGTGGCTGGCAGCTTGTATCAACCTGGTCCATGAAGATGCTGGAGCGTCCCCCGCTAGACCAAAAGGGTGCGAGCGCTACCAGGGCTGAAGAGAAACATCTATTTATTCTTCCAGCTCGCGCGAATGGTAGCGATCCTGTTCTTTATCCTGAGATTACCAGTGACGAGGCGGTAAAAACTCTTGCGCCGGCGATTAGCCGGCACTTGGCGAAGGTCGAAGGGCG
>JAFASN010000087.1 GCA_019244415.1 Verrucomicrobiota bacterium | reverse complement strand
CGGACACCTACATAGAGAAGGATTCGTCGATCAACGAGGAGATAGAACGGCTTCGCCTTTCCGCTGCCAGCGCTCTACTCACGCGACGCGATGTCATCGTCGTTGCCAGCGTGTCGTGCATCTACGGCGTAACTTCGCCGGAAGATTATGCGCGCATGCTCCTGACGGTAAAGCGCGGGCAGCACACTTCCCGCGAGGCGGTACTTGGACGGCTGGTCGATATGCTCTACGAGCGAAATGACATGAGCTTCTCGCGTGGCCGATTCCGCGTGCGGGGTGATGTGGTGGAGGTTTATCCCGCGACCGCCGATGAAGAAGCGGTTCGCCTCGAATTTTTTGGCGACGAAATCGACGCGATTACGCGCTTCGATCCGCTGACTGGTCATGCCCACGAGGCGCTGAGCGTGATCACGTTCTTCCCGGCCAAGCAGTTCGTCACTCCGGCGGACAAACTAAACCGCGCACTGATCACGATCAGAGCTGAACTCGACGATCGGATCAAGGTTCTCGAGTCACAAGGCAAGTTACTTGAGGCGCAAAGGCTGAAGATGCGCACTGAGTACGACCTGGAGATGCTGCAAGAAATGGGATTCTGTAGCGGCATCGAAAACTATTCCCGTCACCTCAGTGGAAGGATGCCTGGCTCGCGCCCGTTTACACTGCTCGATTTTTTCCCGAAGGATTTCCTTCTGGTGGTGGATGAGTCCCATGCCACCATTCCGCAGATCGGCGGAATGTACGAGGGCGATCGTTCACGCAAAACGGTGCTGGTAGAGTACGGCTTCAGACTGCCAAGCGCGCTCGATAACAGGCCATTGAACTTCAATGAGTTCATGAAGCTGACAAACCAGATCATTTATGTGAGCGCCACGCCGGCTGAGTTTGAGATTCAAAACAGTGTCGCCGGTAATACAATTTACTTCCCGCATCGTCGGACGCGCATCGGCGAAGAAGAACTGGTTCCTTTTGTCCTGCCCGGTCGAGCGCAGGCCAATGCTCATGGCGCGGCGCCAGAGCTTTCCCGTACAGATCATCCTCCGGAAAGGTTTGATGTGCATACTCCGGGTAAGCCGCTGGTGGTGGAACAGATCATCCGGCCGACCGGGCTGCTTGATCCGAAAATAACTATCCGCGGGCTGAAGGATCAGATTGATGATACGATCGAGTTGTGTCGGCAGCGAGTAGAACAGCAGGAACGCGTACTCGTCACTACGCTAACGAAGCGCACAGCGGAAGATCTGGCTGACTATTTGCGGGATGTAGGGTTGAAGGTGCGGTATCTGCATAGCGACATCGACACCATCGAGCGAGTAGAAATTCTGCGCGGATTACGCGCGGCGGAGTTCGACATTCTTGTAGGCATCAATCTACTCCGGGAAGGACTCGACCTGCCCGAGGTATCACTGGTCTGCATCCTGGATGCGGACAAGGAAGGTTTTTTGCGCAGCCAGACTTCTCTTATACAGACTGCCGGGCGCGCGGCCCGGCATGTTAATGGCGAGGTGGTACTTTTCGCCGACATGGTGACGGATAGCATGCAGGCGCTGATTGACATTTCTGAGTACCGGCGAGCGAAGCAGATGGAGTACAACGAGAGGCATGGGATTACTCCGCAAACGGTGCGCCGGGCTGTGCAGGAAAGTTTGCACACTATTTTGCGCGGGCGCGACGTCGCGGCGTCCGTCATCAATGAAAGTGGCGGTGACTTCAATGTGACCGAGCTCCTGCGCGAGCTGGAGGATGAGATGCAGCGCGCCTCGGCCAACCTCGAGTTTGAACGGGCCGCGTTACTGCGCGACCAGATCATGGAAGTGAAAAGCGGAACGGGCATTCACAAAATCGAGCCAAAACGCCGGCCGGTTAAGTACACGCGCAATAACGGGCGGCGGCGTTCGCGCGTGTAACCTCAAACTGCATGCCAGTCCTTCGCACCAAGACGGCCGTAATCCATGCTGTAGCCGGCTCGGATGAAGCAGCGGTGAAACGTCAAGCGGCGGAGCTGGCGACGAAGCTTACGCCGGCGGACGCGGGAGATTTTGGGTTGGAGATCATCGACGGCGCGGCCGATAACGTGGAGGCGGCGGCGACAGCGATTCGCTCAGCGATTGCTGCTTTGCAGACGCTGCCGTTCTTCGGGGGCAAACTCGTCTGGCTAAAGAGCGTGAACTTCATGGCTGATGATGTGAAGGGGAAATCCGCCACGGTACTCGAAAGCCTGGAGGAGCTTGCGGCTGTTTTGCAAAGCGGTTTGCCGAATGATGTCACGTTTCTGCTTAGCGCCATCAATCCGGACAAGCGGCGCTCATTCTACAAGCTGCTGGGGAAGATCGCGGACGTGCTGGTGCTCGATGAGCCCGACCTGAACCGCAGCGGGTGGGAAGAAAACGCTGCGGAAATCGTGCGGAAAGAAGCGAAAAAACGCCGGCTGCTGTTCGATGATGAGGCGCTTGAATTGTTCGTACTCTCGACCGGTGGCGACTCGCGCGCGGTGACGAACGAACTGGAGAAGCTGGCGCTCTACAAGCCGAACGGTGAGATCAGTGCATCGGAGGTGCGCGAGCTGGTGCCGGTCTCGCGTGCGGCAATCATTTTCGAGCTGGGCAACGCCCTTGCTCAACGCGATGTCAGCCGGGCGCTCCGGCTTGTGCGCGATCTGCTTGACCAGGGCGAAACGGCCATCGGCATTCTCCTGGCCACCATTTTGCCCACCATCCGCAATCTGCTGCTGGTGAAAGACGTGATGGAACGGTACCGCCTGCCGCGACCGCACGCGCCCTTCGCCTTCATCTCGACGCTCAACCGTTTGTCGGCTGAAGCGACGCAGCATTTGCCGCGCAAGAAAGATGGCGGGATCAACGGCTACGTGCTCGGGATCGGCGCCATGAATGCGCACCGGTTCACGACGGAGAAGCTGGTGCGCGGAATGGAAGCGTGCCTTGAAGCAAACCTTCAGCTGGTCACGACGCAGCTCGACCAGCAACTCGTCTTAACAGAGGTGGTGGCGAAGCTCCTGGCATAGCTCCGCGTTTGGCTGAGTACAGCCGCCTTAGACGCTGACCTGCTTTCGCGCCATCGGCCCGACGTAGGGAATGTCCCACCGGACGCCGGAAAACGCTTTCACCATCGCGATGATCATGACGATGAAAAAGGCAAGGTGGACCAGCGCGGCGAGGAAGCTCCAGAGCAGTCCGAAAAAGCCGCCGATGCCGGGGATTGACCACAGAATTCCATGCAGAATGGCGGAGAGAATATTGAACAACAGCCATGCCGCGCCGAAGATGATCGATTGCATGGCGTAGAAGCGCACGAAGCTGTCGCGTTTCTCGAGCAGATAGAAGATGATGCCGCCGATGAGCGGGAAACAAGCCAGCGCAGCGGCGACGTTGGACGGCAAACCGGTCGATGTGGATTCGGTACTCACGGGCGTACTTTCAACCGGCGGAGGCGTGCTGTCAGGTGGCGGAGCAGGATTAGGCGGGATCGGCTCCGGGCCGGGGATGGGCGGTGGGGTCGGAGCAGGCGGTGGCGTGGGATCGAGCGGATCGGCCATGATTCACTTAGACAAAATCGGCGCCGAAATTGTCAAGTGAACTCGCAGAAAATCGAGATCGCCGGGCCGGGATTTCGCTATTGCGCGCAGGTCGGGCGCGGTTTGCTGGCCGATGCGGGGCGACTCACGCGCGAGCAAATAGCCGGAGACCGCGCTTTCCTCATCACTGACGCGAGCGTGCCCGGGTCAATCGTGCAAACGGTCGCGAGCAGTCTCAGACAAGCCGGATTCGACACTGCGGAAATCGTCATCGCGGCGGGCGATCAATCGAAGTGTCTGGCTGAAGTGGAGCGAGTCTGCGGTCAAATGAGTACGGCTGATCGCAGCTCGGTCGTCATCGCTGTGGGCGGTGGAGTGGTGGGCGATCTCGCCGGCTTTGTCGCCGCGATTTTTCATCGCGGCATTCCGCACGTGCTCATTCCTACGACTCTGCTCGCGATGGTGGACAGCTCGATCGGCGGCAAGACGGGCGTGAATCTAGCGGCCGGAAAGAACCTGGTGGGCGCATTTCATCAGCCGGTGCTTGTACTCAGCGATGTGGACGTTCTGCAATTGCTGCCCGCAGAGCAGTTGCGACAAGGTTACGCCGAAATCATCAAGCACGCGATCATCCTCGATGCAGAGATGTTCCGTGAGCTCGAGGCGGCGCACGCGCCTGAGTACGTGCCGCTCATCGCGCGTAACATTCGCATTAAAGCCGCGGTCGTCGCGGAGGATGAGCGCGAGCGCGAGGGGAAGCGCGAGCTGCTCAATTTCGGCCACACGGTCGGGCACGCGATCGAGCGGGCGAGTGAGTACGCTCTGCCGCACGGCGATTGCGTTAGTTTAGGAATTGTGGCGGCCTGCGGCATTTCGATGAAGCGGGCTGGGTTCGCGCGGGAGGAGCGAAACGCCGTGGTCGAGTTGCTCGGCCGATACGGTTTGCCGGTGCGGTTGGGGCCAGGCGTGCCGCGGAACGCGATTTTCGAGGCGATTGCGCGCGACAAAAAGTTCGTGTGCGGGGAAATCCGTTTCGTCGTCGCACCGCGAATTGGCCAGGCATTCGTTTCGCACGAGGTGACGTTGCGCGATCTCCGGGATGGGGTGGAGGAGTTATGATGAAAACGCAGACGTCGTCGCTGGCAGACAAAGTGGCGATTGTGACCGGCGCCGGCAATGGGATTGGCCGCGCGATCGCGCAGGCGATGGCAGACGCCGGAGCGAAGATCGTACTTTGCGACGTTCTCGTCGCAGATGGTGAACAGGCAACGCACGAGATCCGCGAGGCCGGCGGAGATGCGGTGTTTGCCCGCGGCGATGTCTCGCGAGAGGAAGAGGCGCGCGAGATGGTGGACGCAGCTGTGCGGACATTCGGCGGCGTGGACATTCTCGTGAACAACGCAGGCACCGGCGGCGAGCCCGCCCGAATTCACGAGGTAAATGTCGCTGACTTCGACCGCGTCATCGCCGTCAATGTGCGCGGCACGTTTTTGTGTAGCAAGTTCGCGATCCCGCATTTACTGCGGCGGGGCAAAGGCTGCATCGTCAATATCGCATCGACTTACGGGCTGATCGGCGCGCCGAAAGCAGGCGCGTACTGCGCATCGAAAGGCGCGATCATCAATCTGACTCGGCAGCTTGCGATCGACTACGGTCCTGATCAGATCCGGGTGAACGCCATTTGCCCCGGTTACATCGATACCGGTTTGCGAAGGCGTCGCGCCAGTTTAAGCCAAGCCGAACTTGCAGCAGCGATCACACGGCGGGAGAGGGCGGCGAGGATGCAACCGCTGGGCCGGCAAGCTCAGCCTGCCGAGGTCGCCAGTGTCGCTCTCTTCCTCTGTTCGGCCGGAGCGTCGTTTATGACAGGGGCAATCGTGGCAGTCGATGGCGGCTGCGTCACGACGTTCAACTACGGTGAAGCACCGAACTGAGCTTAACGGCGTTGCGCCAAATGCGACATCGCCATTGTCATCGCCATGGTGCCGAGCGTCTGGATCAGCATCGGGTGCTGCGCGTAAAGCTGGCTGACCTGATCGACGATCGACGGGTCGTGCTTCTGCGCGTGCTCGGCCGCCTGCTGCACCGCTTCCGGTGAAATCTGGGCTGCCTGCTCCGGTGTGACCTGGCCATTTCCGCCGCCGGTTGGCAATGAAATTCCGGCCGTACTTGCCAGTTGCGAGAGCATGCCCGCGCCCGCGCCGCTTGAGAGCAATGTGTTAAGCAGGCTCGCGCGCTGGTTCGGGTTCGAGTTGCCGAATAGCTGACCGACCATCTGGCCAAATGGCGCGGTCTGATTACTGCGGAACATCGAGGCAATGCCGCCGGCAAGGGCACTGGCGGGCGCGGCTTGCGCGACCTGGTTAAAGTGACTCGCCACTTGGCTATCGTTCGTGCCGCTTCCGCCTCCGGCGTAGTTCTGTAACACGTTTGAGATTTGATCCATCCAGCTCATAGAAGAGAAGCATCGGCCTCGGGCGGCGAAGCACAAGTACCGACATATCGGGTTAATTCCGCGCGGGCCGCCTGATCAGCGCGCCGCGACCAGTGTCTGCTCGCGCGCCTGCGCCATCTCAAACTGGCGCGCGCCGTTGCCATTGCTGTGTTCTGCTTCCGTCCGTTGCGCGGGCGTCAATTTCATGCCCACGAGTTTGCTCACGCCGCGCTCTTCCATCGTCACCCCGTAAAGTACATCCGCTTTCGCGATCGTGCGCTTGTTGTGCGTGATGATGATGATGAACTGGCTTTGTTGCACAAAACGATCCAGCACGCGGATGAAGCGATTGATGTTCGACTCGTCAAGCGGTGCGTCCATCTCGTCGAGCACACAAAACGGACTCGGCCGCACCATGTAAATGGCGAACAACAATGCCACCGCTGTCATGGTTCGTTCGCCCCCGCTGAGGAGCGACACGCTTTGCAACTGCTTGCCGGGCGGCTTGGCGATGATCTCGATCCCGCAGTTCAATGCGTCGCCTTCGTCCAGTAGCTGCAAATCAGCGCGCCCGCCGCCGAACAACTCGGCGAACATCTCCCGGAAATTGATGCGCACCTGGGCGAAGGTTTCCGCGAAAAGCTTCTGCGTGGTGGCGTTGATGCGAGCGATCACCTCCAGCAGCTCACGCTTCGAATTCGTGAGATCATTATTTTGCGTTTCGAGAAAGCGGTAACGTTCCTCCAGTTCGTCGTACTCCTGCACGGCATCGAGGTTTACCGGGCCCATGTTGTCGAGCTGGCGCGTCAGCTCGGCGATGAGCTTCTGCAAGTCTTCTTCTGTCGTCGCGCTGACTGATGACTCTTCCGTTGCCGCGCGTTTTAGCTGAGCGCGCAACACTTTCTCATGCGCGTAAATGTCCGGCGCGAACTGCCGCAGATCGAGTTGATAACGATGAGTTACATGCTCGAGCAGATGCTCGCGTTGCAATTGCAACTGCGTCTGCCGTACTGAGTACGCGCCGCGCTTTTCCTGCAACTCGCTCAATTGATTCCGCACGTCGCGCAACGCAGCTTCCCGGGCGTTGATGGTCTCGACTTGGCCGGCACGCTCGGTGACAAAGCCATCGATTTCCGCTTCGCGCTTTGCCCGTTCCTCGCTCTGCTGCTGGATCGCTTCGCGCGCTGCTTCCGTTTCCGCTGCCTGCGTCTTGAGCCGAGCGTGGTAGTTGCCAATGTCGGCACTGCGAGCGGCGATTAGCTCCGTCAATTCATCTCGCCTGGCCAGCATCGGCGCGCGCTGCGCCAGCAGTGCCTGGTGTTTTTGCTCGCTTGTCGCGGCAGCCACGCGCGCTTCGGCAAGCTCGCCGGCCGCTTCTTGTTCGAGACGCGCTGCTTCGTCGCGTTTTGCCTGCGCGCCGGCGATCTCGCCGCTCTGTCGCGCGATCTCGGCTTCCAAATGCGTGCGCTGTTCATGCAGCTCCGAGAGACGCATATTCGCTGACGCAATCTGCCGCGTCAGGGTCTCGTACTCAGAGTGCAGCAACTCGAAATCGTGCTCCGCAGTTTGCTGCTCCCGCTCGAGATCGCTCAGCTTCCTAACAGCCGCGGCGTGCGCATGGTGCGCCTGCTCATGTTCGTGCCGCGCGGCCTGCAACTGCGTTTGCAATGACGCGATCTGCGACTCAACGGCGCGCCGCTGCTCCTCCAGGGCACTGGCTTCTGCCCTGAGTACGGACAATTCTTGCGCCAGCGCGGCAATACGCGTCTTTCGTTCCAGCAGCGAATCACCGCGTACTTTACTGTTGCCGGCAAAGAGCACGCCTTCACGCGAGATGAATTCACCACTGCGAGTAACCGTCGCGATTCCTGGCAAATGATCCCGTGCGCGTAGTGCGTCCTCGATCGTTGCGAAGAGCGCAACATTCCCCAGCAGTCGCTGAACGACCGGGCCCAGCGCATCCGGCGCTTTCACCTTTTCCGCCGCCCACCCGATCGCGTTTGGCGGTAACGCCGGCACAGTTCCGGGCAAACTGTCATCTGTGTCCTTCAGTAGCAGTACAGCCTGGCCCAGCTCACGCGTGCGCAGCCAGTGCACGATCTCCGCCGCGCGAGTCGGGTCGGACAAAACCAGCGCCTGCAAATTGCGCCCGAGCGCGGCCTCAATCGCTGCGACGAATTCCTGCGCAACATCAAGCTGCGCCGCCAGCGCACCGGCAAACTCGAACGCGCCACTCTTGAGCAATGCCTGCGACCCCTCGACCAATCCTTCGCCTTCTGCGTTCAGTTGCCGAAGCACATCGTGGCGGGATTCCTTCTCCGCGATGGCGCGATGCAGTGCGCTGAGTTGTTTTTCGAGAACGGCGGATGCGCCCTGCTGTTCGCGCAACTCTTCCTCGCAGGCGCGGAGTCGCGCGAGAAGTTGTTCGACGCTTTGCTGCTCGCTCTGGTGCGAAGTACGCGCATTCAGCACCTGCGTCTGCAATTGCTCGCGACCGGCAGTGGCAGCGGCAATGTTCTCCCCGAGCGAGCTCAAGTCGCGCTGGGTGGAATCGCGGCGCTCGGCCAGTTCACGCTCGTCATTGCTGATCGCGCCGAGGCGCAATTCATCTCGTGAAAGATTCATCTGGAGCTCGCGCCATTGTTGCTCCGCGTCCTCGCGCGCATTGCGTCGCGCCGCAGCCAACGCGCCAAGCTGATCGAGCTGCTGCTTCTTTTGCGCGAGCAAGCGCGCGGTTTCCTCGACCAGCCCGCTGGCCGATTCAATCTCCTGCTCATGATCGCGCAGTTTGGCTTCCGCTGTCGCGATCTCGCCCGAGCTGCGCTCGATCAATTCCAATAGTTCAGCGCCGCGCTGCTCGTTGAATTCGATGCGCTGACGGTGCGTACTCAGCTCCGTCTCGAGTTGCTGTAATTTGCCCCGCGCGATGGTGATCCTCTGGTCGGCGCTATCAAGCTCCGCCCGCAAATGCCCCAGTCGTGTTTCACCTTCGGAAATAGCATGGCGCGTCTGGTTTTCCGCTTCAGTCACGCGCTCGATTTCGGCGGCGCATCCGGCGAGTTCGGCATCGAGCGCCTGCAATTTGCGGTAGGAAAAGTGCGTCTCGAGTACCTGAAGATCGCTGTGGAGCGCCTGGTAGCGCCGCGCTTTGCCGGCCTGCCGTTGCAGCGAGCCGATCTGGCGTTTCACCTCTTTAATGATGTCGCTGATGCGCAACAGATTCGCTTCCGTGCCCTCGAGTTTGCGCAGCGCTTCTTTCTTCTGCGCCTTGTACCTGGTGATCCCCGCGGCTTCCTCGAAAACGCTGCGCCGGTCTTCCGGCCGCGAGCTAAGGATAAGGTCGATTTTCCCCTGCTCCATGATGGAGTAGGCGCTGCGGCCGACGCCGGTATCGGCAAAAAGGTTGTGAATGTCTTTGAGCCGGCAGGTCGTCTTGTTCAGGAAGTACTCAGAGTTGCCGTCGCGGTACACCCGGCGGGTGACGCGCACCTCGTGCCAGTCCACGCCGAGCTCGGCCGCGCAGTCAGTGAAGGTGAGGGAAACTTCAGCAAAGCCGAGTGGCTTGCGCGAGTCTGTGCCGTTAAAGATAACGTCAGCCATTTCCCCGCCGCGCAGGGATTTAGCCGATTGCTCGCCCAGTACCCAGCGGATGGCGTCGCAAACGTTCGATTTTCCACAGCCGTTCGGGCCAACGATCGCGGTGACGCCCTGGTGGAAGTTGAACGACGTTTTGTCGGCGAAGGACTTGAAGCCGAACAGTTCCAGAGATTGCAGATGCATTGAGCGCGCCTCGCCGCCCAATATAAGCCGTTGGGGTGCGAAACAAGCCTATTCTCCACAATTCGGCTGGTTGGACGAGCAGCCGGCCACAACAGCTGGTGCTAGGGGTCTCGGCTCTTCAGTTGTAGAGTACGTAGAAAATACAAGAGCGACGCGATCAGCAACACCGCACCGGTGATCGTAAATTCCTTCGCCGTGGCGTGCGCCAGAATCCAGATGATTGCCACGATGGCAAGCGCCGGGATCACCTTCATCCCGGGAAACGTGAACGGCTCGCCGCCGCCGCCGATGTTGCGCTGGACGAGAAGCCAGCATGCCGCACAGCAGAGCAAGTACATAAGCAAGACAGCGACGTTTGAGAGTACAGCCAGTTCTTCGAAGGTGCCCGTGAGCGACAGGATAAATGCCAAAGCCGCGTAGGTGATGATGGCGACATCCGGCGACCGATAGCGTGGGTGCACGTGCGCGAAAAAGCGGGGCAGCGCGCCGTCACGCCCGAAAGCGAAAATCATGCGGGGCGAGCTGAGAATGTCGCTCGTGACAAAGCCGAAGGCCGAAATCGTGGCGCCCACCAGAAGGAGAATTCGGCCAAGGTTACCGAGGAATTTTGCGGCTGATTCTGCCAGGGGTGCGTCAGGATATTTTGCCAGCTCAGCGCCCAGTGTCCCCTGCGCGACGAGTTGAATGCAAATGTAGATCGCGGTTGTGATGATGAGTGCCAGGTAGGCGGAGCGGGGCACAGTCCGCGCCGGATTTTTCACTTCTCCGCTCGGAATAAGCGCCACCTCGATCCCGACGAAAGCAAAGATCAAGAGGATGACAGCGTCGCCGAGCGACTTACTGCCGGGCCAGTTGCTCCACGCGAGACTGGCCGGATGAATAAAGAAAAATCCTGCGCAGATGAAGACAAGCAGCGGCAGAAGTTTCGCCACCGTGATGACCGTGACAGCGCCCGCGCCTTCGCGCACACCGCGAATGTTGATCCAGACAAGCCCGCCATAAACCACGAACATGACGATGACGCGCATCACCGGGCCGCCGAGAAAGGGAAGCGCCAGCGCGACGGAGTTTGCCAGCACGTTGACTACGCCGGCGACAGCGCCGAGCGCTGTCAGAAAATAGAGGACACCCGCTAAAAACCCGACGTAACGCCCGAATGCGACTTCGACGTAGGCGTACAGTCCGCCTGTCAACGAGACGCGGCTGCCGGCGATAGCGAAGCAAGTCACGAACAAGACCATCGCAATCGCGCAGCAGACAAATGCGAGCGGCGCGGCCGCACCGAGTCCCTTTGCGACCGCCGCCGGAATGACGAAAATGCCCGCGCCAATCGTCGAGCTAACGATGTTCGCCGTGAGCGCCGGAACGCCGATGGCGCGCACGAGTTGCTCATCGAGACGCTGGGGTGCCGCTTCTGTTTTCACCGGCGGCATGCTGAAGGTTGCGCCTGGCGATTACAAGCGGACGCTCAGCAGCTACGGCGTTGGCGTTGGCGTTGGCGGCGGCTTGGGCGCGGCGTCGCTGATGATTTTTTGCAACAGCGGCGTGGCGGGCGCATCCGGCACGATGCGCAGCACCATGTGCGCGAGTTCAGCGGCGCGTTTCCCTTTCCCCGATTGCTCAAGCGCGTCGCATTCCTCGAGTACGCAGCGCACGATGTCATCGCGTTTGCTGTACTCAGCGCGTGCCTGCTGAAGTTCGCTGATGGCGAGCGCAAGATTCTTGTCGCGCAGTTCCATCAGCGCGAGATCCTCCGTCATCGGACCGTTTTTGGTGCGCGCGGCGAACGTTCGCGCCAGTGCGCGGAAATCCGGTGCGCTGTAATTTTTCACTGCGAAATCGTGGTAACTGCGCCACTGAGCGGTGTTCCTGCCCGGCGGCGTTTTGGAATCGACCTGCGTCCAGTTGTAGTACGGCCGGTAGAGTGGATCACCGAGCGAAACATTCATCCACGAAAGTACGCGCGACGCCATGTAGGTGCTTTCGGCAAAGGTGAACCCGTGCAGCAAACGATCGTTCAAAATATCGAGGTGTGCGGTGAGCTCGAGGTACGGCTC
This sequence comes from Verrucomicrobiota bacterium, assembly GCA_019244415.1. Taxonomy (GTDB): domain Bacteria; phylum Verrucomicrobiota; class Verrucomicrobiia; order Chthoniobacterales; family UBA10450; genus AV69. The sequence continues at coordinate 13,002 of JAFASN010000087.1, read as the reverse complement.
ATAAACATTCCCCACCGTGGCGGCGGCTCCGCGCGCCAGCAGCGGCCCGGCCCAGCCCGTGTTCGGATCGCGCAATGTGCTGGCGCTAAAGGAATGAATGTGCGCCGCGATTGCGCCCGGCACGAACTTGAAGCCCGGCTGGTTGAATGGCCCGGCGATATTCCCGGCGTACCAGCCATAGTACAAGGCGCAGTCGCTCATCGGATAACCGTCGGGGAAAATTGCCGGTGTATCTTCGTAGACCACGGGCACGCCCACTTTGTGCAGCTGCTCGACGATGTTAGCCATCCATTGGTCGCCCACCTGGAAACCGGGATTGGTGTTGTGGGCGGCATCGACATAAGCGCGGCCCCACAGCCCGTTCTTTTCCGTCGCGATCGCATCCGTAATCATGCGCCGCACCGTGAGTACATCCGGACCGTCGAGCCGCGTCACCAGCAGCAGCGGCATTTCGCTGAAGTCTGCAATCGGTTTGTAACTTTGGAAGTACCGGTTAGTAACGGCGCCGGAAATTTGCTGCGTGAACAACGGCAGCGCGCTCAGCTCGGAATCAACCGACGCTTCGTTCCGATTCTGCATCGGCCCGGGACCGGGATTGTCACCGGGGTAATCTGCCGTCGCGCGGATTTTCAGCGGCACACCTTTAATCAGCGCGACGAAATGAATCGCGAGCGCATCGACTCGCTTTCTGCCGTCATCTGTGTCGTGGACTTTCCACCAGCCGTGCTCGTCAAACGCCTGCCGGACCGGATCGGCAATCATGGAGTCATATTCCTCGCGCGAGATTTCTTCCTGAGTCGAACAATCCAGCGGGACGAGGTGATCACGCGGAATTCCGCGTTTTTCGGCGTAGAATTTCGCCAGCGATACCGACTCCGGCGAAGCGCTGTTAAAGATGACGATCGTCTGCGGCGGGAGCGGCTGTTGCCCGCGCGCGTCGAGTACGAGCAGCAGTGATAGCAGCAGCAACAGGAGCCGTTTCATTCAGAAGCTCAGCTTTAATCCGTCAAAAGCGATGTGCGTGTGCGGGGGCAGCCGTGTTTCGTACGACTGCGACAACTCGTGCGCGATGTGGGTAAAGTACGTCTCACGAGGGCGAACGCGCGCGGCCACTTCGAGCGCCTGCTCGACCGTGAGATGCGTCGGGTGCGGTTTTTCGCGCAGGGCGTCGATGATAAGACATTCGACGCCTGCAATCTTCCGGGCAATCTCATCCGGCACTGCGCTGCAATCGCTCAGGTAAGCGACGAGCTTCCGGCCCGCGCGATGGAAGAGATAGCCGTTCACTTCAGAACTCCCGTGCGGCACTGGTAGCGGCGTCAGCGTGGTTTCACCTAACGAGAACTGTCCTGTGACGACGTGCGGCTCCGGTTTCAAATATCCGGGGAATGGATTGGTGGCGCGGAAGGCAAAGCGGAAGACACGCTCGAGGTCCGCCATTGTTTCGGCGGCGGCATAAACCGGCATCGAGCCGCGTTGCCAGGAGAAGCGCCGCAGATCATCGAATCCCATGATGTGATCGGTGTGCGAGTGCGTAAAGACGACCGCGTCCACGCGCCGGATATTTTCCCGGAGCGCCTGAGTACGGAAGTCGGTGCCGGTATCGACGACAAACGCGCACTCCGGCGTCTCGATGTAAATGGACGAGCGCAAGCGCCCGTCGCGCGGATCGGGTGAGCGGCAAACGGCGCAATCGCAGCCAATCATCGGCACGCCTTGCGAAGTCCCGGTGCCGAGAAAGGTGACGCGCAGTTGAGAGTTGCGGATCAGTTGAGAGTTGAGCGTTGATTGTTGAGAGTTCAAAAAAGAAATCTCTCAACTCTTCACCCTCAACTCTCAACTTCTTCTCGTGCTGCTCAGTTTGCTCCGGATCAAAAACCTCGCGCTGGTGGAAGACCTCGAGTGGGAGCTTGCGCCAGGCTTTACCGCTGTGACGGGCGAAACCGGCGCGGGTAAATCGATCATCATTGGCGCGCTCCAGCTTCTGCTCGGCGAGCGCGCGGACAGAACGTCGATCCGTAGCAGCGCCGAAACATGCACCGTTGAAGCGGTCTTTAGCGGCAATGATCTTTCCCGGTTCAATGGACGGCTGGAAGAAAGCGGAATGGAGAGAAACGAGGGCGATTTGATCCTGAAACGGAGTCTCAGCAGTTCCGGCGTAAACCGTCAATTCGTCAACGGCTCGCCGACGACGCTGACAAACCTGAAAACCCTCGGCGATGAGTTGGTGGATTTGCACGGCCCGCATGATCACCAGTCACTCCTTTCCGCTGAGCGGCAGCTCCATTTGCTCGATGCCTTCGCCGGCGCGGAGGAAGCGCGCGCGGCATTTGGCGACGCGTTTCGCAAACTGCGGGCGCTGGAGGAAGAGCACGCTGCCCTCGATACTGCCGAAACCGCGCGGGAACAGGAGCTCGATCTGCTGAGGCACCAAGTCAATGAGATTGCGTCAGCGGAATTGTCCGCCGACGAAGAACAACAAACCGAGGCACGCTATCGCCTTGCCTCCAACAGCAAGCGGCTGGTCGAGCTTGCCTCCGCCGCCGCGAACAGATTGTCCGAAGCTGACGACGCCATCCTCGCGCAACTGGCCGAAACGCAGAGGCTGCTGCGCGATCTGGAGAAGCTCGACCCAGAGATGACCGCCGCGGCAAACACGCACGCGGCAGCTGTACTCGAGCTTGCGGAGATTGCGCGTGACCTCGGCCGCTACGCCGAGGCGCTCGACCTCGATCCACAACAGCTGGCCGCGCTCGAGCAACGCATCTCGTTGTTTGAGGGATTAAAGCGTAAGTACGGACGCAGCATCGCCGACGTCATTGCCTTCGGCGCGCGCGCAGCCGAACGCATGCGCAAGATCGAAGGCCGGGACGAGGAATTGCAACGGTTGACCACGGCAATCGCCGAGCAGCGAAGCGCCGTCGAGCAAGCCGGTGACTCGCTGCGCAAGCTGCGCGCACAAGCGGCCCCGAAGCTCTCCGAGATCGTGCGCCGCAATCTGCGCGATCTTGGCTTCCGCCAATCGCGGTTTGAAGCACAACTCCATGCCGCAGCGTCGCCGCGGGTCAGCGGGCTCGATTCGGTCGAGCTATTATTTTCGCCGAATCCTGGCGAACCGTTGAAACCGCTGCGCGCGATTGCATCGAGTGGCGAAATCTCGCGCCTGATGCTCGCGATCAAATCCGCGCTGGCGGCGCAGGACGCGGTGCCGCTGCTGGTGTTCGACGAAATCGACGCGAACGTCGGCGGCGAGATCGCTCACGCGGTGGGCGCGCGCATGCGCGAGCTGGGCAGAGAACACCAGGTACTTTGCATCACGCATCTACCGCAGGTCGCCGCCGCCGCCACGTCGCACTTTGTGGTGACGAAAGAGGTACGAGCCGGACGGACGTTCTCGCAGTTGCGCGAGGTCACGGGCGACGCACGCCAGGAAGAAATCGCGCGCATGCTCGGCGGTCGCAGCCACGAAGCGCTCAGGCTCGCGGCGGCGTTGCTGAAGGAAAAACCGAACGCCGCCGCCGGCGCGCGCCGCTAAGATGATGTCAGGCCGGCTGCTGCGAACGCACCCACTCGTTCGCGAAACGCGCCACCTGACGCGCGTTCTGGAGCTGCAACTTTTCTTTAATGTGCGCCCGGTGCGCTTCCACGGTCTTGGCGCTGAGATGAAGGCGTTGCGCGATGTCGCGTACTTCTCTCCCTTCGCCCAGTAATTGTAGCACCTCGAGTTCGCGATCGCTCAGCCTTTCGATCGGCGAGAGCGTCTCGCCTCCACCGCCGTGGAGATGGGCCAACACCATCCGCTTCGACATGTTCGGGCTGATGAAAATTTCGCCTCGGAGAACGGAACGCACCGCCGAGATGAAATTGTCCAGCGCCTCCCGTTTCATCACGTAGCCCCGCGCACCGGCCCGCAGCGCGCGCTCCGCGAAAAGCGTTTCGTCGTGCATCGATAGAACGAGCACTGGCAGCTTTGGTTTTTCCGCTTTGATGTACTTTGTCAGCTCGATCCCGTTGGTACTTCCCTCCAAACCGATATCGACCACGGCCAGATCAAACTTGTGCTTTCGGATGGCGCCCAGCGCTTCGCTACTCGTACTTACTTCGGCACGTACTTCGAGGTCGGGTTCATCTTGCAGCAACTGCACCACGCCGCGGCGAAACAGCGGATGATCGTCAACAACCAGCACCGCGCTTCTTTTTATTGGTGGGCTTGGTGGAGTAGGAGCTTTGGCCGTCGCAGGCATCAGTCGGCGCGTGCTGCTGCTGCGCCGATAACTATTCGCGCGTGGACGCGTTGTGAGATGCACGGTCGCGTTGCGCAATGATTTCGCCCATCAGCGGCGTAATCATTAATGTCTCTGGATCTGTTGCGGCAGCCGCGAATTCCGCACGCAACTCGGCCCCGTGGGCGGCGTCGAGGTGCCCCAGCTCTTCCATCCGCACCGACCCGCTTTCCACATAGGTGGCGGGCCATTGCCACATGTAATCGGAAGGCCGGACAACGAAAACGTGCGGCCGAACGGAGCGGATCGTGAATCCATTTTCGGTCAGCAGTTTGGGCAAGTGCGCCGCCATATCTGGCTCGCCGCCAGAGGCACGCCAGCTCGCCATCACCCGCTCGACAAATTTCCGCTGCACCGGCCGCGGCGGCAGGAAACTCCACGTCGGGTAAACCATGTACTCGTGGAAAATTGCGATGCCGTTCGGCGCAAGCGCTCCCGCGATTTTTCGCACCACCGACGCCGGGTCGGAGACAAAACAGAGCACCCACCGGCACCAGGCGAAATCGGCTTGGAGCGCGGGCAGATCGTCTTCCATCAGATCGAGCTGGTGGATACGCAAATTCGTGATGCCCCGCTGCGCGCTCATTTGTTCCATCGCGCGCAGAAATTTTGGTGAACGCTCAATGGCGGTAACTTCGCCCCGCGGCCCTACGATTTCCGCCAGGTCCATCGCCGCGTACCCAGGGCCGGCGCCCACATCGAGCACGCGTTTTCCGGCGGTGATTCCCGCGCGCTGCCAGCAATCCAGAACCACCGGACGCCAGACACGATGCTGAAGCCCGAGCCGCTCCAGCTCTTCTTCATCCGTGCCCAAAACGTAATCGCCTTCAGTCGCCACCCGCACACGGTCGCGAATAGCCGCCCTTTGCCAACTCAGATCGTGCGCGGCGCAGCGCCCGCTATTTCACAGAATCCCGAAGTTCCGGTTGAGGCGAAGAATAACTCAGGCCCCGGTGAGTGATTGTCGCCGCAGACGTAAATGGATGCAGCTCGCTTTTGCCAAAATCGAGAATGTGCGTCACCTCGGTGCCGCGCGCTTTCAAGTAATCGGATATCAGCGCCCGATGACAGCGCCACCACAAGACTTCCGCGCACATGAGTACAGTCGGTTCACTTGCGACCGCCGCCAGCCGCGCGATCGCCTCATGGAATTCCGGCGTTTCCATGTGATCGGCGTAACCACGAAAGCTTTCGTTCCGCCAGGCAGTGTTCGGCGAATCCGGTTTCGGCTTACGGCGGCCGCCTAATTCTGGAAAATGAAAGTACTCGATTCCCGCTGCGGCAAGCGAGTCACAAAGCGCCGCTTTGTTGTACTGCGGATAACGGCGCGAGCCGGGAAACCGTCGCACATCGGCGAGACGTCGGATATCGAACGCTTTTAGTAGCCGCGTAAACTCCTCTATGGTTCGCGTCGAGTGACCGACAGTCCAGATTCGTTTCACGTGTTTACCTTTGGAAGTTCGTCGCGCGCTGTCAGCGTGCCCGGCAGGTCCTGGTGTCATGTTATCCGCGCGTTCGTCGCAACAGGCATACTACCTTCCGCAAGCTTCTTTGTCTCGCACCTCGTACTACTCATATCTAAGTCATAGTCCTTCTTCGTCGCGAATACTTGTTCGTTAGTTGGCGCCACTTATCGATGATTACGGGCGCAATCTTGTTTTTGCTGCACTCACAATGGAATTGAGTAGCATAAGCCATGAAGCTCCTAACACTCCTGTTCCTGGCGGCTGGCACGATGGCGATGGCGCAAAGCATTCCGAACACCGGCGCGACTGCGCCCGCTTTTACCTTGACCTCAAATGAAGGGAAGCAAGTCAGCCTTTCGCAGTACAAAGGCAAATGGGTCGTGCTGTACTTTTATCCGAAAGACTTCACCAGCGGCTGTACTCTTGAAGCACACAACTTTCAGCAGGATTTGCCGAAGTTTGAGCAGGCAGGAGCGGTCATCGTTGGCGTGAGTGTGGACAGCGCGGAATCGCACAAGAGCTTTTGCGCGAAGGAAGGTTTGAATTTCAAGCTGCTGGCTGATACCGACGGCAAAGTCTCGGAAAGCTACGGTTCACTAAAAGACTACAACGGCGCGAAGATGGCGGCGCGAAATACCTTCATCATCGATCCGGAAGGGAAGATCGCGAGGGTATTCACGGGCGTAAAGCCTCAGACTCACAGTGAAGAAGTACTCACGGCGCTGGCTGAGTTAAAGAAGGCGTAAGCCAATTTGCTTTTCAGCGTCTGGAGCAGCGCCACGAAGCGCCCCAGGTGCGATCATCGCTGTCGATTCCGCAGCGCAAGTGCGCTATCATCCTCCAATGCGAACATCTCTTTCAGTCCTCGCTGGCCTTGCCTTCGCCGCCATTGCCCTCGGTGGATGCGCGACTGCTGATCAAAGTACGGAAGGAACAACAGCGACCGCTGATTCTGGTGCGAAACCCGGCAGCGGCCCGGGCGCTCCGCCGGCGAGCGGCATGCCGATGAACAACGGGCCAGCGATCGGACAGTGATTTGAGGGTGAGCTCGCCGGTGTTCGATCACATCGATCTGCGCGTCCGCGACCGCGCGCGTGCCCAGCAGTTTTATGCCAGGGTTTTGCCTGCGCTGGGATTCACCCGCGATGAAAGCGGCGAGGAATGGGGCGCGTTCAGCGTCGAGTCAAACGAAGGGCCGGCGGAGTTTTTCGGCTTTACTGAAGATGTGAACCATTCGCCTGACCAGACGCGGATCGCCTTTCGAGCGGAGACGCACGAGCAGGTGAATCAGGTCGCGGAAACCGTGCGCGCGGCGGGTGGGCGGAATTTGGAAGGGCCGCAATTCTGGCCGGAGTACTCGCCCGGATATTACGCCTTGTTTTTCGAGGACCCGGACGGAAACAAACTTGAAGTCTGCTGTCGCGCGCGGGGGATTTCGCCGGAATAGGGCAGATGCAGCGACCAGCCGCGGCCATTTTGCGCGAAGAAACGCGCGTCCGTTACCTGAAGATCATCGCGATTTTCAAAATCGCGAAAGGGGTGCTGCTACTGATGTTCGGCGTGTCCGCCCTGTTCCTGAACAACAAACTGGCCTGGATGGACGCGATCTCGGACTGGGTGGATGATGAAGCACTGCTCGCACACGGAAAAATCGCGCATTTCGTTCTGGCGCGGTTACAGGAAGTGCTCGCCGGCGGAACTCTGCACGCTGCTGGAGTACTGGCCTTGTTTTATGCGGCGGTACTTTTAACGGAAGGCATCGGTGTTTACATGCAGCAGCGTTGGGCGGAATTTGTGATGATTTTTGCCACGGCGGCGCTGATTCCGCTCGAAGTACGGCACTTGTTTCACCGTCCCACCGTCGGCGCTGTTGTGCTGTTGCTGGCGAATTGTTTCATCGTCTGGTTCCTTTACCGCGTCTTGCGACGTGAGCCGGTGCGCCCGGCGGAGCCTCGCCCTGAAGTCGCGGTCGAAGTCTGATCCTGGGCGACAATGCCGAAATCGCGAAGTACTGGGGCGGTGCGTTCCATCGGCAGGCCAACGACATTGGTGAACGAACCATCGACACCCGCGATCACATCATTCTCCTGTGCGGCGTATGCGCCGGCTTTATCGAGCGGGTTTATTCTCCGGAGATAATGTTCAATCTCGCGCCGGGTGAGCGCGCGAAATGTCACGTGCGACGTTTCGGCGAAGCTGACCAAATGGCGTCCCCGCATAATCACGACACCCGTGCAAACCTGGTGGGTGCGGCCGCTCAGGCGGCGCAGGATTTCCCGCGCTTCGACGAGATCGACCGGTTTGCCGATGATCCTGCCATCGAGTGCAACGAGAGTATCGGCCCCAAGCACAATGGCGCGGGGTCGTGCGGCCGCAATCGCGCGGGCTTTGCGAGTGGCATTCGCAGTGGTGAGTTCCGCGACCGAGAAATCTTCGCGGGCGAGCTCGGCGACTCGGGGCGGCCAAACTTCGAATCGATATCCTGCGCTGCTGAGCAGTTCGCGACGGCGCGGTGAAGCGGAGGCGAGGATGAGCGGGCCAGACACGCGCTACGGCGTTGGCCGCGGTACAGGCGTGATCGCCGGCTGGCCGGCGCCATCCGGCAATTCTTTTTCCGCCGCTTTCCTGCCCCCGAGAATGGCCGGTACTTTGATCTCGGTGTAATCGGCGGGAACGGTGAACTCCGCATCTGGGATCGGGTCACGTTTGATCGAGACCAGCGTGATCACGGTTTGCCGGCCATGTGAATCGATCTCGATCTTAACGGGCACGCCCGGCAAATCGCGGAAGTCCGGCATGTGTGCTCCGGCGGCATTGGCGAGCGCTGTGGGCTGGAGTGCCTGCATTTCCTTGAGAATGGCGGAGCCATCGGGGTATTCCGGCGCGATGAAGTAGGTGGCTTTGCCCGCGCCCGTCTCGGAAGAGTAGAGCTGGGTCGTGATTCCATTCACCTGCTCGGTGCGGCCCAAGGGTGTGAGCCCGGCATGCTGCTCACCGGGGTTTGGGCTGGCGGCGTTGTCTCGCGCGAATTCGCTCACCATCTGCGCGGCGGCCTTCATCCTTTCGCCCGACATTCGCATGATTTTCCGCTGGTCATGCATCAGCGTCACCGTGTCACCGGTTTTCGTGTCGGTGATTAGGGAAACCTGCGGTGCGGGATCGACCCGTACTTTGTCGCCTTTGATGCGAATAGTCGCCTGGCCCGGTTTGCCGCCCGCTTCGATTTTCTGCACGATGGTGAGATCTGCGCGCGTGGTGACGGCGACACCAGCCAGGAGGAGAGCAAGCGCCAACGATTTGGTCATGCGAGAGAGCTAGTGAAGTGAACGGCGGTTGGCAAGAGGAGAAAAGGCTTGGCAGCGTGACCTGGGCAAGGCATGCTTCGCCGTGGCGCGGGCATAGCTTAATGGTAAAGTTCCAGCCTTCCAAGCTGGCCATGCGGGTTCGATTCCCGTTGCCCGCTGAAAAAGAAAAAGGTATAACAATAGAAGCTGACCTGCGCGGAAGATCATAAAAGGAAAGGCAGTCAAACGATGAAGAACCTGTTGTTAAAAGCTCGTGGCGTTTTCTCCCGGAAATTTCTCGGCACCACATGCGCCCTCGCCTGTACTGGTACTCTGGTGGTGCTGGCAGTAGCCGTGACTTCGCCCATCGCTGTAGCGACCGCGCAAACCACGGCGCCGGCAAAACCGTCGCCCACGCCGAAGCGCTCGCCGACACCGCGACGGTCGCCCACGCCGAGGCACAGCCCTACGCCTACGCCCAGGCCGCGCCTGTGCACTGTTTGTTATCACAACAAGAACAAGCGCATCCCGTGCAGCAAGGTGAATGATTTCATCGAAGATCATCCCGGCGCGAAACGCGGGTCTTGCAACATCACGCCGAACACCAATCGTTAGGCCACTTTAGAGTTGCTCGGCTGCCGCGGAGCTAACCGGCAGCCGAGTTCCTGCGTTTTCCCACACTGGCAACTTCCGCCGTCCACCAGAACACGCGCGGCGCGACGCGGCCGGGTTCATCCGGCGTTAGCGCACCAGAGATACTTTGCCTGGTGCTGGTGGTGCTGGCGTTTGCCGTCATCCAGGTACTCATCGGCGGCACGCGCTTGCTGTTCAGCTTTCCGGCGTACTTAACGCTGGCCATCGCGGCGCTGCTCACGCTTTTCACCCTTCGCAAATCAAGACCGCTGCCGAGCCAGGCTTGCTTCTGGGCGGCCGTGATTTTTCTCGGCTACATCATCGGGCGCGCGTTACTTTCCCCGACAGAGTACCTCGCCCGTAGCGACATCTACTCTGTCATCGCCAGCCTTGTCCTCTACTTCACTGTCGCGACGGTGCTCACCGCGGCCACGCTGCGGATGTGGCTGCTTGTTGCGCTCTTTCTGCTGGGGCTGGCGCAAGTGCTCGTCGGCCTGGTCCAATTTCGCTACGGCAACAACTTCATGCCGATTCACGCGCTGCAACGCTTCGATTACGGCAATCGCGCCAGCGGCTTTTACATTTGTCCCGACCATCTCGCCGGATTCCTGGAAGTGGCGGGCGTGATGGGACTGAGCATCGTCTGCTGGTCACGGTGGCGGCTTTGGGCGAAACTACTCATCACCTATGCAGTCGCCGTGATTTACCTCGGGCTGCTGCTCACCGGCAGCCGCGGCGGATTCCTGAGCGTCGGGGCGAGCGTTGCCGTTTTCGCTGTACTCAGCGGGATCATTTTGCGGCGAAGCGGCAGCCCCAGACTTTTCTGGCAGGCGGCGGTTGGCGCGCTTGTCGCGCTGCTTCTTATCTCAGGCGGGATTGCTTTTCTCATTCACCACAATGAGCACCTCGCCTCGCGCACAAACATCTTCGATTACAAAAACGCGCGTCTGTTGCTCTGGCGAGCGGCTCTCCAGCAATGGCAGCTCAACCCCCTTTTCGGCACCGGAAGCGGCACCTACTTTTATTACGGACGAATGTTCCGCGCCAGCCAGATGCAGGGCGACCCGGTTTACACGCACAACGATTACTTGCAGCTGCTGGCTGAGTACGGGCTGGTCGGCGCGGCGCTTTTCCTAATCTTCCTTGTGGTGCATCTCGCCAGCGGATGGCGCAATTTCCAGCGGCTCGGCCCCAGGCGCGTACTCGTTTCCCTGCGCCTGCCCAGCAATAGCATGGCCTTGCAGATTGGCGCCATCGCTTCCGTGGTCGCTTACATGGTGCACTCCGTCGTGGATTTTAACCTGCACATTCCGGCCAACGTGCTGTTGATGGCGTTCGTCTTCGGTACTCTCGCCAATGCCGGTCAGCCTCGCCGTGAAGAAGAAGCGGCCCGATTCCGGCCGTGGCGCCTGGTCGCGCCCGGCCTGGCAGTGCTGCTCGCGATCCAAGCGGTGCGCCTGTTGCCGGGCGAATATTTCACCGAACGCACACGCGTACTCTGGAACGATGACAAGGCCGCCGAAGCCATTGTGTCGGGCGAACGTGCGCTGCGCTTCGAGAAGAAAAATCCTGATCTCTACGATTACCTGGGAAGTTCACGCACCGACCTGGCCGACGCGACGACGGACGGGGAGAAAAGCCACGCCCTCTACCTCGGGGCCATTCATGACTTCGAGCAGGGACGCGCGCTCGCGCCTTTGGACAAAACGTTCCCGGTCGAGCTGGCAGGAGTTTACGACAGCCTGAAGCGTTTTCCCGAAGCGGAATGGATGTACGGCATCGCGCGCAGCCTCGATCCCAGATCGGACTCGACCATGGAAGCTTACGATGCTCACCTGAAACTGTGGAGCGGCAAGCGCAAGCCGCCAGCTACCCCAGCGCCGACGCCATCAGCAACGCCGGGTGTATCTCCAGCAGCGACGCCACCGGCTTCCTCAGCAGCGACGCCATCGCTTCACTGAGCTGTCAGAGGTGGAGAGTGGCATGGCAGAATAGCGCCTCTCCCAAGCAGTAGAATCGAAATTCTCAGTGTATCATGTTGAGTACAGCGAAACATCTCTGACTATTTCTGCTCTCGTGGAACCCCGAGAACGGTTCGGCAACGAGGAATCGTTGCCCTACAGGCGTCCCGTTTTTCTGTAGGCCAACCATTCCTCGTTGGCGAAGGGGTAACATGTTTCGGCAATGAGGAATCATTGCCCTACAAGCCAGAGCGCAGACCGCGGCCGCAACTTCGAGCTGGCAAGCTCCCTGCTAGATAAAAATCGATGAGTACGCGCAGCCTTGCAGTCGAGTTCCTGATGATCGATGACAACCACGGAATCGCTGAGTTCCTCAGCTGGTACCTGCACGAGCGGAGGCACACCTGCGCCGCGCTCGATAACGGCAGCGCCGTCACCGCGTGGCTGGAGCAGAACCGTTGCGAGGTGGCGATCGTCGATCTCCACATGCAACCGGTGGATGGGATTACTGTCATACGCCGCATCCGCGAAATTGACGCCCATTTACCGATTGTTGTGTTCACCGGACTGGGCTACGACGAAGAGCACATGCAGGCAGCGCTGCGCGCCGGCGCGAACGGCTACGTAAGCAAGGTGCTTCCGGCGGAACAGCTTTACTGTGTACTCGCGCGTGTGCTCGCGACCGCGCGGCGCGAGGCGCGCAGCCGCCACCCTCGCCAGCGGCTGCTCGGGGCGGCCTAGCGGGGAACGGCTTCGTCGATCAGCGCCCGCAGTAACTCCACCGAAATGCAAGTGGCGCCGCAAGCGCCGGCTGTTTCCTTTTCCAGCAAGTCAGCCGTCGCGACGGTGAGCTCGCGTTCGCGCCCGTACTTGCTGGCGAGACGCTCGATTACGGAGTCTGCCGTTTGCCCGGCGCGGGAATAGAAAACCTGTACTCCGCCCGGCTCGCTCACTTCCGTCGTCGAGCTTCCGGCGCCGTCGAAAACCACGACCACGCGGGTTCCGGTGTAATCCTGGTAATCCCGCAACGTTTTCACCAGCGCGTCGCGCGCGAGTGAAGAGCGCCGCGCATGCAGTTTCTTCAGTTCCGGCCAGCGGAAGATCGCGCTGTGACCGTCAACGATGAGGTAACGCGCAGGCATCCGCTGCGGCTGGGATCACGCCGCTGGCGCGGCCTCTTTCCGAGTACGCGGCTTTGCCGGTTTTTTGGCGGCCGCCTTTTGTTTCGCCTTGCGGCGTTCGACAAAGGCTTTGCGGCGTTTGCGTTTAGCGCGGATGCGGAGTTGCTGGCCCATGGACACTGTATAGGTGCGGGCGCGAACAGGCGCAAGAAGCGGCGAAATTCTGATTTGAACCCGCGCACGCTTTCGGTAAG
>JAFASN010000027.1 GCA_019244415.1 Verrucomicrobiota bacterium | reverse complement strand
GCCCGGCAATCGCGCCGACAGAATTCTGCAAAAACGCGACGCGATCGCTGAGTTCCTTCTCCGGTCCGACAACAATTACGCCGCCGACCATATCGGAGTGGCCGTTCAGGTACTTCGTCGCGGAATGAATGACGAGATCGAAGCCGCACTCGATGGGACGTTGCAGCCACGGGCTGGCAAAGGTGTTGTCTGAGACACTGAGTATCTTCCGCTCCCGCGCCGTTTTGGCGATCGCATCCAGATCGATGAGCTTAAGTAGCGGATTGCTCGGCGTCTCGATCCAGACCATGCGCGTGTTTGGCTTGATCGACTTCTCGAAGTTCGAAGCGTCGGTGAGATCAAGAAAAGTGAAATCGAGGTTGGCCGAACACCTCCGTACTTTTTCAAAAAGGCGAAATGTTCCACCGTAAAGATCATCGCTGACGACGATGTGCGAGCCGCTGTCGAGCAGGTCCAGCGCGGTCGCCATTGCCGCCAGCCCGGAGGCAAAGGCGAAGCCGCGAGTACCGCTCTCCAGGTCGGCAATGCATTTCTCGTAAGCGAGCCGGGTGGGATTAATGGAGCGGGAATAATCGTAGCCCTTGTGTTTGCCCGGGCTTTCCTGCACGTAAGTCGAGGTGGCGTAAATCGGCGTCATAATCGCGCCGGTGGAAGGGTCAGGTTCCTGGCCGGCGTGGATCACGCGCGTCGCGAGGTCATGTTGCTTTTTCATTGGAGAAAGAGTTGCTAAGGAACGCAGGAAAGCTGGAAATTGCCACTCAGTACTTGGGGCGCTCCTGCTTTCGTGAAAAGTCAGCTGAGTTCGCGTTCAGCCGGCGACTTCGGCATGTGCAGCCGCAAGTACGAAAGCAAATCAGTGCGTGTGATGAGCCCGAGAAATTTCGCGTCATCCATCACGATCGCCACGCGTCCACGGTCAAACACTTCGAGCAAACTGTTGATCCGCGCCCGCGGCGGCAACGTCTCGAGCCGGTCAGTCATCGCTGTACTCACCTCATCATTAAAATGTGAGGCATCGCGGTGTACTTTCACCAGGATGTCTGATTCATCGATGATCCCGACCACCCGGCCGCTTTCATTGACGACCGGCAATTGCGAAACATCCGCCTGCCGCATCCGCTTGAACGCCGTCAGCAGCGTGTCCGCCGGCCCGGCGGTGACGACTTCGCCTGCTTCGTAACGGTGCAAGATAAGGTCGCTCAAATCACCGTGCACTGGGCGCGTGACAAATCCCTGCTCCGCCATCCAGACCTCGTTGAACATTTTCGACAAGTACTTGTTTCCGCTATCGCAGACGAACGTGACGACGCGCTTCGGCTTCGTTTGCTGCCGGCAGTAACGCAGCGCTCCCGCGAGCAGCGTGCCGGTGGATGAGCCGCCCAGGATTCCTTCCTTGCGCAGCAGCTCGCGCGCGGTGGCAAAACTTTCGCGATCATCGATCTCGAACGCATCCGTCACCAGCGACATGTCGGCGTTATCAGGAATAAAATCTTCGCCGATTCCTTCCACCGCCCAGCTTCCTGACTCGACCATTTTCCCGGTTTTCACCCATTCGTAGAGAATCGACCCGGCGGGATCGGCCAGGATCATCTCCACGCCGCGTCGCGGTTTTACGCGGGAAAAAAACCGCCCGAGCCCGGTGAGTGTGCCCCCGGAACCAACGCCGACCACGACGGCATCCACGTCGTGCCGCATCTGCTCCCAAATCTCCGGCCCAGTACTGCGTTCGTGGCCGAGCGGATTATTCGGGTTGCCGAATTGGTTCACGTAAAACGCGCCCGGAATTTCGCTCGCCAGTCGCGCCGCGACATCCTGGTAATATTCCGGATGACCGCGCGTCACATCACTCCGCGTCAGGTGAACTTCCGCCCCGAGCGCGCGCACATGGGCGATCTTCTCCTGCGACATCTTGTCGGGAATCACCAGGATGATGCGGTAACCCTTTGCCGCCGCCACCAGCGCCAGCCCGAGCCCGGTATTTCCAGCAGTCGCTTCGATGATTGTGCCTCCGGGCGCGAGATGACCGTCGCGCTCCGCCGCCTCCACCATCGCCAGTGCGACGCGATCTTTAATGGAGCCGGTCGGGTTTTGGTTCTCCAGCTTGAGGAACAAATGACACGGGCCCGTGTCCAGCCGCGTCACTTCCACCAGCGGCGTGTCACCAATGAGCGAAAGAATGGCCGGAGCTTTGCGGGAAAAATCTGCCGGCAAAATGCTGCTGATCATTGCGCGTCGTTCTTGTGCGACCACTCTGACTCGCTGTCCGCCAGGAATTGCTGGAGCACCGGAAAACGAATCTCGCCGTAGTTCAGCGCATAGCGCAGGTCCCCGCCTTTATAGACCCACGTCGTCGGAATCCACGACAGCGGCAGCCCGGCGAATTGCTTGATCTTGTCACCAGTGCGCGGCCCCGGGTCGGCCGCGATGACGACGTTCGGCAAATCCGCCAGTCCGTACTTTTGCAGCGTGGCCCGTCCATCCTCGCCGCCGTTCCAAACAGAGACGAAGATAAATTTCGTACTCGGATTCTCCTTCACCATCTTGCTCCAGCCGCCGCTCTTAAGCTCCGCCTGGCAGTTCGAGCACCAAGGCGCCCAAAGATGGACCACCGTCAATTGCGGCGATTTCACCGCTTCGAGTACTTGTTGCTCAGCCGGCGACGCCATCGCTGCGCGCAACGACAATAGCGCAATCCCAACCAGCGGAATTATTCGTTTCATGCTTGACGATATTATCCGGCAAAACGCCGCTTCCTCAAGACGCGGCAAACAGCCTGAGTACTCTCGTGTAACGCTTTGCGCCGCGCACCATTGCATGCTCGCTCAGGTTGACCGCTTCGCCGAAACCGCATACTGTGCGGCCCGCTCGACTTGCTGGCAGCTACCGTTCATCATAGCGGCTGCCACATCGAAGCGCGCCAAGGAGATACTTTACTTATGGTTCAAATGCAGGATTTGCTCGCGAAATCGTACCGCGAATTTCGCGAAGGCAGCATCGTTAAAGGTCGTGTCCTCGAGATTCGGCCCCGCGAAGTACTTGTCGATATTGGCTACAAGTCCGAGGGCGTCATCCCAGCGAGTGAGTTCGACAACATCGATTCGCTTGAAGTAGGCGATGAAGTGGACGTGCTGCTCGAACGCCTCGAGAACGACGAAGGCATGGTCGTACTTTCAAAGGAGAAAGCGGCCTACCGCCAGAACTGGAACAAGATCGCCAGCGTTTTCCAGGGCGACGGCCTCATCAAAGGCAAGGTCAAATCCGTCGTCAAAGGCGGTTTGATGGTAAACATCGGGGTGGAAGCTTTTCTGCCCGCTTCGCAGATCGACATCATTCCACCTAAAGACCTGCAACAATTCGTCGGCAACACTTACGACTTTAAAATCGTTAAGATTAATGATGACCGCCGGAATGTCGTACTTAGCCGGCGCGAAATCATCGAGCAGGAGCGCAGCGAAAAGCGGCAGAAATTCCTGGAAGGCGTGAAGGTGGGCGATCGCGTCTCCGGCACGGTAAAAAATCTTACGGACTTCGGCGCGTTCATTGATCTCGATGGCATGGATGGATTGCTCCACATCACCGATATGACGTGGGGCAGACTCGGACATCCGAGCGAGCTGGTGAAAGTCGGTCAGCAGCTCGAGGTCGTGGTGCTTGACATTAACAAAGAGAAAGAGCGTGTCTCACTCGGCCTGAAGCAAACGCAGAAAAACCCGTGGGACCAGATCGAAGAGCGGTTCCCAGCTGGTCAGCGAGTAAAAGGCAAGATCACGAACCTGGTGCCGTACGGCGCGTTCGTAGAGCTGGAAGAAGGAGTGGAAGGCCTGATTCACGTTTCGGAGTTGTCCTGGACGAAACGAATCATGCGGCCCTCAGATATTTTGTCGGTTGGGCAGGAAGTCGAAGCCGTGGTGCTCGTGGTGAACAAGGAAGAGCAGAAGATCTCACTGGGGTTGCGCCAGCTTGAAGTGAACCCGTGGGACGAGATCGAGAAGAAATTCGAAATCGGCAGCCGGGTTAAAGGACGTATTCGAAATATGACCGCCTATGGCGCCTTCGTCGAATTAGAAGACGGAATTGACGGAATGGTTCACGTTTCCGACCTGAGCTGGACGCGAAAGATCAATCACCCAAGCGAAGTATTTAAGAAGAACGATGAAGTAGAAGCCCAGGTCATCGATATTGATAAGACAAATCAGCGAATTAGTCTTGGCCTGAAGCAACTCAGCGAAGATCCGTGGAAGAACATCGACCAGAAGTACAAGATCGGTGACTTAGTAAAAGGCAAGGTTACCAAGCTCGCGAGTTTCGGCGCGTTCGTTCAGCTCCAGGATGAAATTGATGGTCTGGTCCACATCTCACAGGTGAGCGAAGATCACGTGGCGAAGGTAAAGGATGTGCTGAAAGTGGGGCAGGAAGTTGAGGCGCGAGTGATCAAGGTGGACAAGGTCGAACGACGCATTGGTCTTTC
>JAFASN010000134.1 GCA_019244415.1 Verrucomicrobiota bacterium | reverse complement strand
TACGCCTTGCTTGCTCTGCTGAAGACAGGCGATGTTGTTGTGAAGAGTACAATTCCGTGGGCGGCGGTTGCAGGCGTTGTCGCCGCCGCGATCGCTGTCCCGATCATCGAGGAAGCATTTTTTCGCGGGCTCGTCCTCGGTATTTTGCTCCGCGACTGCCGTCCTGCCATCGCTGCGGTGATTACGTCCGCGTTGTACTCAGTCATCCATTTTCTTAAAGCGCCAGCTCGCACGAACGAAGCGGTGACGTGGGCGTCTGGATTCCGCTCACTCGCGCACGCTTTCGTGCAATTCACGAACCCGGTCCTGGTACTTTCCGGTTTCGCCACGTTATTTCTCGTGGGGCTGATCCTGGCGGATGCGCGCCTGCGGACGGCCTCGCTGTGGCTGCCGAGCGGCCTGCACAGCGGGTGGATCCTGGTCAGCGGAATCGTTAGCAAGCTAACGAAGCAAAACCGGGACATGCTGCCACTGCTGGGTAATAACATGCTTTTCGGTCTGCTGCCGCTCGGGCTTGGGTTGCTCACCTGGGCGCTCGTCATCGTTCTTTTTCCCCGTGCAAATCGCGAAAGTCGCTGAAGGGCTTTGCTCACTGTTCTATCCTGCTGCATGCGCTGTTTGTGGCGAGGCGGTGGCACGGAACGAATATCTCTGCGGCAATTGCGAAGCCAGGGCACCACGCATTGTCGCGCCATTCTGCGCGAAATGTTCGGAGCCATTTTCCGGTGCGATCGATGGAGAGTTTACCTGCACAAATTGCGAGCGTCGCCAGCTCGACTTTGATGCCGCCGTCTCCGCTTACCGCAGCCGCGGAATTGTCCGTAGCCTCATCCTGCAGTTTAAGTACCACCGTGCCCTGTACCTGCGAGATCCAATCGGCCGCTGGGTTTGCGAAGCATTGGCCGATGAGCGATTGCGTCGCCGCGCATTCGATGTGGTTGTCCCGGTGCCGCTGCACGCGGCGCGTTTGCGCGAACGCGGGTTTAATCAGGCCGACCTGCTCGCGCGCATTTTGAGTACGCACATGGGCGTGCCAGTGCGACCTGCGCTTGAGCGACGGCGTTACACGACGACACAGACGGCGTTTGATCGCGCGGAACGGCTGGAAAATCTGCGCGGCGCATTTCGTTTACGAGAAAAGGTGACCGTGCGAGATTCCCGAGTGCTGCTTGTCGATGATGTCCTCACCACCGGCTCGACGCTGAGCGAATGCGCGCGTGTGATGGGAGAAGCCGGCGCCGATTCCGTTTACGCCGTTACGGCCGCGCGTGCGTAGCTATGGCGATTTTCCGTAAACCAAATTTGCGTGTGCATGGGCGAAAGCGGCGCGAGATTCCGCAAGGCCTGTTTCAAAAATGCCCCGGCTGCGATGACGTTCTCCACGAGATCGAATTGACGGAGAATCAACGCATCTGTCCTCGCTGCGATTATCATCTGCCGCAATCTGCCCGCGAACGAATTGATGCGCTCCTCGATGCCGGCTCGTTCGCCGAAATGGATGCGAACCTGCAATCGGTGGACACACTGAGCTTCCAAGGGATGGCGACCTACAAGGATCGCCTGAAAAAGTACCAGGACGCGACAGGACTGATCGACGCGGTGATCAGCGGGCACGGCGTGCTCGAAGGAATGCGCGTAGCCATTGCGGTGATGGACTTCCGGTTTCTCGCAGCGACCATGGGTTCCGTCGCAGGAGAGCGCATCACGCGCGCGATTGAGTTCGCCACGCGGGAGCATATTCCACTGATCATCGTTTCTGCTTCCGGCGGCGCCCGCATGTACGAAGGGATGCTAAGCCTGATGCAAATGGCGAAAACGAGTGGCGCGCTCGCCAGGCACGCCGAAGCGCGGCTGCCCTACATTTCGGTCCTCACGAATCCCACCACGGCAGGTGTCATGGCTAGCTACGCTTCGTTAGGTGACGTTATTCTGGCCGAACCCAGAAGTATGATCGGTTTCGCCGGGCCGCGTGTGATCAAAGAAACGACGCACCAGGATCTGCCGAAGGGATTTCAAACGGCGGAGTTCCTGGAGGAACACGGGCTGATCGACCAGATTGTGGATCGGCGGCGATTGCGGCGACAGGTTGCCGAGCTTTTGCGTTATCTCGCGCGGGCGGCGTGAACTATCGCGAGTCGCTCGCGTGGCTTTACGCGACACAGAAATTCGGCATCAAACTCGGGCTCGATAATACGCTGCGCCTTTTGGCGGCGTTGCGGATCGAGAAACGCGCCCGCATCATTCATGTCGCTGGTACTAACGGCAAAGGTTCCGTTTGCGCCTTTATCGATGCAATCTGCCGGGCAGCTGGATTTAGGACGGGGCTGTTCACTTCCCCTCACCTCGTCTCGTTCCGCGAACGCATCCGCGTGGACGGCGAGATGATTTCAGAAGCGGACGTAGCGCATGGGGTTGAGCGCATCCGCGATCTCACGCGTGATTGGGATCCGCACCCGACCTTTTTTGAAATCACGACCGCGCTCGCGTTGCGGCATTTTCAAAATACCGAATGCGGAGTCCTCGTACTCGAGACCGGAATGGGTGGCCGGCTCGATGCGACGAATGCGACAGATGCCGACGTATCGGTGATCACACCCATCGATTTGGATCATCAGAAATGGTTAGGTGACACCCTGGCGGAAATCGCCGCGGAAAAAGCAGGCATCATTAAGCAGAATACTCCGGTGATTTGTGCATCGCAGCGGGACGACGCCGCGGAGGTAATTCGTGCGCGCGCGGCCGAACGCAGCGCGCCGTTAAGCACCGTGACGCAACCCTGGACGCGCTCGCGTATTTCGCTGCGCGGTGCTCACCAAAAATGCAATGCGGCGCTTGCCGCGGCTGCTGCGCGCGCACTGGATAGCAGGATTTCTGAAGCCGCGATTGAGTACGGCCTGGCGTCGGCCCATTGGGGAGGCCGCTTTCAACTCTGGAATGAGCGTATCGTCCTCGACGGCGCGCATAACGTCGCCGGCGCGCGGGTACTTGCGCGAACATGGCGCGAGGAATTTGGCGACGCCAAGGCCACCGTCCTGCTGGCGATCCTGCGCGACAAAAATGCTCGGGCAATGATCGAGACCCTTGCTCCTATCGCGACAAGCTTTGTCCTGCCGCGCGTCCGCAGTGAGCGGGCTATCTCAAGTACCGAGCTGGCCGAACTCGTGCGCTCCGCGGACCCATCACTCCCCTGCTCGACCGCGGGCAGCGCGGGCGAAGCGATCGCCGCTGCGCAGAGACAAGCTCATCCGGTGCTGATTACCGGCTCGCTGCATTTCGTCGGCGAAGCGCTTGCCACCCTCAGCGGCGTGCCTGACGCGCTGGAAGATTGCGCGCAATAACCAAGCTCGCCTGCCTCACACTCCGTACTAAGGCAACCGCAAAACCGGCGCGCAAAAGGCGAAAAACAGTTCGCCGCTGCAGGCGGAATTGCCCGCAGCGGCTAAACCATTCGTTCCGCTGCAATCGCGGAACGGCGGATTACCGTACGACTTTGTAAACTTCGACCAGACCGACGCCCGTGGTGTTGTTCGCGCCCGACAAAATGGCAGTGTAGGTGCCCGGAGTAAGGAATGCCACGAGGCCAGCTTCAGCGCCATTCGGTGGCGCAAAACCAGTGTATTGCAGGATCGGCGGGGCGTTTTTCGAGTCGTCGTTGAAGGCGATCGTTGTGCCTTGGGCGTTTTTCAGCTGCACGACGGGATTGGCAAGTGCACCGGCCACGCCCGCCTGCGCCAGAGTTGGTCCAAGACCGCGCACGACAACCTCGACGATGCCGTTGCCTCCCGGCGACCCTGTGCTGCTGCCATTCGTGATTCCGCAAGCGAACCCGCCGATCATGACAAAGTTGCCGGTGCCGACATAACCGCGAGTAGAAACGTTTACTAGCTCCGCCGGGGTCGAGTAAGTGTCGAAGTCATATACCTCGACCAGACCGGAACCGCTTGTCGCATTTTTTCCCGAGAGAATCGCCGTGTAGTTACCCGGCGGCAGCGAAATCCAGATCGCAGACTCGCGTGGATCAGGCGGCGTGTAGCCGGAAGGAATGCTGCCGGAGTTCGATGCACTTTGCCAGTTGTCATTCGCCGCAATAACCGCGCCGGCCGAATTATGCAGTTCCAGATAGGGATCTTGCAATGCGTTCGGAACCCCATAGCGCGTGAGACTTGGCCCCAGGCCGCGAAGCAGCAGCATTTTGTTGGTAGTGCCGCGAACGGCAAATCCCGCGATGGCTACCTGGTCGCCGGTCTGGACAAGCGCGCGGGTCGAGAGATTAACCACAGCGGAGCTAGGCGGCTCTATTGCAAGACCGCCTACAATGATGTTTGAGATCACGATGCTCTTAGTACCGGCAGAAGGGCCGATTAACGGCACCTTGGTAATCTGATGATTACCGAACTCGCCCACAATCAGGTCGCCGACACGATCAAGGGCAAGCGAATACGGCGAGCCGAAACCGGACTGTAACGTAGTTTTGACGCCGCTTGGAGTGAACTTGTACACGTTGCCGGTTGGCAGTTCCGCGACGTAAACGTTGCCCAGGTTATCTACAACCACGCCCCACGGAGTGGATAAACCCGTCGCAAACGTGGTCATCGTTCCACTCGCAGTATATTTGACGACAGTGCCGGCGCCTGCCGCACCGCTGTTGCTCAATGTCACAAAGAGGTTATCACTGGAATCGAAGGCGAGACCTCTACCTGACGTAATACCGGATGCAAAGGTAGTTTTAGCTCCGGCGGGAGTGAACTTCAGGATTGAGTTGGTTGCTCCGTCGATAACGAACAGGTTCCCTGAGGAGTCGAACGCCAGGGCCTGTGGACTGAGGCCACTCGCGAAGACGGTGGCAGTACCAGAAGGCGTGACCTCGACGATCGCTCCCGCATTGGCTTTGTCGGCGCAGAAGAGATTGCCTCTGCGGTCGAAAGCGACCGAGTCGATCAAGCGACTTGAGTCGGCGTAAAAAACCGAACTCGAGCCGCTCGGAGTAATCCGGTACACGGAGTTTTGGCTGAGCGCGCCGTCGTATATATCGCCGAAGGCGGCCTCGGCTACGGACGAGGCGCTAGTGAGGCCCACCAGCGCTGCGAGCGCCAGGGAGAGTTTTGTCATTGTGTTATTCATATGCGAATTGGGCAGTAAGTGCGGAATTGAGAGCGGAAAATGGTCTCGATTTTACTTTGAACAAGCGAAATCTGTGCCTGTGAATGAACCACCGGTGTGGAAACAGGTTGCGGTGGAAACGAAAAAAAGTTCGCGTTAGCTGGGCCAGCCACTGAAGAACGCGGCGTGTACGCAAGACCGGGCAGGGCTTTCGCCCTGCCCGGCTGTTGTTAGTGCAGAAGAAGTAAGTTCCTTACACTTTAGCGAACTTCGCGCGGAAGGCGGCAAGGCCGAGCAATCCCGCACCGAGCAGCGCAACGGTCATCCCGCTATCAGGAGTTGGCTGCGCACCAATGTTCGCTGAGAACGTGAACGTGTTGTGGGGTTGTCCGGTTGCGTTCTGTGAGCTGAATGCCCAGGTTGCTGGCGTACTATTGTACCCGTTGCCGGAGATGAACCCGGTCCCGGTGATGTCGAGGAAGTTCTTCGTCTGAGCGACCACGGTCGAGCTCGTCAGATCGAAGGTGAATCCTCCCACGCTCATCAACATGGGTGTGGCTGTGGACGGATTGAAAACGTAGGGGGAAGCCATCGCAACCGAAGTTCCTACTGCGATACTGGCAAATGCCCCTGTGTTCCCACCGCCGACTGTCACGTTACTGAAGTTCGTGACCGCCTTTGCGGTTGCCAATGAGTTCGTATCAAACGTCGCTGTGCCGGCGATGTTGAGCATGCCGGATATTTGCGTCGCTTGCGCCTCATAGGAACCAAACCCAACCGCAGCGACCGCCGCCACGATTGCCAATACTGTCTTTGATAGTTTCATATGTTTTTCCCTGTTTTAACTAACCTGCCGCATGTTTAGCAATCGCTGTGCCACGCGACGACTACGGTTCACATCCCACACAGCAACAGTATCTTAGAGTTAAAAGTATCAGCAATTTCGTTCAGGGCAAATTCCGCCGAAACGTAAGCGTTTCCGACGCCGTTTTCTTCCTGCGCCTCGCAAAAACACTAAGTCATTGTCTTCTCGCCGTTTAGGCGGGTGTGAATAACATCAGGGAATCCGACACCGCTTCGTGCCTGGACGCGCTACGGAGAGCCGAGTGTCGCGAGTGTTTGACGCGCATCAGCCGCTTGCGGCTCAGGTAAACCCTGGGTCAAGGATTGATTCAGCGCTTCACGCGCTTGGTTGGAATGTTTCGCCTGCGCGTGTGCCATGCCCAAATAGTACAGGGAGACCGGGTCGAGCGGCTGGTGGAGTTGCGCCTCCTGGAACAGCTGGATTGCGCGCCCGTATTCCTTTCGCTCATAATTGACCCGCCCCAGCACCTCGGCAATTTTCGGGTCTCCTGGAAGCGTCTTACGCGCTTTAGTGGCGAGATCGTAGGCGGCGTCCACGTTCTGCGGATCCTGAATGAGCAACGCCGCCAGGTCCCGCTGCGCTGGAGCAAACTCAGGCCAGCGCTGCAAAATCGTGGAGTACGTAGCTGAAGCAGCTTTTGTGTCACCGTTGCTTGATTGCACCGCAGCGCGAGCGACTAGGGCCGGCAGGTACGCAGGATCAGAAGCAAGCACCTTCTGGATATCCGGCTCTGCTGAGGCATTGGCAGGTTCTTTGGCCATCGCCAGGAATTTCTCCGCGTCATCGTGCAGCGTTGTGCTCGGGTGCGAATCGAGTACTTGCTGCATCGAATTAGTAGCTTCGTCGGTCTTGCCGAGAAGGTACGCGGCCCAGGCGAGATCATGCAGAACAGTTGCGTCGCCCGGCAGCTGCCGCGCGCTTTCCTGTAACAGGCCATATGCCCACGCCGTGTTGTTCAATTGTAACGCGATGCTTCCTACGATCGCCGTCGCTTTCGGGTCAGTCGGAGCAAGTTCCCGCGCCTTTTTCGCGAATTCCATTGCTTTTTCGGGGTCTTTCAATGGCCCGGCGTTCAGCTGTGCGATCTTTAAAGCTGCTGTGGCGAGCTTCGGGTTCAGCGTCAGCGCGTGTTCATAGGCGTCGGCTGCTTTACTCATTGCGCCATCGCCCTCGTAGGCGGCACCGATCTTCATCAGCGCGATTGGGTCATTTGGCTGCTGCTTCAAAACAGCTTCCAGCTCGGCCACGGACTGCTGTTTGTTATTATCAAGCATCGCGAGATATCGCTTCGCTTCATCCTTGCCGGCGAAATTCTCCGGTGCGGCTGCGGCTTTCTCGAGCGCGGCACGAGCTACGTCGCTGCGCCCCATCATGTAGTTCGCCATTCCTCTGTGGTACTCAATCTCCGGGCCTGCCGAATTCCTCGCCACCGCCTGGGCCAGAAGATCACTCGCCTGTTGGTACTCGCCCTGTTTGTATAGAATCCAGCCGAGCGTATCGAGTACAGAAGGGTCGTTTGGCGCAATGGATCGGGCCTTTTGCGCGAGGTCCGCGGCCTTGGTGAGATCGTTCAGCTTCTCAGCGTAGATGTAAGCGAGATTATTCAACGCCGGCACAGAATTCGGGTTGATCGCCAGCACTTTTTCATAGGCCGTGCGGGCATTGGTTGAATCCTTCAACTGGTCATAGATAAGTCCGCTCAGGAGCAATGCCCGCGCGTCATCTGGCTTCTTTGCCAGGATAGAGTTCAGCCGCTGAAGTGCTTCAGGCAACTTGTTAGCTCGGGGGTACACCCCAAGCAACAGATCGTAGGATCGATTTTGATCCGGCTCCAAATCGATGGCTTTAAATAGCGCCTCTTGCGCGAGGTCAAACTTACCCTGCGCCGCATCTACCTTTCCTTCCAAATAATAGGGTGTTCCTGAGTGTGGCGCTTTCTCCCGGAGCTCGGTGACGCGCCGCAAAGCAGTCGCGAAATCCTTTCGGGAAACGTCCAGGTCAACCAGCTGAGTGATAGATGCTTCATTCGCTGGGTCGATTTGCAAAGCCTGCTCAAACTCTTGCTGCGCCTCATCGTTCTTATTTTGCTGCCTCAAAATCATACCGAGCATGGCGTGAAACGAAGCATTCTTTGGCGCGCGTTTGATCTGCTCCTGGATGATGCCGGCGGCTTCATCCAGCCGGCCCGAGGCGCGATAAGCTTCCGCCAGTAGCACCGCCGCAGGAGTAAGCTGGGGCGAAATACTCAAGAGCCGCTGCAAAGGTTCTATTATAGATTGTGGATCGCCATTCTTAAGTCGCAGCTCAGCGCGCAACAGCACAGCCTCGGGGAAGTTCGGACTTAACCGCACCACTTCATCCAGCTCACTCATGGCCTGATTGGTGTTGTTACTTTGGAGATACGCTTGCGCCATGGTGTACTTGATCATTGGCGTTTGAGGAAAGGTGGTGTTCAGGCTTTCCAGCGAATCCAGCGCCTTCTTCGTCTGGCCGCGCGCCAGCCACGTCTCTGCTTGCACCACGCGCCCCTCGATGTTGTTCGCGTCGCGGCTGAGCACGTTCTCGATCAGTCGCAAAGCGTCATCGTACTTTTTCTCGCGATTGGCGATCTTCGCCTGAAGTATCCAAGCGGGAAGGAAGTCTGGAGCCTTGTCCGTAACGGCTTTGAGCAATGAGTCAGCCTGGTCGATCTGACCCAGTTGTACTTTGAATTCCGCGAGCGCTTGTCGCTCGACCGAACGGAGCGGTGTATTGTTGGCGGCCTTCTCGAACTCGGTCGCGGCCTTGTTCAGCTCGTTCGTCGCGCGGTACCAGCTCGCCAGCGCGCCATGCGCAACTGCGAGCTTCGGGTCCGCCGCAATTGCGCGTTCCAACTCCGGTTCGATCGCGTTACGATCTCCTTTCTTCGCGGCCAGACCCGCGCGCGCCAGATGAACGTAGGGCGACTCCTTTTCGCTAAATTGATTTACCCGTTGCTCTGCATCCGCCAGCTCCTCCGGTTTCTGCGAGGCATCCACCAGCAACACCAAAGCTTCACCATCGCCCGGTGTCTTTTCTAGTAATGTCAAAGCTTCCTTGCGCGCATCAGCCGGCCGTCCGACAGCCAGATAGACGCGCACCAGCTTCTTTCGTGTAGCGTTATCCTGTGGCGCAAGCTCCAGCGCGCGCATAAGGAACGCTCCCGCGCGAAGCGGGGCGCCATCATCGGCCCAGATCATGCCTACATGTGCGAAAGCCTGTTCATTCTGCTGGTCAAGTTGCAACAGGTTCATGTACTCGATTCGCGCCTTGTCGTACTCGCCGCTCTGATAGTAACGCTCTGCTGCTTCGCTATAACGCTTCTTCTTCGCCGCCGGAGTGCAGCCTCCCACAATCAGCGCGGCACAGAGAACGGAAGTCGCTCGTTGCAATAATCTCTTTCCCATAAATTAACTACTCCCGCTCTATCCCGAGCTTCTCCATCAGCTCGTAGAATGTCGGCCTGCTTATGCCCAGCTCGGCTGCTGCCGAACTGATCCGGCCGAGATGTTTCTTTAATGCCTGCTGCACCATTTCTTTCTCAAGGTTCTCCCGCGCTTCTTTCAATGTCATTGTCCCGGAAGTTCCTGAAGTTAACTCCAAGTCCGCTGCGCTAATGCGCCGGGTATCAGCCATGATGACGGCCCGTTTCACTCGATTCTGAAGCTCGCGCACATTCCCGGGCCAGCGGTGACAGTTGATCGCGCGCAAAGCTTCCGGAGTAAACGTCAGGTTCTTTTTTCCATTCTGGGCGCCGTATCTTTGCAGGAACTCCTGCGCCAGAAGACCAGTATCATCACCGCGTTCGCGCAAAGGCGGAAGACTAATTACAACGACTGCCAGCCGGAAATAAAGGTCTTCACGGAAAGCCCCGGTTTTTATCTTTTCCTTCAAGTCAGCATTCGTGGCTGCGATCACGCGCGCATCGCTCTCGAGCTCCTGCCTTCCGCCCACGCGCTGGAAACGTTGCTCCTGAAGAAAACGCAACAACTTCACCTGAATGGTGGGAGGCAGATCACCGATCTCGTCCAAAAATAAAGTACCGCCCGCAGCTGTCTCCACCAGCCCTTTACGCTGCGCGCTCGCTCCGGTGAATGCACCTTTCTCGTGGCCGAATAGTTCGCTTTCGAGCAGGTTCTCGGGAATGGCGTTGCAGTTAATCGGCACGAACGGCCCATCTTTGCGCGCGCCCCGCCGGTGAATAGCCAGAGCAGCCATCTCTTTGCCGGTGCCACTTTCCCCCAGCAATAGTACCGGCGCGGTAGTCGTCGCCACCTTGCGAATGAATGCGAACACGCCTTGCATCTGGCGGCTCGTGCCAAGCATGTCTTCAAACGTATCGACCCGGCTGTTGCGTTGCAGTTCACGGTACTCTTCTTCCAGTCCAGCCAGATAGCTCACTCGGCGCAGCAGCAGCTTTACTTCATCTGGATCTACTGGCTTGCAAAGGAAGTCGTAAGCACCGGCGCCTACCGCCTCAAGTGCATTCTTCTTTTCAGCCTGGCCGGAGACGACAATCACCTTCGCCGCCTCATTCGATTGTAGTATCTCGGACAAGGTGGCGAGACCTTCCCCCGGATCATTCGGCTGCGGCGGTAAACCGAGGTCCAGTAGTGTCACCGTTGGCTTATGTTTATGGTAGGCCGCGAGAGCGCCGGGACGATCTTCCGCCATCACGATTTCGTACTCACGCCCCAGCGTCCATTTCATCTGAGTACGAATCGTCTCGTCGTCATCTACTAGAAGGATAGTCATCTCGTGCTTACCGGCAGCGCCATTTGGAAGGCGGTCCCTTTTCCAGCTTCGCTCTGGACACGCAGCCTTCCATGATGCGCCTCCACGATCGCTTTGGTCTGAAACATACCGATCCCAAGTCCCTTCTTCTTCGTCGTCTTGAAAGGGCGAAATAACGAATCACGCACAAATTCAGGCGACATCCCGCAGCCGTCATCCACTACCAAGAGCGTGATCCAGCCGTTGCGCGCTTCGGTTTCGACGCGTATCCGGCCGCTCTCACCTACGGCATCGCGGGCATTGATGAGCAGGTTCGTCACCACACTCCGCAACTGCTGTGCGTCGCCTTGTACTTTCGGGAGCGGCGTCAGTTGCTTCTCGACCGAAACTCCCGCGCTTGCATTTACTGCCTGCAACTCCTGGTCCACAATTGCATTCAGGTCCAGTTCTTCCGGCTTGAGCTCAAGTCTGTTCCGCACCGCACTTAGCCGTTCGATAATCTGATTAATACGTTTCGTCGTCTCACCGATGCCGCGCAGAGCGTCCGCGCGAAACTCCGGTTCATCATAGTGAATAGGAAAGTTTTGCAGCATCAGGTTCAGGGTAGAAGCGGTATTCTTCAGGTCATGCACGAAGAATGCCGAGATAGACTGGAAAGCTTCCAGTTCCTTACCAAGCATGATCTTTCGCGCGAGACGAAGGTTAAGCAAGTTGGATGCTATCTGGTCGCCGATGCATTCCAGCAGCTCAAACTCCTCCAGAGTGTAGGTGGCGCCATTCACCCGATCGCTCAGAATGGCAGCCCCCAGCCATCTCTCGCCGGCAATGAGCAGGACGCAAATTGGATTGCCGCCTCCGTGGACATAGGTGCCGCTTACGTCGCGTAACATCGTCGCCCAGTCTTCCTTGACGGTGGTCAGATCGAATACCCTTTGCGTTTTCAGCAATGGCGGCGGAATGAACTCCCTGGACGTTTCCGCCGTTTCACGCTGGGCTCGCGCGGTTGATGCCGCCAGCGTGAGTTGCTGTTTTTCGTCATCGAAGAGCCAGATGTTCACCCCCAGCACGTTGAACGTCTGCGAAATGAGCGCTGCCGATGCCGCGCAAAGGCTTTCGTCATCGAGTGCATTGCCGGTCGATTGCGTAAAGCGCGTCCAGACCTGCCGAAAATCGTAGCTTGGGCGTTGGAAATGGCGGCTGACGAAATTGCGGGTCCGTTGGCGAAGGCGCTCAGAGAGAAGAAGCACGGCAAGCAGCGCGATGCCGAGAAGTACCAGAAACGCTTCGAGCTGGAACCCTCCTCCGCTGCCTGAGCGGGAGACCAGTTGCGCAAGTACGCCGATGACGAAGAGGTATCCCCCCGCGAGTAGCACCGTGATGGAGGTGTGCAGAACCGCGCGCGACGGGTAAACGTCGATCTCACTAAAGCCGCGGCGGAAATAGGCGATCGTCATCAGAACGCAACCGATCAGCAGCGCCACGGTTTCCACTTGTGTCAGACCGTTCTCGTGCCCGGAGAAAACGAGCGCCTGACTGTGCGTGTAGATACGCGCACCGAAAATCACCGCCAGGCCAAGAATGAGGAACTTGATACGCCACTGCATGTTGCCCACCGCGGCGCGGAATGTTCGCTCGAGATTCATCAAAATGAGGATGGTGCCCACGAGTACGGTGCCATTGATGATCTTGGCCGCCGTCCCGAAGCGCAGCCATACATCGCCAGTGTCCGAAATAGTCCTGGCCTCGACCAGCGAATCCGGGAAAAGGATTACTGAAGCGAGTGGCACCGCCACGACCAGTGCGATGAGCAATCGCCAGCGCCGTAGCGACTGACCAGCATCGCCCCGCGAGTACACTGTACTAAAGCAAAGCCAGATGGCGGTAAGTACAGTTTTGAATCCCAGGCCGAAATCACGCAACCGCTCGAGCGAACCGATGTCCGGCTCGCTCAACGCTGTCCCGCTCAGGAGCGCGTCGGCGGCAAAGCCCGCCATCCCGAGGGCAAAACACCACCTGGCGAGGTTATTCCGCTTCCAAAGGATCCCTGCGACAGCGAGCAGAAAGCTGAACCCTGCCGCGATGAATGGCAGATTCGATTCCAAATTCACTTGAACAATGCCAGGCGAGCCGAGCGAGCGTCTCGCCTCAGGCGCATTCTAGCGCAAGACACGTGCCCGGTCGACCGCGGCGGATGTGGCCAGGCCGAACTTTTCCGTTGCAACACAGCCGTGCGCCGGCTGCTAAGCCGCAGCTTAAAATAGCGACTGCGGCACAAAAATTACGTCGCCGTCACGCACATAAAACGGCTTCGTCGCTTCGCCGCGCAGAATGGGAGTCAAGTCGAGCACCTGGCTTTGCTGCACGCCTCGGACGGTGCGGATGAGTCGCACCGCTTTCATATTGCCGAAGGGCGTCGCGCCGCCCGCCTGCATGATTGCCTGAAGTACGGTCGTCGGTTTGTCGAACTCGATCCGGTCCGGCTTTGCGACTGCACCAGAGATCACCACCGTGGCCGGCGCGTTCTCGAGCGTGACGAGCACTTCGCTGTTTTTCAGCTGGGACTTGTACGCTTGTGTCAGGTCACCTTGCAGAGCAGCGACGGTTTTCCCCGCGGCATCCATTTCGCCGATGAGCGGAAGGCTTAGCTTACCGTCAGCCCGGATCTTTTGCGCCTGGTTCAGCTCAGGCGCACCGCTGAAAGTGAGGCGCACGGTATCACCCGCCGTAAGTGTGACCCGCGTCGGAGGCGCGGCCTGGCTGGCGAGACTTTGTCCGTTGCCGATGTCCGACTGGCACCCGGCTATGGCACAGGCCGCGCACACGAGCAGCCCAAGTACAAAACGTAAGTTGATGAATTTGCTGATGCTCGATCGCTTCATGTGACCGCTTCTATACAGCAGCGGAACGGAGCAACGCAAGCGCTCTCGTAATCTCACCTGGCGAGCGTAACGCGTACTATGCCCCCAGAGCGGTAATCCTGCCGACGCCTGCGTAACTATCGATAACTCGTTAGTTTTCAACACTTCGCGCGTTGCAACTGAGCGGCTGGAGCCTGAGGCGTCGAATTCATTTACAAAACTTGCAAAAGTGAGAAAATCCGATGATTGCAAATAAAACGGTTGTCAAATTTTCTGGCAAATTCCTTTTACCCAGCGATTTACACGTCTGTTGAGATTTGGCAATATCGCTTGATAGCAGCTCGCTGGTGCAGCGTATGCTGCTCACCAGCTCGCACCCTGCCCAGCAATGAGAACATTGAAGTACGCACTCCTCGCACCGATTCTGTACGTCGGCATCTGCTCGTTCGCACGCGCCCATACCATCCGCTTCGCGATCGACGACGTTGATCCGGACAGCCCAGCGGCCACTCTGGCCGCAGCCAAGGTCTTCTTCGCGAAAAACAGTCTATTTACTTGCATCTCGCGCGTGAATGGAGCCGGCAACGGAGTCACCGTGCACGAGGGAAATTTTTCCATCACGTTCAATGCCGACGACAGCGCGACTATCACTTGGACGAAGGCTCCGGATGATTTCGTCGGCATCTACGTGAGCGGTGGTAACCAGGGGGGCCAGTTTTATCAGCTCAGTTCGGACGTTGAGCACCGCGCCGTTGTCGTCGCGCCCGCCAATATCGACAAACACGGGCGAGATCATGGCCCGGCGGAAATTTCACACATTGATTTCTTCGCCAGCCCGGGCGGAAAAATTGTGCCGGACAGTGGAGCAACAGCGATTTTGCTCGGGTGCGGCCTGGCCGGAGTGGTGATCGTTCGCCGATTGATGAACCGGTAGCCCGTTTTCCCCAAACAAGAGGCGGTCGTTCCGAAAGGGCGGCCGCCTTCGCTTTTTCAAGCTGGGCTGGGCAGCGGCCGGCGTTGTTCTCCGCGGCGCAGCCACCACAGTAGAAGAAACAGGGGTATAAGCGAAGCAACGAAGAAGGGCGGTCCGCCGTGACGGTGAACCGGGCTATCGATCATGCCGGGGCCGTAATGAACACAGAGCAGCGCAATCGTAAGGATGCGTACTCCATTGCGGATTAACCCCAGTGGAATAACAGCGGCTACTAAGACGAACCTGCGCAGATTCGATCGCAGAAACAGATACGAAGCGAGCAGGCTCGTGATAAATAGAATGACGCTTGAACGAATACCGCTGCATTCCCTCGCTACTTCAATCGAGATACCCGGTAACTGGAAAATAACGCCCTCGCGCAGCACCGGCGTTCCCGTAATCTGAAACAAGACGTGAGCTACTTCAGCGGAGGCGAGTTTGGAAGCTTCTTCAAGTCCATCCGCTATGCCTTCCGGCATCGGCACCATGAAGATAAGGAACGCCATTGGAAAGGCCGCAGCTTTCATCCAAGTCTTCCCCAAAAACAGGAATCCGCCCGCTACGACCAGACTCACGAACGAAAACAAGTAGAGCGCACTCTCATCGTTGTTACTAAGTGCGAAGGCGGATCGCGGTAATACCACGGCCAGAATCACGCCGGCAAAACCGAGCAGAATAAAGAGCGATGCCAACGAAGGCGCCGCGACGAAGTTCTTTAGTAGTCGTTCGCATTGAATATAGATGAGATAGATAGAAACAACCGGAATAAGTAATGTGTATGAGTTTAGATCATTACCTGCGACGGCGCGCACCCACGAACTCAACGGCAGCACGAACGCAACAATCAAACCGGCGAGATAAACGCAGTAGTAAGTGCAACGTCTCGACCACGTTTGCTCTGCCTCTCCGCCGGATGCGACCTGGCGCAGCGCGGCTTGTTTCGAGCTAATCACGCTTTCCAGACCCGGGCTCGCGGCTGTGCGACTGAGCTCATGGCGTTCCGAGTATCAATGATTGTATCCGCCCACTCACCGAGCTCCGCGTAGTTCACCTGCGAGTGATTGGTTGCGATCACCACCGCATCGTAAGTACCGATGACACTCCGGTTCCAATCGACCGACTTTTTTCCCGCCCAGTGCGCGTGTTCACGAGTGGGCTTGATCAGCGGGACATACGGATCGTAGTAGTCGATAGCCGCGCCACGCTGATCGAGCAATGTCATCAAGGTGTAAGTAGGTGATTCACGTTCGTCATCTACATCCGGCTTGTAGGCCAGACCAAGCAAAAGTACGCGACTGCCACGTACCGGCTTGGATTTCTCGTTCAAAGCTTCCGCAACCCGGTTCACCACGTACTCAGGCATGGCGGTGTTAATCTCGCCTGCTAACTCAATGAAACGGGTGTGCCTGCCGTACTCACGGGCGCGCCAGGTCAGGTAAAAGGGATCGATCGGGATACAATGTCCGCCCAAACCAGGACCGGGATAGAACGCCATGAAACCGAATGGCTTTGTCCTGGCCGCATTGATGACCTCCCAGACGTCAATGTCCATCGCGCTGTAAACGACCTTGAGCTCGTTCACGAGCGCGATGTTCACGCTGCGAAAGATGTTCTCGAGCAGCTTGGCTGCTTCCGCGACACGGCAGGAAGAAACCGGCACAAGGTTCTTGATGGCTATCGAGTAAACCGCTATCGCTTTCTCCAGACAGGCGGGAGTGAGACCGCCAACTACTTTGGGGATACTTGCGACGACGCTATTTGGATTGCCAGGATCTTCTCGCTCGGGCGAGAAAGCCAGATGGAAATCGCGTCCAGCCTTTAGTCCGGAATTCTCTTCCAAGACCTTGCGCAGATCTTCGTCCGTAGTCCCCGGATAAGTAGTGGATTCAAGTACGACGATCGTTCCCGTGCCGAGATGCGGGGCGATGCGTCTTCCGGTCTCAAGAATGTAAGAAATGTCCGGTTCACGGTTTTTATTCAGCGGTGTGGGCACGCAAATGATCACCGCATCAGCCTCTTTGATGCTGCTGAAATCGGTCGTGGCCGTGAGCCGCTGAGTACGAAGCTCCTCTTGAATCGTCTCCGGCAGGATGTGGCGAATGTAGCTTTGGCCGGCGTTGATGCGCGCGACTTTCGCTTCGTCGATGTCGAGGCCGGTGACGATTGCGTTCGACCTGGCGAACTGAATCGCCAACGGCAATCCGACGTAGCCGAGCCCGACAACGCACACCTTCGTTCGTTCCTGAGTCATTCCCCGCAGTGAGCTACACTGCCCGCAGAACAAGAGCAAGCGGCGCGCCCTCCCGGCTTTACTCGGCCAAATGCCGCAGCGGCTGCACCTTCACCACGAAACGCGGGAAATAATCTCGGCCGCCGATTTTCACCTGCGTAAACAAGCGTACTTCGCCAGGCGAGTTCGAGCGAAAGTAAAATGGCAGCTCCGGGCCGCCGTGCGCCTGGTTATCGCGCGGCACGGCCCCGAGTGGGTGGATGTGCAGAACCGTGGAAAAATCGTCGCCGAAGCCAACGAAGTGACCGAACGACCCCATTATAACGTCCAGCTTGTCGCAAGGTTTGCCGGAAGGATCGGTCACGCGCAGTTTGCCGGGTACTGTCGCTTTCTCCTGGACCATTGCATCCGCAAAAGAGAGATCGAACTTGTAACCGTTAATCTCGGCGTGCCGATTTTCCGGCTCGTCCCGCTGGAGCGCGCCGCCGTGCGTACTTGCCGGAATATCGGCGATCGAGAATTGCTGTACGTGCGTTTTAACTGGTTTGAGATCGGCCCATAGCCGGTAAGTACCAGGCCTTTCGGGAGTGAAACTGAAGGCGTACTCGCCGTTACCCACCGGCTCGGGATGCTCGTGGTGGTAGTCTGTCTCGGTCGGCTCGATAATGAGGAGGTGAATTTTCTTTGTGTGAGTCTCCTCCAGGTCGGCAAGCGCCACCGGCGTGCCGTCAGCCACAAAGGTAAGCCGGATGCGTAGATGCGCGGTTTTTCCGACCACCAGCGGCTCCGGCGCAACGATTTCCGCACGAATGATCGGGTCGCTGGTAAGTTGAGGCTGCGTCTCATACACCGGCTCGAGCGACATGCCGCAAATAGGACAGTTGCCTGGGCTGGTCTCAAGTAGCTCGGGATGCATCGGACAAGACCATAAGCGCGGCATCACCCCGAGAGCTTCGGACGGATATTGCAGCTTCAGCGCTGCCCACGCTTTACGCAGCGCGGCAAATGCTTTGCTTCTGTCTTCAACCGACGCAGCTTCTTTCCAGCTATGCAGGGCAAGGTCCAACTGCACGTTTACAGCGTCCCATCGCATCTTGCGTTCACCGAGTAGCATGATGCTTTTCTCCCTAAGTACATCGAGATCCCTCTCGAGCGCGTTAGCAGCGGAAGTAATCTCCGCCTCGCCCTGAATGTCTTTCATCGCGTCAAGCTGCGCGTCGATCTGCTTGGCGGCTTCGGCGACAGTCCTGGTATCGGCTGCGCTTAACGCGCCGAGGATGAAGGCCGCGATTAGCAGCCGGAGAACAGTTTGACACATAGAAGGAGCTGATTTAGCCAAGTACTCATGGTGCGACCCGTTGCGCTTGTCTTCGCAATCGTGTTTGCCTCGACCATCACCCGCGCCTGCGATCAGAGCGACGATACCGATTTTGTCCGTTCTGTCGAAATCGCCCGTAAAACAAACCGCCCGCTCCTGCTCGCATTTCTCGGCACTGATTGGAGCCTGAAGAGCTTGAAACTGGACCGCGAAGTTTTCGATCAGGCTGCATTTGCTGACGACTCAAAGTACAACTTTTTGCTGTGCAAAATCCATTTTTACCAGACGCAGGAGCGCGCGCCCGACGTTCTTGTCCAGAACCAGCAGCTCGCGCAAAAGTACCATGTTGATGAATTCCCGACCGTTATCGTACTCAGCCCGCAGGGAGCTGAGCTCGGCCGCGTGGGCTACATTCCAGGCGGCGTTCAGAAATTCGCCGCGGCTGTCAACGCGCTAATCTTTAAGACACGCCAGCCTGCGCAGACAGACTAGCGCAGTTGGCATCACACTTGCAGCGAGAGGTGAAGCATGATCACCTGTCGCCTTCCGTTCAGCGTGCGCTTCATGCTCCTCGCGCTGATTTCGCTTCCCGCTTGTGGCCACCTTCGCGCCAACACGCTGCTCCAGGACAAGGGCATTTTCCTCGCCGGGCCCTTTCCTGTTCCTGATATTCATCAGCCACCCTCCGCTTCAGCCGAAGCGGTCTTCCTCGCTGGCTCGGTCGCAAACGCCCCGCTCTTCTTCAATCAGTTCCTCATCGATGGAGCGACGCCGCAAGGGCAATTCTCAAACGACGGCTGGGTCAATGGGAGCGCCTTTCACGTGGATGTGATCAACAATGGCGGCAGTGCATGGGTCAGCTGGGACTTTAGCGGGACGCACTACGCGCTGACTTACATTTCTGTGAACTTCGATAACACATTTTACCACGTGTACGGGACGGACCCGCTGGCGAAATCTGAGGGTGCCGTATTTATTACCGGCAACAACCTCGATCCCATATCGCACATTCACTTCTTCGGCGTATCGACCGTGCCCGAGAGCGGCAGCTCAGCGGTGATGCTGTTGATGGCTGTGCTGGGAGTCGCGATGTTGCATCGACGCTTGTTATCGAAACAAGCTTAACGGTGGCGACGTACTTGTTACGAGTGTTCCTTAAGTTCGGTCAGTGCATGTACGCCGATACGCAGAGTGATTTCCTTAATTTCAGTAAATCCAATTCTATGTCTCTGACGATTATCTGGATATCGATTCAAACTGACTCATTGCTTTGAACATCTTGTACCTCTCGGAAATTTCGTCCGAGCGCAGATGTCGCAGCCGTTCAAGGCTGAACGCTTCAACGCAAAAACTCGCGAGCACGCTGCCGTAAATCATCGCCCGGCGCAGCAGATCAAAGGTGACCTCTCCCTGCGCGTGCGCACTGACGAACCCTCCGAGACCGCCGGCAAAGGTGTCGCCTGCCCCGGTGGGATCGTGAATGTCTTCGAGCGGGTAAGCGCCGCAGCTGAAGAATTCGTCCTGACCGAAAAGCAGCGCACCATGTTCGCCCTTTTTGATCGCAACGAACCGCGGTCCGCTTTGCTGAATCTTTCGGCCCGCGCGGATCAGGCTTGTCTCCTGGGTAATCTCGCGCGCTTCGCTGTCATTCAGAATTAGCAGATCCACTCGCTTAAGCAGCCGGTCGAGATCCGAGCGCGTTGTTTTGATCCAGAGATCCATCGTGTCGGCGAGGACAAAGCGCGGCTCGTTCATCTGATCGAGCACGTGGGCCTGCAGATTCGGCGCGATGTTCGCCAGCAAAACGAAAGGCGTCGCTCGGTACTCTTCCGGCAGCGTGGGTGAGAACGTCTCGAACACGTTCAGGGCAACGGAGCGCGTCTCGCGTGTATTCAAGTCCCATGCGTACTCGCCTGACCAGCGAAAAGTATTGCCGTGGACACGCTGCACGCCGCGGGTATCGATTCCGCGCGATTCCCAGGCTTGAAATTCGCTTTGAGGAAAATCGTCGCCCACGATCCCGACGAGATTCACCGGCGTAAAAAAGCTGGCGCCCAAGGCCGCGTACGACGCTGATCCGCCAAGCAAATCGCTTCGTTCCTCGACCGGCGTTTTCACCGTGTCGAGCCCGATGGAACCAACGACGAGCAGCGACATGGGTCAGGCAAGCATGTCCGTCGCGCAGCGCACATAATCGAGAATGCTGCGGGCGCGCAGTAGCGCTGAAACCATGACGACGCGCTTGGCGCCGGCGTCGATAACCTGCTGGAGATTATCGATGTTGATCCCGCCGATGCAAAAAATCGGGATTCGTACTTTCTCGTGCAGCTCGCGGATGCGATCGAGCCCGATCGGCGTGTACTCAGGCTTGGTTGGCGTCGCAAAGAGCGGACCGAAACCGATGTAGTTTGCGCCTTCGCGCTCGGCGGCGAGCGCCTGCTCGAGGCTGTGGGTAGATTTTCCCACCACGACTGGCCTCCGTACACAAGCGCGTGCGCTCGCGATCGCTGCGTCATCCTGCCCGAGATGCACACCTTGTACCGGAAGGCGGCGGGCGATCTCGGGATAGTCGTTAATAACAAGCGGCGTACTTGCCGGACCGGTAACTTCCAGCAGTTGCTGCGTGATTGTCGTTAGCTCGTCCAGTGTCTGCCTCTTCCCGCGTAACTGGACGATGTCTACGCCACCCGCGATCAGGCGCTCGAGAACAGCGGGCTCATCACCTTTCGCGACATAAGCAAGATCTACAATCGCGTAGAGCCGGGCGTGCTCGATACGTGCGGCCAATGCATCGTCACCTGCCGCATCAACAGCGCCGGAGACCGTCACTCGTGCAACCGGGCGTTCGGCGCCGGTAACTCGAATCCATCGCCGCTCATCAGCCGTTCGACAAAACCGACGTCGTACTTACCATCGCGAAACTCTTTGCTGCGCATCATCGCGCTGTGAAACGGCACCGTGGTCTTGATTCCCGTGATGTAGTACTCATCCAGGGCTCGACGCATCCGGGCAATCGCCGACGCGCGCGATGCACCAAAGGTAATCAATTTGGCTATTAACGAGTCATAGTACGGCGGCACGATGTAGCCGGTGTAGGCGTGCGAATCGACGCGTACTCCACGGCCGCCGGGCGCATAGTAGAATGCAATGCGCCCCGGGGACGGCTGAAAGTTTGCCGCCGGATCCTCGGCATTAATCCGGCATTGGATGGCATGGGCGCGCGGCGTGGCATTCGCGATGTGTGAGGAAAGGTGCTCGCCCGCCGCAATCCGAATTTGTTCCTTCACCAGATCGCATGCATAAACCTCCTCCGTCACGGTGTGCTCGACTTGGATGCGCGTGTTCATTTCCATGAAGTAGAAGTTCCGCGCTTCGTCGACCAGGAACTCCATCGTGCCGGCGTTCTGGTAACCGACCGATTCGGCCAGCTTGACCGCCGCTCGTCCCATTTTCTCGCGTAGCGCCTCCGTCATGAGTGGCGACGGCGACTCTTCGATTACCTTCTGGTTGCGCCGCTGAATCGAGCAATCGCGTTCGCCCAGATGTACAGTGCGCCCGTGTCCATCGGCAACGATCTGAAACTCGATGTGATGAGGATTGAGGATGAGCTTCTCAACGTAGACATCGCCATTCCCGAATGCCTTCTCCGCCTCGAGCTGTGCCGCGTGGAACGCAGGCAGCAGTGACGCTTCATTGTGCGCAGCCCGCATCCCGCGACCGCCGCCGCCGGCCACAGCTTTGATCATCACCGGAAACCCGATCGCCTTCGCGATTTTCAGCGCCTCGTTTTCATTAGCGACAATGCCATCGCTTCCTGGCGTGACGGGGACGCCGGCTTTGCGGGCGGACTCGCGGGCGGAATTCTTGTCGCCCATCGCTCGCATCGCGCTGCTTGGCGGACCGATGAAGCGGATGCCGCAGCTTTCGCATACTTCAGCGAAGTGCGCGTTTTCGGCGAGAAAGCCATAGCCCGGGTGGATCGCGTCCACGTCGCCGACTTCCGCCGCGCTCATGATGCGATCGATCTTGAGGTAACTTTCAGAGCTCGGCGGCGCGCCGATGCAGATCGATTCATCGGCAAGCTGCACATGAAGTGAATCGACGTCCGCTTCCGAATAAATCGCCAGCGTGCGAATCCCAAGCTCCTTGCAGGCGCGGATCACACGCAAGGCGATCTCGCCGCGGTTGGCGATTAAAACTTTCTCAAACACAGTGCAGAGCCGTTAAGTGCGAGCAGAGAAAAGCGAAGAAGCAACGGGCATTCTGTACTGTCACGCTTCGCTCGCCGCTAACGAACTTTAAACAACACCTGCCCGAACTGCACCGGTTTACCATTCTCAGCCACGACTTCGGCGATCACACCGCGGGTCTCAGCCTTGATCTCGTTCATGACCTTCATCGCTTCGATGATGCAAACTACTGTCTCCTCGGTGACGTTGCTGCCGATGTCCGCAAACGGCGGCAGATCAGGTGAAGCGGCGCGGTAGAACGTACCCACCATGGGCGAAACGATATCGCGCAACGTGCTCTTTTGTTCTCCTTCACCCGCTGGCGTAGCCGGCTTCGCTGCCGGCCCCGGCGCCTGCATGCCGGCGATGCTCGATGCGGCTGGCGCAGTACTGACCAGCGGCACCACTGAGACCGGTTTCTCGGTCGCTCCTTTTTGTAGCTTCAGCCGGAAACCATCCTTCTCCAGCTCGAATACGGAAAGATCATTTTTCCGCATCAAATCGATGATGGCTTTGATGTCTTTTAGTTCCACGGGCGCGGGTTGAGCCGCTTAGGTAACGCGTGTTCCTTCGGCAGGTCAAGCGCAACAACACAGATGCGCTTTCCCGTTACTGGTCGCTCGTGAGTTTACCATCGCGCATGCAAATCCGCCGCGAGGCCGCCCGCGCGACCTCTTCACTGTGCGTGACGACAATAAGCGTGGCCAGCTTCTGCTCGGCGATTGAACTCAGCGCTCGCATGACCGCTGCCGTTGAGGCGGAGTCGAGATTCCCAGTCGGCTCGTCGGCGATGAGTACTTGGGGCCGGTGCACCAGGGCGCGGGCAATTGCCGTACGCTGCTGCTCGCCTCCGCTGAGCTGATGTGCAAAATGGCCGGCCCGCTCTTCCAATCCTACCAGCGCCAGCATTTCACGCGCGCGTTTTTCCGCAGGCCCGCGCGCGACACGTTGCAGAAGCAAAGGGAACATGACGTTTTCAAGCGCGCTCATCGTCGGCAGCAGATTAAAAAATTGAAAAACGATCCCGAGATGATGGCGCCGGTACGAGGTCAGGGCTTTCTCGTCGGCTTCGTGCAGCGCCAGCCCGTTAACAATGATTGCGCCCGAGGTTGGCCGGTCGATGCCCGCGAGCAAGTGCATCAGCGTACTTTTTCCGCAGCCACTCGGGCCGTTGAGCGCCACAAATTCATGCTGCGCGATCTCGAGCGACACGCCGTCCACGGCTCGCACCTCGCGCCCCTGCCCGCTATAATGCCGATGTACTTTGATGAGCGAAATCATTGCAACCTCACCGCCGCGCCCCGCTCGCGCGATCAACATAATCGATGAAAGCGCCGATTACATTGTCATCGACAAACCGGCGGGATTACTCGTCCATCCCACCAGACCGAATGGCGCGCCGACTCTCCTCGGGGAACTGCGCCGTTTACTTTGCTACGAGCTCGCCACCGGCGGAAGTATCTCCATTATCAATCGTCTCGACCGCGAGACCAGTGGAATCGTCCTGGTGGCGAAAAACGCCAGAGCCGCGCGCGCGTTCGGTCTCCTCATGCAGCAACGGCGAATCCACAAGGAGTACCTCGCGCTTGTCTCCGGTTGGCCCGAATGGGAGCGAACCACAGTCGAAGCGCCTTTGATGCGCCAGGGCGAAATTCGTGCCTCGCCCATTTATCTCAAACAATGCATCGATCCGCGCGGTGCCGTCGCCGTCACGGATCTTGCCGTAATACAACGATTCCGTAAGCGAAGTGCGCGCGGGGATCTATTTTCGCTTGTGAAAGCTCAACCGCTCACCGGGCGCACCCATCAGATCCGCGTGCATCTTGCATCGCTCGGGCATCCCCTCGTAGGCGACAAGCTTTACGGGCCGGACGAGAAACTTTACCTGCGTTTCATTGAAACGGGCTGGACAGAAGAGTTGGCTGGCAAGCTTCTTCTCGACCGGCATGCTCTGCACGCATCTCGGCTGTCAGTAGATTCTGAACGGGACTGGTCGAGTCAGCTCCCTGCTGATCTCGCGACGTGGGCTGGACGGGGCTTATTGCAAAGCACCGGCAGAGTTTTATCGTCTCCCACCTGGTGAAATTTCGCTGGCCGACTTTGCTCCTGCTCTGCGCCGCTCCCTCGCTTCTCTGCGGCGGTTCACAACCAGACTTGCGCCCAGGCGACGACGTGGTTTTCGACGCGCCATCTTACCAGTTCGCTGTTGAAAGCGCCTATTTGCTCGGGATTTTAGGTAACCCGCATAGCTATGAAGTAAACGCGAACTTCCTGACCGGCCGACTTCGCTGGGGTAGTAATCTCGATTCCCAGAGTATCTTCCGCGGGTACAACCAGGTGTACTTAAGCGGAGAGGTTGAACCAATCATTCGCGGGATAGAGAATCACTACTTCGGGATCAATCTTGGTTTTCGCTATAACTTCGTTCGGCCAGGCAGCCGGCTAAGCGGCTACTTTTCTGGTGGGCTCGGCCTCGGCCTTATTGATAGCAGGCCGGATAACTACGGTTCGCAAGGGCAGGACTTCACTTTCAACATCCTTTCAGTCGTCGGGCTTCAATACAAGTTCTCGGAGCACCTTAGTGGGCAACTGGGTCTGCTCTGGGAACACTTCTCCAACGGTGGCCAGACGGATCCGAATCCCAGCTTGAATTTAC
The DNA here is from genome assembly GCA_019244415.1 of Verrucomicrobiota bacterium. GTDB lineage: Bacteria > Verrucomicrobiota > Verrucomicrobiia > Chthoniobacterales > UBA10450 > AV69. Next base: position 15,782 of record JAFASN010000134.1, on the reverse strand, counting down.
TAGGGCCGCAGCTCGGGCTGTCTTACTCGTTTTGAAGCTGTTGACCTCTCCAGCCGCTACTTGATCACCAACATGCCCGAAGAAAACGTTCTCGTTATCAAACGCAGTCTTTTCGACCAGCTCGGGGCATTCCATGGCTTGAACTTTGAGCCCGAGCGCTACCTAAGTACGCTACTCGCCCGCGGCAATAACTTGTTTCTGCGCCGCTCTCATGCGGAGCGCGACCCGGCCTACAAGCAGATCATTCCTTACGCCATCATTACCCATGGCGAGCGCGTTCTTCATTACGTCCGCGGCAAAAAAGCCGGCGAACAACGGCTCGTCGCGAAAGGCTCCATCGGGATCGGAGGTCACCTTAATGATACCGATGAGTCGCTCTTCGCCTGGGATGAAGAAGCGTATCGCGCCGGCATCGAGCGCGAGGTCAACGAGGAAGTCCGCATCAGCACCACTTACGACGATCAAGTGGTCGCGCTCCTCAATGATGACGAGACGGAAGTAGGTCGTGTCCATCTGGGAATAGTTCACCTGTTCCGGCTTGATGAACCCAGTGTAGAAAAGCGTGAGGCAATGATTACCAATCTCGAGTTCCTCAGCCAGCCCGAGCTACTAGCCCGCCGCGACTCTCTCGAGACGTGGTCGCAATTGTGCGTCGATCAGCTACCGCGTCTGCTTAGTAGCCGAAACCCAGACCTTTGACTACTTGATCGTTCCGGATCAGCGCGCCGTGCGATTGCTTCCCGGTGTAAGCGCCGAAGCGGTTCCGGGAATTCACGCGGAACTCGACCAGCCAGCCGTAAAGATGCGCTCCATCTTTGCCCAGGTCTGCCGGCCTGGGCTCACCCTGCCAGTCGATCTTCGCACTGTCCGCGTCCAGTAACACACCTTGCAGCCAATTCCAGACGACCTCTTTGTAGTTAGTCGGAAAAGGGCCGCACAATGCCCGATCCGGCGGCGGATTGTCCGCGGTCGCGGCTAGAGCTGCCACAAACATGCTGAGTACGCACAGGAGCTTCACCCGCAGCGGAGCTTGAGTAAGGCGCGCCATTGCCCCAGAAGAGCAGAAGGGCGGCAGAAGGTGAAGGAAATATTCGCCTTTACAGAAATCAGTGCGCATCTTACCAGAGTTGCTCGTTGCCTTAGCATCCAACCTGTGATTTCGCGCTTCGTCCTGATTGTTGCGAGCGTTCTGGTACTCGCGCCGATCACATTCATCCGCGCACAAGAAGTACAAGCCGTAACCTCGGTTCCCTCTCCCGGTCTCCCGCCCGGCGTCGCAGCCGCCTCCAATCCGGCTGAGGCAACGCGCGCTTGGCTCGCTTCTATTCCTGCGTCGGAGAAAATTCGCTCGGACGCATATTTCGAAGGGGGCTACTGGCTGCTCTTGTGGAATTTCCTTCTTACCGCAGCCATCATGTTGTTTGCGCTGCTGAGTGGGTTTTCCGCTCGCATTCGCGATTTCGCGGAACGAGCCACACATTTTCGCTTTCTACAAGCAGCAATCTATGCTGCGGCGTTTGTTCTCGTAGTAGCCGTACTAAGCTTTCCGCTGGATTACTATCAGAACTTCATGCGCGAACATCAGTATGGAATGGCAACCCAGGATTTTGCAGGCTGGTTCTTTGATTGGATCAAGGCGCTGATCGTGCAGCTTATCGCATTTCCCATACTACTTATGGCGCTGTACTTCGCCTTCCGTCGCGCAGCGGAGCGCTGGTGGCTCGTGGGCGCCGTGGTGATGATGATTTTCTTCGTTATCGCCGCAATCATCAGCCCTGTGTATGTCGAACCGCTCTTCAATAAGTACACGCCTCTGCAAAACGCGCGTATCCGCGATTCGGTTCTGCAGCTTGCTCGAGCGAATGAGATCCCGGTGGACAAAGTGTTTGTCGTCGATGCCTCGCGCCAAACCAAACGCGTAAGCGCCAACGTTTCAGGTCTTGGAAGCACCACGCGCATCGCGTTGAACGACAATCTCCTCCACCAATGCTCGCTTCCGGAAATCCGCCAAGTCATGGCTCATGAGATGGGCCACTACGTCCTCAACCATATTTTCAAGTTCTTCGCCTTCATTGCGCTGCTGGCGTTGATTGCATTTGCCCTGGCCAAGTTGCTCTTTGACTGGGCGGTCGCACGTTGGGGCGACACTTGGCGCGTGCGTGGCATCGCCGATCCTGCCGGCTGGCCATTACTCGTGCTGATCTTCTCCGCGCTCGCTTTTCTCGGCACGCCTGTTTTGAACACGCTGGTGCGAGTACAGGAACGCGAGGCCGACGCCTTCGGCCTGAACGCGGCGCGCGAGCCCGACGCGGAGGCCGCCGTCGCGCTGAAGCTCGGGCGCTATCGGAAGATGGAGCCGACGCCGCTTGAAGAATTCATCTTCTTCGATCATCCGAGCGGCCGCTCCCGTATTAGAATGGCGATGGATTGGAAGTACGCCATGCTTCCGGCGCGGACGTCGGAATTGCCCGCTCGTCGTGAGTAAAAGTCAGGTCCGCTGATCGAGCGGCACGACCTTCTTTCCTACGGGCTCACCGACGTATTCGCTAAGTGGCCGGTAAAGGCGGTTGTCTTCGAGTTGCTCAAGCACGTGCGCGCACCAGCCGGAGCAGCGCGCAATCGCGAACACGGGAGTAAACAGGTCAGTAGGAATTCCTAACGAGTAGTAAACCGTAGCGGAGTAGAAATCCACGTTCGCGTTTAGCTTCTTTTTTTCTTTCATCAGCTCGGCAATCCGCTCACTCATCTTGATCCACTTAGGTTCGCCAAGTTTCTCGCTTAGCTTCACTGCCATCGCGCGCAAATGGGGCGCGCGTGGATCGAGCGTTTTATAAACGCGATGGCCGATGCCCATGATCTTTTTCTTATGCGCCAGCTGGTCCTCGATATAGGCATCCACATTTTTCTCATCGCCGATCTCCTGGAGCATGTGGATAACACCTTCGTTCGCGCCACCGTGCAGAGGTCCCTTTAACGTACCGATGGCTGAGGTGATCGCCGAATAGATGTCCGATAGTGTCGAGATAGTGACTCGCGCGCTAAAAGTAGAGGCATTCATACCGTGATCGGCATGCAGGACAAATGCGACATCGAGCGTGTCCGCCGCTTCAGTCGATGGTACTTCCCCACACATTAAGTAAAGGAAATGTGCCGCCTCACCGAGGTCCGTGCGCACCGGCGGCAACGGCTTGCCACAGCGCGCCCGGTGAAAGTACGCCGCGATGACACCAATCTTCGCCGTGATACTTCGCGCCCGGTTCTTGTTAATCTCAGGCGTGGCCTCCTTTGCGATGTCGGGATCGTATAAGCCCAGCATTGATACCGCCGTCCGCATCACATCCATTGGGTTCGCCTCCTTGGGAGCGGCTTTAATAAAGTCAGTCACGCCATCGGGTAGCTCACGTTCGCTACGCAGTTGATCAGCGCACTTTTCGAGTTGAGCTTTCGTCGGCAGCCGATTGTTCCACAAAAGGTAAACTACTTCTTCGTAGCTAACCTTCCCGGCCAGCTCGTTGATATCGTAGCCGCAATAAATTAGCTGGCCCTTATCTCCGATGACGTCGCTAAGTCGCGTTGTATTCGCGACGACACCTTCAAGTCCGCGTGAGGTCATTATCTTCCTAACCTATGTTATGCCTTCATTCGCGCAATCAGCGTGTCAGCGATCGCTGCCGGCGTTTCGGCAACGGCAATGCCGGCTGCCTTGAGGGCATCGATCTTACCTGCCGCCGTTCCCATGCCGCCAGAAACGATGGCGCCGGCATGTCCCATTCGCCGGCCCGGCGGCGCCGTCGCGCCCGCGATGAACGCAGCAACCGGTTTATCGCAATTCTCCTTGATCCATGCCGCCGCTTCTTCCTCGGCCGCGCCGCCGATTTCGCCGATCAAAATCATGGCTTCGGTTTGTGGGTCGTCATTGAACAGCTTGACCGCATCCAGGTGCGACATGCCATTGATCGGGTCGCCCCCAATTCCGATACAAGTCGATTGACCGCACCCGCGGCTCGTTAGCTGCCAAACCGCTTCATAAGTAAGAGTACCGGAACGCGAAATGACTCCGATATTGCCCGGCTTATGGATGTAGCCAGGCATGATGCCGATTTTGGCCGCCCCTGGTGTGATGATACCGGGGCAATTCGGGCCGATCAAACGCCCCGGTTTGCCGCGCAACTGCGCTTTCACCCTCATCATATCCATCACAGGAATACCTTCCGTGATACAGACCACAAGCTCGACACCCGCATCAACTGCTTCCAGGATTGAATCAGCTGCTGCCGGCGCCGGCACAAAGATCACCGAAACGTTGCAGCCGGTCTGTGCTCTCGCTTCCGCAACGGTGTCAAAGACTGGAACCTCCTCATCGAATTTCTGTCCACCTTTTCCGGGAGTAACTCCAGCGACAACGTTCGTGCCATACTCCATGCACTGGCGCGCGTGAAAACCTCCGGCGCTTCCGGTAATTCCCTGGACACAAAGCCGGGTATTTTTATCAACAAGAACGGACATCTTGTCAGCGCGATAGTCGTATGCGCCCGCTCATTCGGTTTTGCGTTTGTGTAGCGTCAGCGTGTTACCGAACGGGTCCTGCACCATCGCGAAATGACAGACGGGCGATTCCGTTATTTCCATCACCACCGGCGCGCCGCTCTCTTTCACGCGCTGTACTAAACCCGGCAGATCGTCCGTCTCGAACGCCGCCATCGTGCCCCCTTCCGCGGGCCGCCACTGATCGCCGTAATCGCCGATGCCGAATGTTCCATTGCCAACTTCGAACTCGACCCATTTCGCCTCCGCATTCGTGGTAGTACAGCGCAAACCGAGCACGCCTTCGTAGAAGGCGCGCGCCCGTTTTATGTCTGTCACTGGTGACCCAACAAACGCGATTTCTGTAATCATGATGTGTGTTTCTCCTTCGCTGCTTTCACTGCCTTCTGCGCAGCGTCTGCCAAGTCGTCAGCCGGAATAATGGTGAGCCCGCTTTCCTGCAAAAGCTGTTTGCCTTTTTCCACGTTCGTTCCTTCCAGCCGCACAATCAGCGGCACATCCAGCTTCACTGTCTTCGCGGCACCGATAATTCCATGTGCAATGACGTCACATTGCGCGATGCCGCCAAAAATATTTACCAGAATCGCTTCCACCCGTTTATCAGCGACCAAGATCTTGAATGCTTCTGTGACCTGCTCCTCGGTCGCGCTGCCGCCCACGTCGAGGAAGTTCGCCGGGTTGCCTCCATAATGTTTGATGATGTCCATTGTCGCCATCGCCAACCCGGCGCCGTTCACGAGGCAGGCAATGTTTCCATCAAGACCGACGTAGTTGAGCCCATGGCGTGAAGCTTCTACCTCGCGTGGATCTTCTTCCGCCGTGTCACGCATCGCAGCTACTTCAGGGTGCCGGTAGAGCGCGTTATCATCGAAGTTAAACTTAGCATCGAGCGCGAGTAGCTTGTCATCGGTACTTAGTACCAGTGGATTAATTTCAACCATTGAGCAGTCAAGACCTGTAAACGTCCGGTACAATCCATCGAATAACTTCGTCGCCGCTTTTAGCTGTGACGATGCGAGGCCGAGCTGTTTCGTCAGCTTGCGCGACTGGAATGGCTGCAGCCCGGCCAGCGGGTTGATCCGTTCGCGAATGATCTTACCAGGCGCGCGGGCAGCCAGAGCTTCAATCTCTACACCGCCTTCGCTGCTCGCCACGATCAGCGGCGCTGCCGTCGCCCGATCGAGCAAAATGGCGAAGTAGATTTCGCGGGCAATGTGTGCCGCCTCGGCAACTAGTACTTTGTGTACTACCCGGCCAGACTGACCCGTCTGGTGCGTCACAAGCGTTTGCCCCAGCATCTTCGAAGCGACTTCGCGTACTTCCGCGGGAGTTTTACAGACGTGCACGCCGCCTTTGAATCCGTTCGCGAATGTCCCTTTGCCTCTGCCGCCCGCATGAATCTGTGCCTTGACCACTACTTCCGCCGGCGCCATTTCACACGCGATCTGCTCTGCGCCATCAGGCGTCGAAGCGACACGGCCACGGGTGGTGGCAACATCAAACCGCTGTAGTAATTCCTTCGCCTGGTACTCGTGGATGTTCACGGCGCGCGAGTTACTAAGCTGCCGTGCCGTTGCAGGCAATCGTTTTATTCACCTGCTTGCCGCGCTTGCAAAGTGGCGCTGAGCCTGAATGGTTGCGCGCATGTCAACGGAGACGGGCGAGCTACCGAAAGAGATCAGGGACGGCGTTGCTGCGGGCGTGCTACGCCGGAACGCAGCTGAAAACATCGCTAGCTCGCTCGCGAAGTCCGATTCTCAGTTCGATGCCGCCGTCGTTAGCGAACTACTAAATGGCGCGGAATGGCAGGAGCTGAATGACCGTTTCTATAAGAAGCTTGCATTCGGCACGGGCGGCCTGCGCGGACGCACTATAGGGAAGATCGTAACCCGCGCTGAACGCGGCAAGCCTACTGACCTTGGCCGCCCTGAATTCCCGTGCGTCGGCACGAACGCGATGAACTACGAGAACGTTGCGCGCGCAACGCAGGGACTCGTCGGGTATGTGAAGCAGTGGTGTGAGAAACAAGGCCGAACGGGCCGTGCGAAAATCGCGATCGCACATGATACGCGACATTTCTCAAACGAGTTTGCCAATCTTGCAGCGAAAACTGCGGCCAACGATGGCTGTGACGCGGTCGTTTTCCCCGGACCGCGGTCAACGCCGGAGTTATCCTTCGCGGTTCGGTACCTGAATGCAGACGCGGGCGTAGTTATTACAGCAAGTCATAATCCACCGTACGACAACGGCTACAAGGTTTACTTCAATGACGGCGCGCAGGTCGTGGAGCCGCATGCCAGTGGGATCATAGGGCAAGTGAATGCCGCAGGCGAAAACGGCGCGATCTCGAGGGGGGTAAGAGGTGAAATCAGGGAGCTCGGTGACGAAGTTGATACTGCTTACATGGACCGGCTTAAGACGCTGGTGCTCGACCCTGAGCTATTTACCAAGGCACGCGATCTAAAGATTGTTTACACGCCGATTCATGGCACCGGCAGCGTCATCATCAAGCCGATGCTAACGAGACTTGGCATACACTTTGTTGTTGTCCCTGAACAGGACCACTTTGACGGCCGCTTTCCCACCGTGAAATCGCCGAACCCCGAGAATGCCGAAGCCCTGAAGCTCGGAATTGAGCTCGCGCTGCGAGAAAAAGCTGACGTGGTCATCGGCACAGACCCTGATTGTGACCGCATGGGCGTAGCGTTCCGGACCCGCGCGGGGGAAATGAAGCTGCTCAGCGGGAATCAAACCGGATCACTACTGACCTGGTACCGCATCAAGACGCTGTTTGATCAAGGCATCCTTAACTCTGGCAACGCAGCGCACGCTGTAATTATCAAGACGTTCGTCACCACTGATCTTCAGAAGGTTATTGCGGACAAATTTGGTGTTCGCTGCGTCGAGACACTTACTGGATTTAAGTACATCGGGGCGAAGCTCGGAAAGTACGAAAACAAGCTCAAAATGGGAGGCGAATATCGCCAGCTTTCCGAACGGGAGACACGCCAGCTTCGACTGGAGGAATCCGCTTACTACATTTTCGGCGGAGAAGAAAGCTATGGCTACAGTGGCGCTGATTTTGTTCGCGACAAGGATGGTAACGGGGCCACGATCATGTTCTGCGAAGTAGCTGCTTACGCGAAAGCAAGTGACCGCACGATTGATGAGCTACTTGACCTTATCTATTCCGAGTTCGGTTACTTCGAGGAAAAAAGCGAGTCACTGGTTTTTGAAGGGGCTGACGGCGCGGAGAAAATCCGCCGCCTCCTTGGTTCCTATGACGAGGAGCCCCCGCGAGAAATCTTGGGGAGTACTGTGACAAGTATGCGCAATTTCGAAAAGCAAGTCATTTGCGATAGCGAAGGCGACGAGGTCCCGAAGGAGAAGATGTTGATCTTCGAGCTGGACGATAAAACGCGCATTGCCGTGCGCGGTTCCGGCACGGAGCCGAAGATTAAGTACTATCTATTCGGCCAGCACCGGCCGAAAGAAGGAACGCTCTCCAAGGACGAACTGGCGGCAGCGAAGAGAGAGGTTCATCAGCGGCTCGATGTACTTTGGGATGCGCTCAAAAAGGACGCCCACCGGCGGCTTGAATCGAAATAGGCGCTCGACAGCGCGCGATTCCCGCGAAACTTCCGTGTTGTGTCACGCGAACTTAATCTAAATGGCGGCGAGATTTCTTTGCTCAAGGCGCTCGGAATCACCGGCGCGCCGATGTCGGGCAAGCTTCTCGTTGAACGCATGGACGAAATGGAAGCGGGGGAGTTCATCGATACCTTGGGAGGCCTGATTAGCATCGGTTATGTGCTCGCCAGCAAGGTGAACGTGCGAACATTGGATGATGTGGAGCACGCCTATTTCCGGGTTAACCCGGCGTATGTGCACGCTTTGCGCGAGAGCCTTCACCCGGCGCGTACTCAGGTGCAAACACGCCGGCGGCGGCGTAGCTAGGTGAAAGAGTGGGCGCTGCGGCTATGGCCGTGGCTGGCAGCGATCATCAGTGGATTGCTTGCAGCCGCAGCGCTGCCGCCGTTTGATCAGGCCTGGCTGATATGGATTGCGCTCGTGCCCCTCACGCTCGCAATCTTTTGTTCGGGAGAAAAGCCGCGCCGGCTCTGGTTGCGTAACCTGCTGCTTGGTTATGTCGCAGGCCTCACATTCTTCTGGACCTGTTTTTTTTGGCTAACAACAGTTAGCGCGCTCGGCTGGTTCGTGATGCAATTCTATCTTGCATTGTACTGGGCCGCTTGGAGCTGGTTTTGCGGCTGGATGCGCCCGCGTCGGAAGCAAGTCACGGTGGTTGATAAGTGGACGGAGACGCTCGCGAAGGCGAAGCCGCAAACGGCACCCGGCGATTCGCCCTGGCTCAGCTCCGTTCATAATCTGTTCCTGGCGCTGGCCCTGGGGGCGACATGGGTTGCACTCGAGTGGACGCGAGGCTGGCTTATGTCCGGCTTTGGCTGGAACGGCCTCGGTGTCGCGCTTCATGCGACCTGGCCAATGATCCAGATTGCAGAGTGGACAGGCGTCGCAGGCGTCACATTCGTGGTAATGTTTTGCAACGCAATTCTCGCAGCGACGGTACTCAGGCTTTGCCAGGAAACCCGGAGCCGTATAATGCGGCCGCACTTTGACCTGACGCTTACGCTCGTCGGGTTGGTTGCGGTGTTTGCCTTTGGACTGCACAGCGTGCAATCACGTGCCGAGACTCGCCCACTGCGAGTCGCTTTAGTACAATCAAACGTCGCGCGCGAGGAAAAATTCGATCTCCAGTTTCAGCAGAAGATCTTCGATAAATTCTCTCACCTGAGCCAGGTAGCAGTTGGATCACTCGCGAAAGTGGACCTGCTCATCTGGCCTGAAAGCGCCATGCCCGCGCCTGTGCTCGAGAACCGGCAGACATTCGACTTTGTGAACCGAATCGCCGATCAATATCGCGTCGATCTACTCCTCGGGGCGATCGATGAAGAACCTACCCGCGTTTACAATGCGGCCCTGCTCATCCGTTCCGGCGCCGAGCCGCAGATTTACCGGAAAGTACATCTTGTGCCGTTCGGCGAGTACATCCCCTTCCGCCATTCGTTTCCGTTGTTTGCGGAGATCGCTGGCGATCAAGTACCGGAAGACTTCGATGCCGGCGACGAGTACACCGTCTTCGATCTTTCGAATGATCGCGGCCGCGTGGCGCCGCTTATCTGTTTCGAAGATACACTGGGCGAGCTGACGCGGCAGTTTGTCCTTAATGGCGCGCAGCTTCTAGTTACCGTTACAAACGACGGCTGGTTTCTGCACTCCGCAGGCTCGCGCCAGCACCTGGCGAACGCGATATTCCGCTGCGTAGAAACGCGCTGCCCCATGGTTCGCGCGGCGAACACAGGTGTAACCTGCATCGTCAATGACCTTGGCCGGGTCACCCAAATCCTCCGCGATGACCGCGGCAGCACCTTCGAGGACGGTACTCTCGCGGGTGAAGTGAATGTTCCTACAACGCCGCCGCTTACCTTCTATACGCGGCATGGAGACTTATTCGCGAAGGTTTGTGCGGCGGTTGCGATCGCTATTCTGCTAATCCAGGTTTCGCGACACCTTGTCGGCGGTGGGAGGAAGTCATAGCTAGTTATCAAGCCCTCCTTTGCACGAGCCAATGGCCGAGTACAAGCAAATCCATTCTGGTGCGCAGGAAGCAGTCGAGCGCTTCTTCCGGCCGGCAAACTACCGGCTCATTCTCATTGAAGGACGTATTCAGCACCATTGGAACAGAGGTCATGGTATGGAAGGTCGAGATTAGCTCGTAGTACAGCGGGTTGGTTGCGCGATGTACCGTTTGCAATCGCCCTGAACCATCAATGTGTGTCACCGCTGGAATAAGCGGGCGCTTCGATTCGCGAATCTGGAAAACCTGCATCATGAATGGCACGTCGTCGTCTTGCTCGAACCATTCACTTACTGCTTCGCGCAAAATAGACGGCGCGAAGGGACGGAATGACTCCCGCCGTTTTATCTTGGCGTTAAGAATATCTTTCATGTCAGCCCGGCGGGGGTCGCCAAGTATCGACCGGTTGCCGAGTGCGCGCGGGCCCCATTCCATTCGACCTTGAAACCAGCCGACTACCTGACCATCAGCGATGGCAGCGGCGGTTCGAGTGCATAGTTCGGCTGTATCGGTGACCAACGCCACGTTGAACTCATCCGCGCTGCCGTTGATATTGCGCGAATGTAAGAGCGTTTCGATGTCGCCGCTCGCGAACTCCGGGCCGAGATAAGCACTCAGTTCCGTGGCGGACCGTCCCCGGCTCTTGCTCAGTTGCGCATGAACCACGGCGGCGGCGCCGATCGCGCCCCCTGCATCCCCGGCAGCGGCAGGAAGATACATGCGGCGGAATGGCGTTCGGAGATAAACCTTACCGTTAGCTACGGAATTCATCGCGCAACCGCCGGCCAGCGCGAGATTCGGGGTTGGATAAGTGCGATGCAGCGCGTTGAGGAGCGAGAAGAACGTTTCCTCGTAAACAACCTGAATAGATCGCGCCAGGTCTTTGTGCCGCTGCTCCAGTCGTGATTTCGGATCCCTCTCAGGACCGAGTAGCTCAGAAAGTTCGGCCCGGTACAGCTTGCCCACTTGCGGCGCGCAATTATTCCAGGAATAACTCACGTTGTCGGTATGATGGCGGAAATAACGCAGGTTTAAGCGAAACCGTCCGTCGTGATCGACTGAGACGACCTCGCGCAGTAGCTCGACGAACCGCGGCTCACCGTACGGCGCGAGTCCCATCACTTTGTATTCGTCGCCGTAGTGCGGAAAGCCAATAAACTGCGTCAGGGCGGAGTACAGGATCCCGAGCGAGTGCGGAAAGTAGATGCGATCTCCAATCTCGATCGTGCCGCCGCGGCCAAAGCCAAACGCGGTGCTAGCGAAATCGCCGAATCCATCCACAGAAAGGCACGCGGCTTCGTCAAATCGTGACACCATGAACGCTGAGGCGAGGTGCGCATGGTGGTGCTCGATGTGATGGGACGTAGCGCGCAAGGTTGCACCATAGTAGTCCTCGAGGGCTTGCTTTGCGGAGCTGACGCTTCTGATGTTGCGTACTTTCTGCCACATCAGCCGCGGATCGGGGCGATGTTTTAAGACGAAGGCCAGTCGCCGCCAGTTATTCGCGCGGGGCCTGCGATTCACCGCGATATGATCCAGGTCATGAATCGTCAGCCCCGCTTCGCGCAGGCAGTACTCAATGGCCTGCGTAGGCAGACCGGCCCAATGTTTGATGCGTCGAAAGCGTTCCTCCTCCGCTGCTGCGACGAGCCTGCCATCGACTAACAGGCACGCGGCCGAGTCTCCGTGGTTGGCATTCAGCCCAAGAACCGTCATCGCGCGCTTTGCCGTGGCGCTTTTTCGCCGTATCGCCAGATCAGAGCCGGCAAGCGCAATGCACCAAGATAACGCGGTCCATAAAGATGAGGTTGGCGAAGAAAACGCAAGAGCCACCCGAGATACAGCTTGTCTGCCCAGAGTGGGATGGGCGGCTGATCTCCGGTAAGGAAACCGAGCGCGGCGCCAATGCAATGAATAGCTGGCTTGTAATCCAAATGCTGGCGCAGATACCAGCCAAGCTTCTCCTGGGTGCCGCCGCCGATCGCGATCACAATCTGTTCCGGTCTTTGTTCGCGAAGCAGTGCTAGTAGTTGCTCGTCTTCTACTCGAATGCCATATCTCGGAGCGATATAGCTATTTGCTTCGCGACGGGAAATACTTTGACTCTCGAGCCAGCATCGCATTCTTTCTCGCGCGGCGGCAGTCGGAAGTACAAAAAAGACTCTTTCCTCCTCCCCAAACTCCCGAAGTGAAAGGAGACCTAGCAGATACCTCAAACCTGAGACTCGCGTTAGCTTGCGGCGCCGTAAGACGCGCCAGAGCAAAACCATAAACCCGCTGTCAGCGATCGCGAGGTCAGCCTCAAAAAGAGCCCGTGCGTACTCTGGATCCCGATCCACTCGCGCGAGCGCCGGGGCAGCTGGTACCACGGTATAACCACGATGTCGCAAGCTATATCTTACCGCTTCCGTGACGGGAGCATTGATGAATCGCACCCCGAGCACTTGTTCAAACTCTGGGTCAATTGCGGTCGAGGCGGTACTCACCATGTATTACCGATATCGCACCTGTCACCTGTCGAATTCACGAGACAATAAAGCGATGACAGCATACATGGCCAGTCATCGTGGTGCCGGACGCCTTGACCACTAAGCCACCGCCGAAAGCTGTGGAAGCCTGGCCTGCGTCTTCTCTACCATCTGATCGTAAATCCAGGCATAGGTCTTTTCGAGTCCGTCACGCAGACTAATCGATGGCTCCCAGCCCATCACTTTCCTGATGAGTGTGTTGTCTGAGTTACGTCCATTCACTCCTTTCGGAGCTTTCAAGTTGTATCTCCGGTGCAATTTCACGCCGGCGATATCTTCAACGATATCGACGAGTTGATTGATCGAAACCATCTCGCTGCTTCCGAGGTTGAGCGGGCCGCGAATATCGCGGTCCAGCATCATGCGTGTGCCTTTGATGCAATCGTCGATATACATGAAGCTTCTCGTCTGGTGCCCGTCGCCCCAGATCTCGATCTCGTTAGTTCCATTTAACTTCGCATCGATGACTTTGCGACAGATGGCTGCCGGCGCTTTTTCGCGGCCGCCCTCAAAGGTGCCATGTGGGCCATAGACATTGTGATAGCGCGCGACGTTGGTCCGCAGCCCGAAGTCTTCGGTGAAATGCCGGCACATCCGTTCGCTGAATAGCTTTTCCCAGCCATAACCATCCTCTGCCATCGCTGGATAAGCGTCTTCTTCCTTTAGCGCGGTGACGTTCGGGTCAGTTTGCTTATCCGCGGCATACACGCACGCGCTGCTGGCATAGAAATACTTCTCCACCCCGGCAGCGCGCGATGCCATAAGCAGGTGGGTGTTGATGAGTACCGTCAGCATGCATAGCGCTTTGTTGTTCTCGATGAATCCCATGCCGCCCATGTCGGCGGCGAGATTGTAAACATCCGTCGCACCTCGGACGGCCTGCTCGCAAGCGGGACGTTCCTGCAAATCGAGGGACAGGTTTTCGACGTCATCGAAACGCTGGTACCATTCATCGAGCGGCTTCAAATCAACGCCCCGGATCTTCTTCGCGCCCTCCCGGCGCAACTGCGCCACGAGCCAGCCGCCGATAAAGCCGCCGGCCCCGCACACAACCACATCGCAATTGTTTGAGTTTGTCATATTCCCGAAAGGCGCCGCAACAACCACGCCGGCGTCGTTATATGCAATAAATATACCGCGTGAGAGGCAGCAAAGCGGAAAATTACAGGCGAGCCTCGGCTAAAACGAGGTACTTCCGCAGCGGCTCAGGTTTGGTATGATTGCTGGCGATGGAGCAAACAGCCGAATTAACGCGGACGACGCCGGTTGCTCGAGAAAAAAAGTCCATGGCGCTGCTGGTGTGGATCGCTCTGGCATGCGGCGTTCTGTGGTTCGTTTGCTCGCGCAATCTCAGCGAGGAATGGCGTTTTAATGAGCAGTACTCATATGGCTGGTTCGTGCCGTTTTTTGCGACTTACCTGTTCTGGCTGCGTTGGCAGGATCGGCCTGCGCGCTCTCTAGTTCGCCCCTTGGGCGTCCGGCTCGCTATCGCGCTGATCATTATTTCGGCGCTGCTTCTGCTGCCGTTGCGTGTTTTCGAAATCGCTAACTCAGATTATCGGCCTCTCGGCTGGCTGCATGCCCTCGCTGCTGCCGCGGTCAGTTTAGGATTTATCTATCTGTTCGGCGGCCGCTCATGGCTGCGACATTTCGCTTTTCCGGTGTTGTTTTTCCTCACCGCGGTTCCGTGGATCACCGCGATCGAGGCGCCGGTAATCGAAGGGCTGATGCGCGCGATTGCCGGGCTGGCGGCGGAGACGCTGAGCCTGTGCGGCGTACCCGCGGAAGCGCAAGGCAATCTTTTGCGGCTGCCGAGCGGAGTTGTCGGCGTGAATGAAGCATGCAGCGGTGTACGATCGCTCCAGACATCGATCATGATCGGTCTGTTATTCGGCGAATTGCGCCGCTTGCGGCCGTCCCGCCGTGTTTGGCTGGTTGTGGGAGCTATCGCGATTGCCTTGTTCGCGAATTTCGTTCGCGTACTATTTCTCGTTAGCGTTGCTTCTTCCGCGCATGACATCTCGGCCGTGTCGAGGTGGCATGATCCCGCAGCCTACACGATTCTGCTTCTTGTTTTCGCCGGAACGATGTGGATGGCGTGGTGCTTCGACCGCAAACCCGAGCCAGCGACAGGGCACCCACGGAAAGTACGAGCAACGAGGCAACGCGATGTTGCCGGTGAGTACGCGCCACGCGTGCGGGCACTTCAGCGTGTCGCGTGCTCTCTTCTGATCTGGATGTTAGCCGTCGAGTTTGCCGCCGAGATGTGGTATCGCGCGCATGAGTACAACCTTGCTGCCAGCCCGGCGTGGAGTATTCGCTGGCCTTTGAACGGCAAAGCCTACCGTGAAATCAAACCTGACGATCGAGTTCGTCAGCTACTCCGCTATGACTGGGGACGCGAAGCTGCCTGGCGGCGCACCGATCGCGCTGAAACCGATTACGTTTTCTTCTTCCGCTGGAATCCAGGCAGCGGCACGATACTGCGCGCGCGTGCCCATCGGCCGGATATTTGTCTGCCGAGTGCCGGATGGACACAGATCGGCCGTGACAAGATCAAACACTTCGAGGTGAGCGGCGGGCGCGAGCTACCGTTTCGCTATTTCACCTTTGCGAACGAAGGCAGCCTTCGCGCGCACGCCTACTACTGCTTGCATGAAGATCGCGTTCACGGCGTCGAAGGAAAGGTCAATGACGATGCGGGTCTGTACTCAAACTGGGATCTGCGGGACCGCTGGCGAGTAGTAAGAGAAGGTATTCGTAATCTGGGACAGCAGGTGATGGAAGTGATCATCGTCACTCCGACAAACGTGAGCGACGTAGCAGTTGATCAAAGTTTCTCCGAGTTGTTGAAGCAGACAGTAGATAGTTAAACGTCGACGACGCGCGATTCAGATTGATTTTACCTTAGCTCAAAGTGGCTCGCGACGATGACTTCATACTGACCGAAGGCGAACGACAGCTGAAGCGTGCGCGCCGGCGTCGGCTGCTGATTGCGGCGCTTGCCGCGGTGGCGCTCGCGGTACTCGCGCTGGTCATCGCGCGGCCGG
>JAFASN010000008.1 GCA_019244415.1 Verrucomicrobiota bacterium | reverse complement strand
AGTACGGAATTACCTTTAAGCTTTTGTGCTGAAATTCTTGATGTGAGTCTTCAAAGCGCCGTTCATTCGAGCAAGTAGGCTCTTGGTCATCGCTATAATGAAGTCGCCAAAACCGCTTTTATGAACACATTAAGTCGACGATCGGTCATGTTTGCGCTCGCTGCGCCCGCCTTTTCGCTCCGTGCTGAAAGCGGCTTTGAGTGGCCCGATTCAACCCGGTATTGGAGAGTAATCGTCGACGCGAATGATGCCATTGAAACTTACTTGAACAAGCACCCTCAGTACTTCTCGAACGACAAGCTAGTGCTCGATTTCCAGGTGTTTAACGTGCCGGTGGGCGGCGAGGAGGAAGCAAAGCATCGGTACGAGCACGTTCGAAAGATGATGCAGTCGAGAGGAATGGAAGTCGGCACCTATATATCCGGTACGACGGTTCAGCCGGATGCGGAACGGCACCGCTATCCTCCTTCGCTCATCGCAATCGAACAGATGCCGCCTGAAGCGCGGTACACGGGCTCATGGCCGGGCATGCCGACGCGAAAAATCGTTAATGTCGCCGATACGGCCACGCGGCACGCGCTGCAATCGAACATAAAACAGGTTTGGGAGATGACACCGGCTCCGATAAGGTACGTCGATAACATACCGGCCGTGAAGGCGGCGCCTTGGGAGGCATCTTGCAAACACATGCAAGAGCTTGGTGAGATAGCGCAGTCGCTTGGCGGCGCGCGTGTCGTGTTCAATATTCCGATCCTTGTAGGTGATCTATCGGACCACGAGGCTCAGCAACTGACGCGTGCGTTAGCTGGCGAGAACGGAATGACTCTCGAAATGCCATGGCCTTTCCGAGGCCGTCGTGAGCTGCTTGAGCCCAAAATGCGTGGTCTTGCTGGCGGCAATGTCGCGCCGGAGGACCGAGAGGCTGTTGATCGCTCGGTGAAGCGATACCGGCAGCTTCTCGATAGCGGCGCGGCGATTATCATGATTCCGACCAAAAGGGGACCACAAGAGCAGAATCTCGATGTCGAAATCGCCCAGTGGGTGCGCACGTGGAAGAAGCCGACGGACCACCTTTACATATCTGTTCCCTTCTTCAGACCGCCGGATCCGGCTATCGTGATGATTTAGCAAGGTCGGGGCAAAAGCACAGCACTGACGCGCAGCCTTCCCCGATTTACGTTACGGCAAACTCGCGAAACCGCGCTTGGCCTGTTGTTCGTTGTCGATCGCGCGGTGGAGAGTTTCAGGCGATACGGTCGCCGCGCCAAGTTCGCCGACCACGATGCCCGCCGCAAGATTACCGATGCGAGACGCCTGTTCAAGGGACAATCCTGCGGCGAGGCCGAGCGCGAGCGTCGCAACGACGGTATCGCCAGCGCCGGTTACATCGTACACTTGGCGTGCTCGCGCCCGAATCGTGACAGGCGGCGCGCCACGTTCGAAAAGGCTCATCCCTTCGCTACCGCGTGTAATCAAGAGGCTCGTCTCACAGCGCCGCATGATCGTTTCCGCAATGTCTTCGATCAGGATGCCTGAATCGTCCCCAGCGTGAAAGCGATTGTCGTAGGCGCCCGCGACGGCGATGGCTTCTTTTAAATTCGGCGTGATGACGCTCGCGCCCGCATATTTGCCGTAGTTCGTCCCCTTAGGGTCCACGACAACAGGGATATGCTTTGAGGATGCTGCGGCGATCACACTCTGGCAGACTTTCGTGGTCGCCACGCCTTTCGCGTAATCCGAAATAATACAGGCGTCCGCATCGCGCACGCATTGTGCGACCGCATTAGCGAGTAGCTCTTCCTGTTCGGGAGACAAATCCATTCGACACTCTTCATCGAAACGAACGATGTGCTGCCCGCCGGCCATGACGCGGCTTTTGGTGGTCGTGCGCCGGTCCGCAACGGCGATGAGGTAATCCGAAGACACTGCGCGTGAGGAAAGCTCTTCGAGCAATCGCGCGGCAGATGAATCCGTTCCAACTATTCCAACAAGCAACACGCTTCCGCGCAGGCTGCTGATATTGGCTGCCACATTCGCTGCTCCGCCCGGATGGAAGCGGCGGCTCTGGATCTCGACAATGGGTACCGGAGCTTCAGGCGACAACCGCCGGACATCGCCTTGGATGTGCTCGTCCAGCATGACGTCGCCGACCACGAGCACACTCCGGCCCTCAAAGCTTGAAATAGCCGGGAATTCGACCGGCAAACTTGTCCTTGCCCCGCTTATTTGCCTTGCACGGCCGACATGGCAACTTGCGTATTCGGAAGGACGGCTTCAATTGCGCGGATAGCCGCTGAAAGCGCGACCACCCGCGTTTCGAGCTGGCTGATGCGGCGCCACATGTCGGGTCTCTGCGCTCCCATTTCGTCAGGCAGCGCGCCGAGTAAGACGGAACGCGTGTAATCAGAGATGCTTCGAGCGCCTGTGCTGCTACATGCCTTTTGCAACGTCTGGTATTCGTCTTCCGTGAGGCGGAAGTTCACAATGCGCTTTTTCGCCGTAAGTAAATTCATGCTGGCGTCTGTCCCCAATCCAGACTGAACTGCGTGTACGAAATCGCGTACGAGCGTTTTCATTCTAGATGCGACCTTACTACCAAGTCAAATAGAGCGGGTTACACCGGTTCGGGGCAACCGCGTCCAAGTACTAAGTACAGTTTGTCGCTCCGTACCATAGATGCTAGTGACGAAGTTCTTAGCCTCATATCTTACTGGGACGTGGTGAACGGAAAAATCTTCGGCAGGCAAGCCCTACTCTCTTGGGTTGAGCGTCAGAGGTCGATCGGGCACACAGTCGGATTCACTTGTGGCGCGTTCGATTTGTTGCACGCCGGGCACGTGCAGTATCTGGCCGAATCCCGCCAGTATTGTGATCGTCTCGTCGTTGCAGTAAACTCCGATGCTTCT
>JAFASN010000132.1 GCA_019244415.1 Verrucomicrobiota bacterium | reverse complement strand
TTCACCGACGGCACTCCCGCAACCAACGTCATGAGCGGGCGCGAGGCAGTCAGCAAGAGCTTCTGGGATGGTGATGCGCTGATGATTCGCACCGAGACCAAGAACTCAAAAAATGAAGACACCGAAATCGTGGATCGATGGGTACTCTCGTCCGATGGACAAGTGCTGACAACGACGAGCCATATTGAGACCACCGAAGGAACTGCCGATTTGAAGTTGGTCTGCAGGAAAGAAGAAGTGAACAAGTAGGCCGATTTTCTTTGTTTCTCTCGCGTGCTCTTGATTCTGGCGCACGATCGCGTCACAATCGTGTCAAATGCTCTACATGAGCATAAGGGAGAATCATGGCAACAAAAGCCACCAAAACCACAAAGAAAAGTGCAGCGAAGAAGGGTGTTAAGCGCGCTGCTAAGAAGACGGGCGCAAAGAAAAGCGGAGTAAAATCCGCCACTGGGAAAAAGGCCTCAGCGAAAAAGTCTGCGGGCAAGAAAACCGCAACGAAGAAAGCAACAGGTAGAAAACGCAGCGCCGCTGCGAAGAAAGCATGAAGCGGTCGCAAGCCAGTATGTGACCTGCGAACGCAAATACTGAAACATTACAGGCTCGCGAGCGCCACGCGGGCGGCGTTATATCCGCACATGCCGTGCACGCCGCCCCCTGGTAGCGTCGACGACGAGCAGAGATAAACACCCTTCAGCGGCGTCGCGTACTCACGCCAGGTAGGTCGCAAAACGAACTGCTCTAACGTAAACGCGCCGCCGTTGATATCACCCCCGATCAGATTTTCATTGAGCGCCTGCATATCAGCGGGACCATGTACCGAACGCGCTACGATGCAGTCGCGAAATCCCGGTGCAAAACGCTCTACCTGATCTTCAATCTGCTTCAGCGCCGAACCGCTCCACCCGTTCGGTACGTGGCAATATGCCCAAGCCGTGTGCTGACCGCTCGGCGCACGCGTCTCATCAAACAAACTGTGCTGTGCGAGCAGTACAAACGGCTTTTCCGGAGCTCTGCCATACCACGCATCTCGCTCGGAAGCGGCAAGCTCATACATCGAGCCGCCCAAATGCACGGTGATTGCCCGGCTGCATTCCTTTGCTGTCCACGGAATGGGTTCCCGTAGCGCCCAGTCGATTTTGAAAACCCCAGGACCATAGCGATATTTCCGGAGCGCACCCACATATCCTTTCGGCAGCCTCCCATCTGCGATCGCCAGCAACTGTCTCGGCGTGATATCCAGCAACACCAGATCGGCGCCACGCAATTCGTCAATGTGCGAAACCCGGACATTCGGGATCACTCGCCCTCCACGCGATTCGAGAACTCGTATCAGCGCATTCGTGATGCTCTGGCTTCCGCCGCGCGCAATCGGCCAGCCCACTGCGTGTGCCGCCGCGGTAAGCATCAGGGGAATCGACGCACTTAAAGGTTGTTCCAGCGGCACGATCGAGTGTCCGCCCACACCTGCGAAAAGCGCTCGCGCGCGTTCACTGCGAAAGGAGTCTCGGGCAAGCATTGTCACCGGCTGCAATGCTCGTAATCCGAAGCGTACGGCGAGCACTGGATGTCGCGGCAGATGCCACGGCGTCAGGAACGATGACGCCAGCGTGTTCCAATCACGGGCCAGCGGTTCAAAGATTCTGCGCCATGCGGCCGCATCCGGGCCCAATTCCTCATCCAGCAGCTTGAAATCGCGATGCAATAGCACCGCGCTGCCATCATCGAGCGGATGCGCGCATTCGGCGGGCGACCAGATCCACTCCAGCCCATGCGATTCCAGATGCAGTTTCGAAAAAAACGGAGATCCAACAACAAACGGGTGAACACCGGAACAGATATCGTGAACAAAGCCTGGCAGCGTTAATTCGGCAGACCGGACTCCGCCGCCCGGAAGCGCAGAAGCCTCGAGTACCTCCACATCGAGACCCGCGCCTGCAAGCTCAATCGCAGCCGCAAGACCATTCGGCCCACTGCCTACAACAATCGCCGTCCGTCTGTTCACTACTTGATTATGCGAACAGAGGGGGAGTCGAATTAACCGTGAGGGCGAGGCGAAATCGCGAAGACCGCCTGCAGGTGCCGGAGATAGTCGCGATCAGGCGAGCGCCTGCGACAGGAATGCGAGGCCTTTCACGCCATGAAACTCATGCTCGCCGGGGAAGATTTCGAGACCTGTGCGAGCCGGGGCACCGAAAACAGTGTAAGCGTGTTGCACGCGGGCGAAGCTCTCGCGAGTGGCATGGACAGGGAAAATGGGATCCCGATCTCCGCCTTCCGCAAACAACGGCCGCGGAGCAATCAGCGCAGCGATGTCGTAGTTCTCGGCCCAATTCAGGATGCCCGGAACGTAATTGTCGATGCAATGCGACACGCTCATAATACTGTCCCGAAACGTGTTCAGATATCCGCTTACGAAGGCGGCCTTGATGCGTGTATCGAGAGCGGCAGTGAACATGGTGCAGGTGCCACCGCCGGAGATGCCCATGCATCCAATCTTCGAGCTGTCCAATTCGGGTCTGGTGGCTATCCAATCCACAGCTCGCATTGTGTCCCACACGCGCCAACCGATCATCGTTTCGCCGAGCAACAAAGCCGATCCGGCCGCGGGCTGGCACGCCGTAGCTCGGGGGCCTTTCCTGGTCGTAATCGGGTCGCGGCGATGTCCGAACGCTAAGGGCTCGATTGCAAACGCTGCCATTCCATGCTCTACGACCTGAATGGCGAAGTCGTGTTGATAACCAGGTTTGCCCGGGCGGTTGTGGCCGTTCTCATCAATGCCGACGATGTCGTCCACACCGCGTCCGTGTCCCGGAATGCAGATCACCGCCGGTAATGGC
>JAFASN010000109.1 GCA_019244415.1 Verrucomicrobiota bacterium | reverse complement strand
CACCTCCAACGGCCCCGTGAACGGAATTGTGTTTACAGGTGGCGCCGGTTCTGGCGGAACCGTTTATGCCGTCAATGAAAGGAATGGAGCAGTGCTTTGGACGATGCCGGTGGAGAACGGTGATCACAGCTCACCGGCGGTTACTCTGCAAAGTGTTTTCGTTTCTTACGCCTGCCCGCAGGCATATGGCTTTCGTACCACGACGGGTCAAGAACTATGGCACTACAGTAGCTGTTGCGAAGGAGGTGGTGGCGCGACGCCCGTTGTCCATGGAGGGGCGGTGTATGTCCGTGACGATTATTGTGACCAGACGGGCGGTCTTGTGTTGAATGCCAGCACCGGCGCCGTGACCGGAGCATTCACCTCCGACCGGCCACCCGCCTTCATCGGGAATCTCGCCCTGTATTTGCAGAGCGGGACTCTTCGCGGAATCGATTCACGGAACGGACAGGTGTTGTGGAGCTTTGCCGGAGACGGCGGTCTGACCTCGGCCCCCCTGGTAGTGAAGCAAACGATTTATATCGGCAGCAGTTCCGGCATGCTTTATGGTCTGCATAGCAACGGCCACCAACTATGGAGCACGCAGGTTGGCGCTGCAATTCCGGCGCCTGACGAACAGAACGCCTACTTGACAACTGGATTAGGGGCGGGAGACCGCCTCTTAATTGTGGCGGCTGGAAGCATTCTCGCGGCTTACGGAAACTGAGAAGGCGTCATCGCGAGTTCAGTAATGAACGCGTGACTAAAGAACAATTATCGTTCTTCGTGCGCACTCTTGTAGTTATGCAATTACGGGCGCACAGAAGCGCCTACCATTGGCGATGACAGAACGCGCAATGACCTGTTCGTAAGCTTAATCGCTTGAGTCATTAAATGACGCTCGACTGCCCAACGGGCGGATCAGTGCGGGTTTTTCGACACAAAACCGCTGACAAGGTGTATTCTCGCAAGGATCGGTGAGCCACTTCATGCTGTGAAGGCAGAAACGATAGCGAACCGATGAAGTATTGGGAAATCAAAGATAAGATACTCAGTGCTGCCGGGTGGAGTTGGGGCTACTGCAGCTCCATTACACCGGACGGATGGCGCTGGATTGCGGACGTACACCGCAAGGGTAAGCGTCACGTCGTGCACTCAGATGAACTGCTCAGCGCGTTTCTACATCTCGAAGCACAGTTTTCAGGATTGCGCGAGAGTGGCAGCACACAACCAAGAAATAGACGAAAATTGTTCGTGAAAAAACGAACGTTCCCCTAATCCTCGTTAGGCCCGAGGCTTGGATTCAAAGCAGCGCTTCAGCTTGCCACCAGAATCGCCTCCAGTCTATTATTCTTCTATGAGCCGTATACTCGTCGTGTTTGCTACAGTTTACTTGAGCATTTAGTGTGTTGCGCAAGCGATTGCTGCTTCAGATCAAGAAGCCCGACAAACGGCGGTTCGTTGGATGGCATTTGCTCGATGCTGGCGCGTTCAAACAAGCTTACCTTGAGCGCGCACCTCGCGTTAATGCGTACGGGGCACGAAGATGAGTTTCTCAGTTGGATGCGAGCGCGACGCGCACCTCTCGGCAAGCCCAAGAACCGGGCTTTCTTTCGCGTCACATACAGCCACACACTGCTCGGTGCGCCAGACGGCAACTATGAATTGGTGATCTTCAAAACGTCATTTGAGCACAAGGCCAAAGCTGCAGAAGAAGTCACACTGACAACTGAGACCGGGAGGTGGCAAGTATCGGGGTACCAGATGCGATAATATTGGGCCTAACCAGGCGCTACAGCCGACGGCTACCCGGTTAGGTGCTTAGAGCCATGCGTAGCCCGAGCCGGTGGAAGCCAGTAGCATTGCAAGAAGTGCAGCAGTATATCGGCGTCTTCAAGAACTGGACTTTGTGTGGCGGATATTCGCTCGACTTGATACTTTGTCGGCAGACTCGCGCCCACGCAGACATCGACATTGGCGTCTTTCGGTCTGAGATACTGGATTGCTTGCACTCTATCGGGAGGGAACAGGTTTTCCTTTGTAATCCTCCGAGGACCCAGACCGCTTGGGATGGCACCGCGGTGGAGGCAGCCGTGCACGATATTTGGATTAGCGATCCGCAGCGAGAGGCTTGGTTATTCCAGATCATGGTCTTCGATGATGAGGGCGAGAGGGTTTTCTATCGTCGCGATCGGCGCATCTTCTGGACGAAGGACAATCACGCACTGGAGATCGGAGGTGTGCGCGTGCTCAATCCGTTCGTCACGTTCTCTATAAGGCCAACAAATCCGAAATCGAGGAAAAGGAAGTCTTGGACATCATGACCCTGATCGCAGCGGCACCTAACCAGACGATGGCAGACCGCTGCACGTTTCACGCTTCACTTTTGAGATGACTTCCACACTTCCATTGATTCACTCGCGCGACTCGTTCAGCCTGCGGCCCAAGGTCTATGTCACGGCTTGCCAGTCCGTTCCATTCCGTGCAGCGCGTGCTCCGGTCCGCCGTCGCTCATCTTGTTCTCGCTAGATAAATAGTGTTCTCCGCCACCCATGCGTGACCAAGCCGCTTTTGAGGGCGAGGAGCAGATTGACGTTTACGTTGGCGTTCACGACGCTCAGAAACTTTCGGACGCTTTTGCTGTTTCCGGCGTCACTTTCGTCGTTCAATTGCGTCACATGCCGTATGGCATAGAGTTCTATGTCCGGGATCCAGATGGATACATCTTGGCATTCGTCGAGTCCATGCGAACAGCGCAAATCACCGCAAACCTCTGACGAGCCGACGCAGGTGACCGCGCGCGTTCTGTTCTCCTCGTTGTGCGTAGCTACAGCGTTCAGCTTGCAGCGACAGCGGGAGTTCTCGGACGCTAATTGGTCTTCTGTGTCGTCAGGCGCGTGCGCCTCATGAAGCTTTACATGGTGATCGAACATTTTGCTGCGGGCGCGAAGGAACAGATTTATCGGCGCTTTCAGCAAAACGGTCGAATGCTGCCGGCAGGACTCCATTACCTGAACAGCTGGCTGGAGAAGGATGGCGATAGATGTTTTCAACTGATGGAAACCGATGAGCCTGGTTTATTCGAGGTTTGGCTCGAGAACTGGAAGGATTGTCTCACAATCGAAGTCGTTGAAATCGGTGAGAAGCCAGCAGAATCTGTCCAGCACAGTATTGATCCGGTGCATTAGCGGTCAATTACCTATGTCGATCATCGTACGTGCGATCTTCACGTTGACGTTCTGCTTCGCCGGATGGACCGAAACTCTGGCTGTTTCCGCCAACTCAGAAGCAAGCGGCCAGATCGCTACACTCAGAAATCAGTAGTTAACGGCGTTTAAATCAAAAGATATTGCGTCGGTAGCCGGCTATTATGATACTGACGCGGTGTTCCTACAGCCAACCGGAGAGCGAATTGAAGGAATCGCAGCAATTCGTGAATTGTACTAGAAAGTTGTCACGACTTTTGATACCGATCTTACGCTTAAAAGCCGTAACGCGGACGTGTCGGGGAGTTTGGCTTATGAGTCCGGCGAGTACGAAGAGACGTTGAGAAACAGAGCTACCGAGGCGAGTCAGCATTTGACTGGGCAATACGTCATGATTTTTCGCCTTGGTAGTGATGGACAATGGAAGATTGTTCAGCATGTGTGGACATTAGTACCCCAGCCACACGCTTAACCAAGCGCTGGAGTGAACCGCCGCCCAGCCGGTAACTGGCACATTGTAGTTGCTATCTTGACTGGCACGGCTTCCATGCGGTTAGCTCGCCGTAGCTGTATCACCTCACCAGCGACGGGCGCGCCGGTCGCGCTGTCGAAAAGCTGGCCCTCGATAACTTTCACCCGCGATTCCTCAGCATGTGTCGAAAAAACCGGCACGAGCAAGATCAACGCCACTACGGTTGCAATATTAATACTAGTCGATGGTCCGCAAGCCAGTCGACCTTCTGAATAACCTTGGTGGTACCGGATACGCCTGACACAAGCTGCGCTCGCGCGCAAGATCGTACATTTGTTTCGACTGGGCGGGGTACGACTGGCAGCACGTTTAGGCTTCAAGATCACAGCCGCACTACGCTATGCATCGGAGGAACGCTGCTGGCCCGAGGCCACGCCCCGGCCTTTCGCACAAAAGGCAACACATCGTCGCACAGTACAGGTGCACTGGAGAGCGCGGCAGAACGGTGCCGCACAAAGCCGATCGCGATTTTGCTTTGCGTTTCGCCGTTCGCGCTACATTACCGGCCAGATGAATCGTGACACCGCGCTGGAATTTAAGGTCGGTATCTTTGTTGCGATAGGCCTGGCCATGATCGCCGGGTTCGTGGTTGAGTTCGGCCGGCTGGGAGAAGGATTTAAAACGTACTACGGAATCACCGTCCGGTTCAAAGATGCGAGCGGGCTGCTGAAAGGATCGGACGTGCTGTTCAGCGGCGCGCGCATCGGTCGTGTGGCCGATCTGCCGCATCTGACCCGGGGAGGAGAAGGCGTGGCGGTGCCGTTGCGCATTTATGATTACGTGAAAATCCCCAAGGACAGCAAAATCACCGTAGGCAGCTCCGGGCTGCTCGGTGATCGTTTCGTGAATGTGACAATGCCGCCCGGCCCGGCGACCGACTTTCTGCCTCATGGCGCGATCGTCGATGGCGCGCGTGAAACGGGGATCGCGGACCTGACGCGTGAAGGCAATCTGCTTGTGGGCGATCTGCGTACTGCCGTGCAGAATATCAACGGCACGGTCACGCGACTGAACACGGAAGCACTTTCGCCAGAAACATTGAAAAACCTGCGCACGAGTGTCGAGCACCTGAACGAAACGACGACCTCGCTTTCGGAGACGTCGAAAAAGCTCGACGGCGTGGTAGCCAAGGCTGACGACACCATGACCTCGGCGAAAAAGGACGCCGATGATTTGCAGGGCACGATCGCGGAGGCGCGCAAGACATTCTCTTCCGCGACGCAATTGATGCGCGAGGCTACCGGTGGCAAGGGTCTGCTGGGCACGCTGATCAACGATCCCACACTGGCGGGCGATCTGCGGGCGTTAATTGCTAATCTCCGCGCACACGGTGTGCTCTTCTATCGCGATAGCGCGGCGAAGGTCCAACCCCCTCCGCCGTCGCCACCGCGAAGTCGATGACTCCCATTTTTACCGTCAATCTGCTGCGCGTCCTGTTTGTGACGTTCTGCGGCACGATCGGCGCACTGATCTCGCGTGAGACCGAAGGGCTGCACGTTCCCGGTCTGCTCATCGGGATTGTCATCGGCCTTGCCGTAGTACTTGCCGACCGATTGCTCAAGGGCATTTCGCTGCGGGCGTTTTCTTCGGCCACCTTCGGGCTGCTGCTCGGTCTGATCTTCGCGAACCTGCTCAGCGCATCGGGCGTTCTTCGCTTTCAGACGGAGACGACGCAATGGACGGTGCGCCTGATCGTATATACCATCTTCGCTTATCTCGGCATGATGCTGGCCATGCGCAGCAATCGCGACGAGTTCTCGCTCATCATTCCCTACGTGCGTTTCGCCCGCGAAACCACTGAGCACGAGCCGCTGGTACTTGACACGAGCGCGATCATCGACGGGCGCGTCGCGGAGCTGTGTGCCACGGGCTTTCTCAGCCGCGCCCTCATCGTGCCCGGTTACGTTTTAGGTGAACTGCAAACCCTCGCTGATTCGCGCGAGCCACTTAAACGCGAACGCGGCCGGCGCGGCCTGGAAATGCTGAACCAGCTGCAACTCTCACGCGAGATCGACCTCACCATTCACGAAAGCCAGTCCGGGGAGGGCTCCGTGGACGAACGGCTCATTCGGACTGCGCAACTGCTCGGCGCGCGTTTGCTCACGAACGACAACGCACTTACCCAGGTGGCGCGTCTGCGCCATGTCGCCACGCTTAACCTGGCCGAGCTCGCGCGTGCGCTGCGGGCCAGTGTCCATAGCGGCGAGGAGATGGAGCTGGATTTGGTGAAGGAAGGCCGCGAAGCGCATCAGGCCGTCGGCTACCTGGCGGATGGCACGATGATCGTCGTCAATCATGCTCGTCCGCTCATTGGGACAACGGCGAGGATCGTCGTTTCAAGCGCGCTGCAAACAAGCGGCGGCCGGCTCGTCTTTGCCGAGGTAAAAAACGGAGCTTAAGACAGCAGCGCTCTCCAGTTGCCCGTGCCATGGCGGGGGAGCTGCGGCGCGCCGTCTGGATTGCGCGGCAGTTGCGGCTGTAGAAGCAAGGCGGATCGCCGGCCGCTTCTAATCCAGTAGTTCTGGGTGCGCGCGAGCTACGCAACTTCTGGATTGACACTCTGACAGGGGCTCTGACATCCTCATAGTGCTAGAGGGGCCGCCAATGTCCTATCTCATTTCCGCGTGCACGTCTCACATCGGAAGTGGCGCACCTAATCATCACCTCAAAAGGAGGCGGTATTAAGCCGAAGTCATTATGAAGCGGGTATTCGTTATCCTTATCGCAGGAGTCGCCGCGAATCTGTTGGGGTTGATTTTCGCCGCTGCCCAGACGCCTACCCCGACGGCATCACCGTTCCCGGACCAGTCAGTAGCCTGGCAGAATAACGCAGTGCACGATGGGAATGATGCCTCAAGCACCGTCGTGCCGCCGCTGGCTTTGAAATGGCGGCACGATTTCACCCCTCTTGGCGTCGTCTCTATTTCATACCCGTTGATCGCGCAAGGATTGATCATCGTCACTACGGTAGTGTGGGACAATCAGTCATCTTACCCTGCCAAGTCGCTGGTCGCCTTCAACGAAAGTACCGGGCAGCAAGTCTGGTCTGTGAATATCACCGGTACATACGCCGTCGCCGATGCTGCTTATGATTCGGGAAAAGTTTTTGTGGTGAACTTTGATGGCCTGTTGCAGGCGTTTGATGCAGCGACTGGTAATCCGCTGTGGAGCGTCACTCTTCCCGGTCAATACGATTTTACTGCTCCGCCAGCCGCGGTGAATGGAACTATTTTCCTTGCAGGTGTGGGCGAAGGCGCAACTCTGTATGCTGTTAACGAAACTAACGGCAGCGCCGTCTGGACAGCGAATCTATTTAGCGGGATTCGGAGCTCGCCTGCAGTAACTCTGACGCACGTGTTTGTCTCTTTGGACTATCCGGCATCTGCCTTTAATCCAGTGACCGGTCAGTTGCAATGGAACTACTCCGGCGCATCTGGGGGTGGCGATGGCAGTGCACCTGTCTTTCACCTGGGCAAGTTGTACGTCCATGACCCAAGCGTCGGTTCAACAGACGGCCTGATAATAGACGCGGATAACGGCGCAAATGTGGGTAGCTTTGCATCTGATCGACTACCCGCGTTCATCGATAATCTAGCGGTTTACTCATCGTCGGGGACTTTAACTGGTGTAGATATTCCGACGGGTCAGGTTTTGTGGAGCTTTGCCGGCGACGGTGGTCTGAACTCCGCGCCTTTGATCGCTAATGGAACAATCTATATAGGCAGCACATCTGGCCTGCTTTACGGACTCGACCTTCAGGGGAAGCAAATCTGGAGCACGCAGGTGGGCGCTCCAATTCCGGCGCCGGACGAGCAAAACGCCACTCTCACGACTGGTTTGGGAGCGGGCGATGGCTTGCTCGTTGTCCCCACTAGCTCCACTCTGAATGTTTACGTCTCGTCTGGCATTACGAACATCTCGACCCGCGGCACTGTCGAGACAGGCGACAACGTCCTAATCGGCGGATTCGTTATCAGCGGCGCACAGCCAAAGAACATCGTTCTGCGCGCCATTGGTCCTAGCCTTGCCCGCTATGGCGTTGCTAACGCTTTGGCCAATCCTTTCCTCGAGTTGCACGATTCTCATGGGGCACTAATTACTGCTAACGATGATTGGGGTAATGCGCCGAACAAGCAGGCAATTATCAACAGCGGATTCGCACCGCCGAACTACTTCGAATCAGCGATCCTGACGACGCTCAATCCCGGCAGCTACACAGCCATTGTTCGCGGTGTTAGTGGCGACACGGGTGTCGCGCTCGTGGAGGCTTACGATTTAGATCACGCAATAGGAAGCCAGTTTATCAACATCTCTACTCGCGATTACGTCGGCACCGGAGACAATGTGATGATCGCCGGAATTAGCGTGGCGGCTGAAAATCAGACGGTCATCATTCGCGCGCTGGGACCGACTCTAAGCCACTTCGGTGTGCCAAACGTACTAGCCGATCCAACGCTCGAATTGCATAACAGTAATGGCACTCTTATTCAATATAACGATAATTGGAAGGATACGCAGCAAGGAGCGATTCAAGGCAGCGGTTATGCGCCACCGAGCGACTTGGAATCCGCGATCCTCACAACTCTTGCTCCCGCAACTTACACCGCAATTGTCCGGGGTAAGAACAACGCCACGGGCAACGCACTTGTGGAAGTGTACAGCCTCAATTGAGTTCGCCTGCGGCATCGAATCCAGCGTAGGGAGGTGAAGGCCATTCGGCCTTTAGCCTTTCGTGCTTGACCGTACTCAGACTAAACTTCCCGGCGCTTCGCGCAACTGCGCCGGATCTGTGCGTTAGTGTTCGAGAGTAAACAGAGCGGCTTGTCCATTCAGCGCAAGGCGGTACTTATCGGGTAGATGGAGCCGATGATTGAATCGCGGGACTTGCCGGGGTTCCGGTTGCGTGGGATCGAAGTGACGCGGCTTGAGTCATTCAGCGACGCGGTATTTGGCTTTGCGCTGACCTTGCTGGTCGTGTCGCTCGATGTGCCGAAATCGTTCGACGATCTTATGAGTACCATGCGCGGCTTCCCTGCCTTCGCTATTTGTTTTCTCTTTCTCGCGCTGATCTGGAACGGGCATTATAAGTTCTGCCGCCGGTACGGACTGGATGATGGGATGGCGCGGTTCCTTACCTGCGTGATGCTTTTCCTCGTCCTTTTCTATGTTTATCCACTCAAGTTCCTTTTTAATTTTAGCATTACCAGCGTGCTCGTCGGTGGCAGCTCCGTAATGGTAATGCGCGGCTGGCAGTTTAGCACGCTAATGGTGATCTACGGCCTTGGATTCGCGGCGGTGTATGCGGCAATGACGCTGCTTTGCCTGCATGCTTATCGACTACGCGCTGAGCTACAATTGAACGAGCTGGAACTATTCGACACGCGTTATCAGATTGCGCGACTACTTACGCTTTCAGGCGTGGGATAGTTGCCGCAGGGTTAGCCTGCATTCCGATGATTCGAAACTATAGCGGGACGGTTTATATGCTGTTATTCCCAATTCTTCGAACAGCGCACGTCGTACACAGCCGACGGCGGCAACATTATCTTCAGCCGAATACCGAGGCCGATGTCAGCCACTAATATCCCGTAAAACGTTTACTACTTTCTCGATCGTATTCCAGTTACGCGTAGTTGAAGGCGCACCGAGTTGCTTTTCCAGCTTACCCAGGCACGCGATCGCCTTCATTTCTCGCCGATAAACACCAAGTACAAACCGTCCTTCTATTGCAATCACCTTCAGCAGCCATTTCGGCTTTGTCGGCATAAGTAGCGGAAGAGAAAACGAGATGCGCGGCGGCTGATGGAGGACATTGACGAAGCGCGTCATATTAGCGCTGGCAGATTGCGCGGTGAAGGGGTTTCGTTCGGCAAGCTGAAGAATCTCACGCGAAGAGCACACCATGATCTCGCATTTGAATGGCAGCCTTTCAGCGATCGCTCTGCGCAGCACAGGTTCGCTTACATCTTCGCGAACTACCCACGTCCCGACTGCCCCGATATTTAATAGGCCGAAGTCAGCTAGCTCTTGCGCGAGCAAAGCCGGCCGGCACCGGTTCGCCCTGCCGACATTAACGGCGCGCAAGAACACTGCCCAAGCCATTGTTGAATGGTAACTAACCCGACGACCGTGACAATGTGACAATACTAGCATGGAACCCGTGCGTCGTTCATATTCGAGCATGAATGCGCCGGTACGTTTCCTTTTTGCAGCGGTAATTGTGCTTCTAGCGACTGGACGGCTCAAAGCCTCGCCAGTTATTTTCGTCGTGCGGCACGCAGAGAAGCTTGCGATGCTGGGAAACGATCCTAACCTATCTCCCGCCGGGCAGAAGCGCGCCGAGGCGCTAGCTCGAATGCTGAAGGACGCCAACATCATGGCTATTTTTACCAGCCAATTCAAGCGTACTCAGGAAACCGCTGCGCCACTAGCGAAGGCAACGAACGTGACGTCGACAAGCGTTGCGGCAAATGATCTTCCCCAGCTTATACAGAAGCTGCGCGAAGGACAAGGTAACGCGCTTGTTGTCGGCCACGGCGACACCATACCTCAGCTGATGAAGATGCTCGGCATCAATGAGGCCGTCCAGATTCCGGACAATGACTACGGTGAGCTGTTTGTCGTTAGCATGACAGACAAGCCGCAGCTACTGCGTTTACATTACCCGTTCTAGCGTGTTCGATTGTTGCTCCGTAATCGCTACGGGGCTGATCACACCCTCGGAAACGCCGGACGGCGTCCTCCGCGTCGAGTACGCAGAACGGGCGAGAAGCTGGAGAGGATCATCGAGCAAATCCGCCATCTTGATGAAGAACACACCGCGATGCCTCAGCGGGGCAACGTTTAGCCTCATCAGAGATTATCTCGACTTCGCGCAGCATGAAACGTAGGTGAGGCGGGTGGAAGCGTGGCGGCTGTTTCGCTCATTGAATCGCGACCAGCGCAACACCTTCATTGCCTGCTTTCTTGGCTGGTCGCTCGACGCGTTCGATTATTTCCTGCTCACATTTGTCATTCCACCGCTGGCACACGACTTCCAGCGCAGCATCGCGGAGATCACCTATGCCATCACGCTCACGCTGGCGATGCGGCCGGTCGGCGCTTTTCTGTTCGGGCTCTTCGGCGACCGGTTCGGCCGCCGCATTCCGTTAATGATCGACGTCATTTTCTATTCCGCGATGGAATTGCTCACGGCGTTCTCTGCGAGTTACACATGGCTACTGATCTTTCGCGCGCTTTACGGCATCGGCCTGGGAGGAGAATGGGGCCTCGGGGCATCGCTCGCGATGGAAGCGCTGCCCGTGAACGCCCGCGGTCTGTTTTCCGGCATTCTCCAGCAAGGTTACGCCTTCGGCTATCTGCTCGCCGCAATCGTCTACTGGATTGTGTTTCCGTTCCTTGGCTGGCGCGGGCTGTTCATCGTGGGTGCGCTGCCGGCTGTGCTGGTCTTGTACATCCGCGCGAAAGTACCAGAGTCACCGAGCTGGCGGCGCGAGAAAAAGAACGCGCCGGCGTTCTGGCGAAACCTCGGCACGATTGGGCGCGAGCACTGGCTGCTTTTCCTTTACGTGATCGTGCTGATGACGGCGTTCAACGCCATGTCACATGGTACTCAGGACCTGTATCAAACCTTTCTGGGCCAGCAGCGTCGGTTTGGTGTAAGTGCCAAAGCGGCCATCGGGATCATCTATAGTTTCGGCGCGATCTGCGGCGGCACGGTGATCGGCCATTTCTCACAAAAGTACGGGCGACGCCGCGCCATCGTCGGCTGCGCACTGGTGGGTTTGCTCCTGATTCCGCTATGGGTTTTCTCACCCGGCGTGCTGCTGCTCGTACTCGGCGGATTCTTAATGCAATTTATGGTGCAAGGCGCGTGGGGTGTCGTGCCGGTGCACTTGAACGAACTTTCGCCCGTGGGCGTGCGCGGCACCTTCCCTGGCTTCGCGTATCAACTGGGCAATTTGCTTGCGGCAAACACCGCGCTCATTGAGGCGCGGCTCGCGATGCACTTCGGATCAGCCGCGCATCCAAATTACGCGATGGGCATGGCGCTGTTCGCGGCCGCCGTTTTTGTCGCGCTCGCCGTCATCGCTGTACTCGGACCGGAGAAACGCGGGCGGAGTTTCTAACTACAACCGCATTGAGATGCGGCGGGTTCGGCAACGAGGAATCGTTGCCCTACAGCGAGGTTCAGAATGACAAAACTATTATGAGATGGCTTCAGTCACGAGTTACTTATAACATCGAGCCCACTGGCGCTGGCCGCTCAGTGCGCGTGATGGGTGATCAGTAGCAACACCGCGCCGCCATTAACTAGTCACGTCTCGCTATTCACCTGGCGCCCACGGCCGGCTTAATGTCCGCGGCGCGAGGCCGGGACCTTCGCCCGGAGGCGGCGGCAACGGCTGTACTGTTGCTGGCTGGTTCGTGCTCGCGGTGCGGTACACTCCCGGACCGTAACGCGCCTCGACTATCGCTTCGGCAATTTTATCCGCCAGCTGCTCGCGATAGCTGTCGCTCCGAGCCTCGTAGCCTTCCGCGCGATTACTCAGGTAGCCGCACTCGACGAGCACAGCGGGATAGATCGCCTTGCGCAAGACGCGGAAGTTCGCCACGTGCACGCCGCGGTTCACCGAGCCTTTCATCGAGCAGAGCTTGCTTTGCACCTCTCGCGCCAGGTCGAACGAGGCAGGCGCGTGATAGTACGTCTCGAAACCCTTGATACCGCGTTTGCGGGAATCATTGAAATGAATGCTCACGAAGATGCAGTTCTTCGTGTGGTTCTCGATGTCCACGCGCGTATCGAGCGGAATGAAAGTGTCGTCCGAGCGCGTCATGACGACCTGCAACTGCGATTCACGCAATTTTTGGCTGAGCCGCCGTGCCACATCCAGCGTCGCTGCTTTTTCCGGCGGTCCGAACCGGCGATACGCGCCACTGTCTTTGCCGCCATGCCCGGCATCAACGACGACAGTGGTGAAGGTGCGCGTGGTGTTTTTCGTCGCGACCGGCTGTTCGGAAACAGTCTGGCAGCCGGCGAGCGCGAGCGCGCCGAGTACGAGAGTAGTTCCGAGAGAAGATCGCATCCGGATTGATAGACGCATCGCGAAGCGCTGACAAATTTGCCCTAAAAAATGCAATTTTAATGCCGCCCTTCGCACAAAATCCGCTTGAGTTTCACGCGTCCACATCTAAAGCCCTTTCGTTTCTATGCTCCCAAAGTTTGCTCTTCTTCCACTGCTCCTCGCGCTCGCACTGCCCACCTGCAAGAAATCGCACCAGGTAAAAACCATCGGGGAAACGCCCACGCCCGTTCCCACTGCCACGGCTGAGCCGAGTACCGCTTCTGGCGAACCCGCCGCAGCGTCACCGGGCAAGGTGGCCGTCGATCAGACTGCGCAGGTTATTGCGTTCGGCTATCACCGTTTTGTGAACCAGGTGCGCCGCCCGGACACGGAGATTACGCCGCAGATGTTCGAGCAGCAGATGCAGGAGCTGAAAAACCGCGGGATCAGCGTCATTGGCATGCAGGATTTTCTGGCGTGGAAACGAGGCGAGAAAAACATCCCGCCGCGCTGCGCCATCATTACGTTCGATGATGGCTGGAAATCTCAGTACGACGTGGCCTGGCCGATCATGAAGAAGTTCAATTACCCGCTCACGTTGTTCATCTACACGGAAGGGGTGCGCGGCGGACACTTCGGCGGCGGGGAAGCGATCACGTGGGAGCAGCTGGCGGAAATGCGCGACGCCGGAGTGGACATCGAGGCGCATTCGGAAACGCACTCGGATTTGCGCAAGCCGTATGATAAGATCGCCAAGAAGAAGCTCAATCCGGCTGAGTACGAGCAGTGGCTGCACAATGAGATCGTGCGTTGCAAGGAAACGCTGGAGCAGCGGCTCGGTATCCGCGTGAACTGTTTCGCCGTGCCCTACGGCTACTATAACAAGCACATCGAGGAAGTTTGCATGCAGGCCGGCTACGAAGCGCTCTTCACCGTCTATGGCCAGCCGATCACCTTCCGCTCCAACAATGATTCGCTCGGCCGGTACTTAATCGAGGGGAATAAGCCGAAGGTATTCACCGACGCGATCTCGATGATAGCCACTTCGACCGCCGGCGGTGCGCCCGTGGCGGAATTCGGTGCGACGAATTTGCAGGCGAAACCAGGCGACGGCGAAACGGTGAAAACCCCTTCGCCGCTGATCACGGCAAATCTCGCCGCCTTCGGGCAAATCGATCCGGGCAGCGTACTGATGCGGGTGAGCGGACTCGGTGTTGTGCCGGCGAAATTTGATCCGGCGACGCACACTGTTTCATACCAGGTAACGGAGAAACTGCGCGACAAGGTGACGGTCATCATCGAAGCAAAATCGCAGGGTAAGAAAGCGGAAGCGCATTGGACCTTCGCCATCGCCGAGAATGCAGGGGCACCAGCCGCAGCGAGCGCAACCGGAGCACCGAAAAAATAGTCGCAATGTCTAAGCCGGGTAGCGCACCAGAGACGCGTGCGCTACCGGAACTCGCTCCCCGGTTCAACTAAACCCATATGTTTTCTCAACTCGGCGATAAGCTTCAGGACATTTTCAAAGACCTTCGCGGTCACGGCACGATCAGCGAGGCAAACATTAACGAGGCGCTGCGCCAGGTGCGGCTGGCGTTGCTCGAAGCCGACGTCGATTTTCAGGTCGCGAAAAAATTTATCGCCCGCGTGAGGGACAAGGCGCTCGGTGAGGAAGTACTGCGCAGCGTCACGCCCGGGCAGCAGATCGTGAAGATTTTTCACGACGAATTAACAGCCTTGCTCGGAGGCGACGCCGCGCCGCTCAACCTGCAAAAACCCGCGCGCATCCTCATGGTCGGCCTGAATGGCGCCGGAAAAACAACCTCATCAGCCAAGCTCGCGCGCTATCTGAAAAAGCAGGGACGCACGCCGGTGCTCATCGCCTGCGATCTGCAACGTCCTGCCGCGATTGAGCAACTGGCCACACTGGGCAGCCAGGTCGATGTGCCGGTGTACACGCCCGCGCCGGAAGAGAAGGACGTGGTGCGTTCCGCTAAAGCCAGCATCACCTGGGCGCAGGCCCAGACACAAAACGTGGAAATCTTTGACACCGCCGGCCGGCAGGAGATCGACGAGCCGCTGGTGCAGGAACTCAAGCGGCTGCGCGATTTTTTGCAGCCGCAGGAAATCCTGCTCGTGGCTGATGCGGCGACAGGCCAGCAGGCAGTGAGCGTCGCTACGCACTTCAATGACGCGCTGCAAATTACCGGGATCATTTTGACCAAACTCGATGGCGACGCACGCGGCGGTGCCGCGTTGTCCATGCGCGAAGTCACAGAACGGCCGATCAAGTTTGGCGGCACCGGTGAAAAGCTGGATCAGTTCGAGCCGTTCGTTCCGGATCGGCTGGCCGGGCGAATTCTCGGCATGGGCGACATCGTCGGCCTGGTGGAAAAAGCCGCCGAAGCAGTGGACGAAGAAGAAGCCGCGCGGCTCGAGAAAAAGCTGCGTAGTGCCAGCTTCGATTTCAACGATTTCCTTGCGCAATTCAAAATGATGCGCCGCATGGGCCCGCTGGAAAACATCATCGGGATGCTGCCCGGCATGAGCAACGTGCCCGGCCTTTCCATTGACGAAAAACAGCTCCGCCGCGTGGAAGCGATCGTACTTTCCATGACGTCGCAGGAACGCAGTAAGCCGGATATTTTAAACGCCCGCCGGCGTCAGCGCATCGCGCGGGGCAGCGGCCGCACTGTCACGGAAGTGAACGATTTGCTTCAGCGCTTCAATCAAATGCGCAAAATGATGAAGAGTACAGGCAAAATGAAACGGATGATGGCGCGGATGTCGCGCATACGAAGCTGACTTGCCAAAAGCGCAATTCAGTCCATCCTCTCAACTCCTCAACCGACCAGATGGCAGTATCAATCAGACTACGCAGAGAAGGCGCGCTCAACCGCCCGTACTACAAGGTCGTCGTGGCTGATAGCCGCAGCCCGCGTGATGGGAAATTTATCGAGCTTGTCGGTACTTACGACCCGAAGAAAACGGGACACAACAGCACGCTCAAGCTCGACCGCATAGAGCACTGGATCGGGCGCGGCGCTCAGCCAAGCGATACCGTGCGCAGTTTGATAAAGAAGAACCGGAAAGCGGCGGAGAGTGTCGGGCCGGCAGCGTTGTAGCCTCGCCCGAAGCAAGCCGCTAGACCACGGTTGATCTTTGGCCAGTGCTCGAGCTCGAGCGCGTGCTCGACTTCGCTCGGAACTGACGCAGAATGAAGCATGCGTGAATTCCTCGAGTTCATTGTTCGCCAGCTCGCCGAATTCCCGGACGAAGCGATGATCACGGAAGTGCCGTCGGGAAAATTCATCACCTTCCGCCTTCAGCTTCGCCAAAGCGACGTCGGCCGCATCATCGGCCGCAATGGCCAGACGATTCAGGCGATCCGCGCATTGCTCTCCAGCTCGGCCTCGCGGCACAATCAGCGCGCGACACTGGAGATCGTCGAGTAGTACTCGTGTTCGTACTCACGCTCGGAGTTCAGATTCGATCTTCGATTACGAGCACGACCACGAGCAGGAGCACAAGTTAGGTGCGCATCGACGTCATCACCTTGTTCCCCGAAATCTGCCGGGCTCCTTTAAACGAGAGCATGATGAAGCGGGCGCAGCAGAGCGGCGCGCTCGAGCTGCACATTCATAATCTGCGCGATTGGACAAATGACCGGCACCACATCGTTGACGACGC
Organism: Verrucomicrobiota bacterium; assembly: GCA_019244415.1. Classification (GTDB taxonomy): domain Bacteria; phylum Verrucomicrobiota; class Verrucomicrobiia; order Chthoniobacterales; family UBA10450; genus AV69. Next base: position 785 of record JAFASN010000109.1, on the reverse strand, counting down.
GCCGTTCGGCGGCGGGCCGGGAATGGTGATGAAGCCGGAACCAATTTTCGCGGCGGTGGACTCATTGCGTGCAGGCGAGAGCAGGGTTGTACTCATGACTCCGCAGGGCAGACGGTTTGATCAGCATGCCGCCCAAAGATTTTCGCGCGATGGACATCTGATCATCATCTGCGGGCATTACGAAGGGGTCGATCATCGCGTGGTCGAGAATCTGGTGGATGAGGAGATTTCCATTGGCGATTACGTACTCACGAATGGCGCGATTGCCGCGGTGGTTTTCGTCGATGCCATCACCCGTTTGTTGCCGGGAGTGCTCGGTGACGTGCGTTCCGCCGCTGACGATAGCTTCGTGGAAGGTTTGCTCGAAGCGCCACAGTACACGCGGCCAGCGGAGTTCCGCGGCTGGAAAGTACCGGACGTTTTGCTCGGTGGAAATCACGCCGAGATTGCCCGCTGGCGCAGGGAACAGGCGCTTGCACGGACCGAGAAAAACCGTCCCGACCTGTTGCGCGACTGAGGCATCATCATTCGGCAGCGGGCCGAAATCGGGGCGATCGGTACTCGCGGTAATCTTAGGCGAACGCTGCTTTTTTGAAGTCGGCAACCGATGCGGTTGCCCTACAATCGCGGCCTAACGATGCGAACTCTGGGCAACGCTGATCGCGAAGTACAACACCACAGCGGCGCGCTTCGGAAGCCACTTGGCTTGCGCGACCTTGTCCTCACCCAAATCGTCTTCATCGTCGGCTCCAGCTGGGTTGGCGCGGCGGCGAAGCTCGGCGCCT